>NZ_JBFAYF010000042.1:0-92748 GCF_040681165.1 Actinoplanes sp. NPDC051851 | reverse complement strand
TCTCCGGCGCGATGCGCACCCTCACCGGCGCCGAACACTTCTGCCACCTACGCACATATCTCGCTACCGCCACCAAACACGGCATCAACCTCTACCACGCCCTCGTCCAACTGACATCCGGCCAGCCATGGATCCCCGCCATCAACTGACCTGAGTAGTTACATGGACGGCAGCCCCTGTTCTCGCCGTCATTGTCGTGTCATTCCCGACCGTAGACTGGGGTATATTCAGGCGCAGTCCCGGGAACGTGCGGGTATCGAATGGCGCCCTCAGTCTCCCACCAACGGCTTGTGAATTCGCTCGGATTCTTGAATTCGAAAATAGCCGCTAGACCGAGCAGGGAAACCGGATTGTCCGCCCAAAAGGCCCCAGCCGTCTCACTGTGCGCAGTAAGCATCCTGTTTCCGGTCGTACCAAACCGAGAAACCTTATATTAGCGACGCACTCAATCCGCGGTAACGGTGATCCTAAACGGAACCCCCTGATCCTCATGCTTGAGATTAAGCGCGATTGCACCAAAGCGACGAATCCACCGAGCGGTCATCACCGCATCGAGATCTTCTGGAAAACCGACGTCACCATAGGAGCCGACGAAGGATGGCTCCCCCAATTCGGCAGAGCAGGCGGAAAGACTTCTCGTGAACTTCTCCTCGAAATCACCCATCAGACGCTCTTCACTGTCGCGATCGTCAAAATACGTATTCGACAGATCAATCGTCTCCTCAATGAAAGAAATTGAACCGCGCCCATACTGAGTAACAATAAGATCACCTCTCCGCCATTGCCTGAGAAGCCCTGCCATCCGTGGATCCCAGCCCGTAGCTCTAAGCCTGACTTCAAGCTCCTCACCGGCTTCCACTTGGACGACCCGCTCAAACTCCAGCAGCAACGTAGCCGCAGAAGGTCCAGTCATCTCCGTACCTCACATCCCATCGCCGGGAACATGGAAAACCCTAAGGAAGCCACTTTCCATCTCCTCCGGGAACCGCTCCCTGAGCAACGTACGTGTAAAATTAGCACCGGCCTTATTGGAGACCGCATAGCGCACACCCAAACTTTTCTGGTCACGCCCAAGTGCCAAGAGTCGCCTCGTCTGGTCGACAAATTTCCCCTCATCGAAGAATTTTCCTGCCGCATTATACGGCGAGGACTCATACGCCGCATCATTCCGACCCATCCATTTAGCTTCAACGATATACCCTCTGGTGGTGCCACCGTCGAGCTGAACGTCTCGGCCATTCAAACTCCACGTTTCTTCATAATCGCGACCTGTAACGTGTTCCTGATACGCCTTCCACGGCCCCGCCTTCTCAGGAAGCGCCCTGTACCCTTTGAAAGCAGCGTCGCCGGTTTCACCGCAATTGTGTACGAGGACCGGCTCGCTACCAGCAAAGACATAGTGCGTGTGGACCGGCTACGACGGTCGCGGCGGCGGCATGGCGTGGATCATGACTCTGAGCTGGGAGGCGGTCAGAGTCGCCATGCGTCTTTCATCGATGAATGTCGACGTTGACAGCAGCCGTGACAGCAACGTGGGCGTACGTGCGCGCACGGTGGAGCTTCCAATCCCGGCCTGGCTCGGGGATCGGAGGGGTCAATGGTTGCCGGTGGTGGTCAGGCGGGTGACGGCGTCGATGCGGCGTTGGAGGCGGACGGAGCCGGCGTCGACGGCGCTGGTGTCGATGTGGTCGAGGACTTGGCGGGCGGCGTCGTGGTTGCCGGTGCGGACGTAGCCTTCGGCGAGCCAGGTTTGGTAGAGGCCGACCTCACGCACATGGTCGGGGTTGTAGCCGGCCAGGGCACGAGTGAGTAGGGGTTCGGCGACGGCGGGTTGGCCGAGTTGGATATGGCAGCGGGCGGTCATCACGTCTATCTCGGCACGGTTGAGCCAGTACACCCATTCCGGTTCGCTGATTCCCGGGCTGCGCTGGTCGTAGGCGTCGTCAACAGCTTCCAGGGCGCGACGGCAGGTGTCCGGGTCGTGGCAGCGGGCAGCGGCCCAGGCGAGGCGTTCCAGCAGCAACGCCCGTACAATCGGAGTCGCGCCGGCGGCACCAGCCACGGCGGTTTTGGCGATGAGCAGGCCGTCCTCGCGTATGCCGATGTTGGTGATCTGGTAGGCGAGGCTGGACAGCAGTTGCCCGCCCAGGACCCGGTCTCCGGCGGTGTCCGCTGCGGCAGCGCCGGTGAGGTAGACCTGCTCGGCGTGCCGGTAGTGGCCGGCGTCGGAGGCGATCCAGCCGACGAGTTGAGCCAGTTCGGCGATCACGACGTGCAAGCGAATGCCGAGCCGGTCGGTGTAGACGGCCTCGGCGGCCAGGCGGCAGACGGCGTCGAGTTCCGCGCGCACGACGGGGAGTAGTTCGCGGCTGCCGACGACGTCGTCACGGTGGCGTAGCTCGATCACCCGGGCTTCCAGGCGGCGGAGCTGCGTAGCGCCGAGGCGGCGGCCGGTCTTCGGCGGGCGTCCGGCGGGTGGCTGGTTGCCGCAAAGCCATTCGTGGGCGGTGCGGACCGGGTCGTGGGGAATGCCGATCGGGACGCCGAGGACCTGTTCGTAGCGGTCGATGATGTCGGGGGTGGGGTGGCGGTGGCCGGTTTCGACGTGGCCGAGGTACGGCTTGCTGAAGTGGGTCAGCGCGGCCATCGTCGCGAGGCTGTGCCCGGCCGCTTCGCGGGCGGCGCGGAGCTGGTTGCCGAGGTCTCCGCTGAGTGGAGACGGTGGCAGACGGTCATCGTCTTCCATGCTCATCCCTTGAACGCCGATGCTTGGTGTCAGGCCCAGCCGGAACGCGCTCGCAAATGCCGGACCTGTTGGTGCCGATCCGGGGAAGGCCGGTCGCGGTGGTTCAGATCCCGTCGTCGATCCGGGTTCTTGGCAGCTTCGGTACATACCGGTCTTCCCCACCGTAGCCCACCAGCCGAGGAAAGGCCGCCATCGTGTCGATGCATGTGCCGATCCGTCCGGTATGGACGTGCGCGGCGTGCGGGCGACCGTGGCCGTGCCCGAGCCGTCAGCGGCAGCTCATGGCTGAATACACCGACGCGCGGGTGTCGCTGTCGGTGTTCCTGTCGGCGTGCTTCGTGCAGGCATGCGCCGACCTCGCGACGATGCCGGCCGGGGTGCTCTACCGGCGGTTCCTCACCTGGCCGTACGAGATGCCCACGACGACAACCGATGAAGGCTGATCTCCGCCCGGCCGGAGAGAGCCGGGCGGAGGCCACAGGGTCAGCCCCGGGTAGGATCGTCGCTGTCATCGGCGTCGGGATCTGAGTCGTCGTCGAGGGCGTCGCCCATGGACTCGATGGCGGCGCGTTGGATGCGGAGCCGGACGTGGGAGTACACGTCGGCGGTGGTGTGGATCTGCGCATGACCGAGCAAATCCTTGATCGTGACCAGGTCCACGCCCTGTTCCAGCAGCAGCGTGGCGCAGGTGTGCCTCAGGTCGTGAAACCGGATGTAGCGGACATCGGCGAGGTCGCAGATGTCGGCGTGGTGGCGTTGCAGGGCGGCGGGTTCGAGGGGTCCGCCGGTGCGGTTGGCGAACACGAGCCCGGTTTCGGTCCAGCGGTCGCCGGCTTCGCGGCGGTCGAGGTTCTGCCGCGTGTGGTAGCGCTGAAGGGCGACGACGCAACTGTGCGGGAGCGCGATGCGCCGGGCGGAGCGGTGGGTCTTGACGGGTTGGAAGGTGGGGCCACCTCGGGTCCGGGCCAGGGTGCGCCGGACGTGCAGGTGCCCGGCGTTCAGGTCGATGTCGTCCCAGCTCAGCCCGAGCAGTTCGCCGCGACGCAGCCCGGTGCGCAAGGCGAGTTCAAACAGCGGACCATGGCGGTGGTAGGCGGCAGCGAGCAGGTAACGGCGTGCCTCCCCTGCGGTGAAGGGTTGGAAATCGGTGCGTGGAGTCGGTAGCCGCACTGCGGAGGCGACGTTGCGGCCGAGGATGTCTTCGCGGACGCCGTCGGCGAGAGCAACCGAAAGCACAGCTCGGATGTAGCGCACGGTGGCCGGGCGGATGTACTTTCCGCAGCACGCGCCGACCGCGCAGCAGTGCGGGCGCCGATCCGCCCGCCGGTGGTTCGGGTCCCGTTTCGTGTCCCAGCCCCAGGTGCAGCATTGGCATACGGTCGCGATCCGGTCGAGGAAGGTGCGAACGTCGCGGACGGTGAGGGTGGCGAGCTTGCGGTGGCCGAGGCCGGGGATGAGGAAGCGGCGCACCAGCGACTCGTACGTGTCGTACGTGGTGGCCCGCAGGCGGTGCCGGGCGACGCCGGTGAGCCAGGCGGTCAGGTAGTCGCCGACGGTCAGGTTCGCATCGGCGGCCACGACCAAGCCCCGGTTGGAGTCGGCCAGTTTCGTGGCGAGTTTGTCGGCCGCTTCGCGACGGGTGATGCCGTAGACGTAGATGCGTTTGCGGGTGCCATCGGCGGCCAGGACGTAGCCGGAGCCGCACCAGCGGCCGTCGGCGCGTTGGAAGATGGTGCCTTCGCCGTTGGCTTTTCTTCTACCGGCCATCGCCGGCCTCCTTGGTCAGCGTGTCGAGGTATGCGGTGAACGCGGTGGCGGGGATGCGCCGGCAGCGGCCGATGCGTACGGAGTGCAGCCGGCGGGTGCGGATCAGGTGGTAGACGGTGTGCCGGCCGATCTGGAGCCGGGCCATCACGTCATCGACGGTCAGCAGATCGACGCTCATGCCGACCGCCTCTGGTGTCCGGGGTCGGGGTGGCCGGTGTAACGCCAGTCGGCCACCACCAGCAGCGGCGTACCGGCGGGCAGGCCGAGGCGTTCGACCTGGCCGAGAGTGCTCCAGGCGCGGCGTTCGGCGCGTAGCGCGGCGAAGGTGGTGGAGTAGCCGCGTGACTTCGAGGCGAAGTGGCCATGGAAGCCGAGCTGGTGCGCCCACCGCCGCAGCCCGGCATACTCCGGGTGGCCGCCGAGCCGCCAGCACGTGTCGACCAGCGTGCGGACGTGGGCGGTCAGATGATCGAGCGTGACGCCGGGTCGCCGGCCGGTTCCGTTGCAGGACCGGCAGAGCCGCCCGCCGGTGGGTGTCGTGACGCCGTGACCGGTGCAGGTGCGGCAGAAAAGTGGCGGGATGTCGATCCCGGCGGCTTCGGTGGACTTGGTCGCGTACTTGGCGACATACCCGGCCACCGCCACGTCGGACATGCCGTTGCCGCCGATACGCCGGATGTCGAGCTGGCGTCCCCAGCGCAGCACCCGCGCCGAGGTGATCCGGGAACCAGACACCGTGATCCCCACTCCGGTGGCGGCGGCGCGGATCGCGGTCGTCAGCCGTCGCAGCGTGGCCCACGCGGGTGGTGCCGAGCCCGGCCCGGCCGGGCCGTCGAGACGGACGATGGCGTGCAGGTGCACCACGCCCCGGTTCTGGAACTCGGCGACCTTCGCGAAGACCACCCGCACCTGCCCGGATGCCGCGGTACGGGTCAGGCCCGCGGCAGCGGCGAGGTGGCGGCGGACGTCGATGGTGAACCGCGCCCACAACGCTCCGGCGTGGGCGTTGAACAACACCTGTCCCGGGTAGTCGTAGCTGCCCGGATCGATCGCGGTACCGATCGCCGGATCGCCGACGGTGTGCCAGCGCCCGCAACTACCTCGCTGATGACACCGGCGTGGCGAGCCATCACGCCCGGGGCCGCAGTGCACACGCCCAAACGACGGCGCGGTCAGCGTCACGAACAACCGGGGATGATCGGCGACCAGGGCCGGAGTGTCCTTGCCTCCGCGTAGGCCGGCGGCGAACACGTGGAACGCGTCCAGCCGATACAGCGCCGAACACGCCGGGCACACCGCACGGCGCCGGTTACGGCACCGCACGCCGATCGAGTGACCGGTATCGGCGGTGTCGAGTCGGTCGACGATCCGGCCAGTGGAGGTGTCCACGAGCAAGCGCCGGCCGGACAGGAGCACTGGCCGAGCGCAGTCGCCCGCACGCTGTTGTGCCTGTTCGGCCTCAGCGAGACGGGTCAACGCGTCCAGGTCGACGGCGGCGGGGATGGGTGCGAGGATCGGGGTGGTTCCTGCCCCTTGTTGGGGGTCGGGGCTGGTAGGTGGCGGTGGCAGCGGTGTTGTTCTTGGCGGAATGGGCCGCTGCCGCCGTCGATACTGGTCAGCTCCTCCCATGCGTCATCACCTCCGTCCCGGCCGACAGCAGCGTGAGCGGGTCACGCACCAGATGTGTCGTCTGCCCGGCAATCCGGTCGGCCACGGCGTCCGGCACGTACGGGGTTCGGACGAGGGTGAACCCGGGCCGGCCTTCGGCGACCATCGACGCCACCCCGACGTACGCCGGGTCCTGCAACCGGCGGGGATGCTCGTCCGGGAAGCCGGTGATGTCGGAGCCGAGTACCGCCGTGGCCGCTTCCGAGGTGCGTTGGGCGAAGCTGATCGCGACCTGGCAGTTGTCCCGGATCTTCGTGGGAATCGCGTCACCGGTCGCCTTCTGCGTCGCCAGGATGACCTGGATACCGACGTTGCGGCCCTTACGGATCAGCTCCTCCACCAGCCGGGCCGTCTCCCGGGCGAGAGCGTCGAGGCGCTTGGAGTCGGCGTCGGTGCCCTTGGTCTCGTTCAGGAACGTGTGCGCCTCATCGACAACCACGACCACGAGCGGCCACGTCTCGGACGGGCCGAGGTGCCACATGTTCTTCACCCCGAGCACCGCCCGGATCGAGCGCTGCCGGGCCACCATCAGATCCCGCACTCGGACGAGGTGGTCTCGGACGCGTTGCGGGTCGTCCTTGGCCAACAGCCAGGCGCGGGTGAACAGGTCGTCGTAGTCCGGGCCGCCCTTGCCGTCGATGAGGACGAACTGCACCGCCGAAGACGGGGCGAGCTGGCAGAAACGGGCGTTCAGGAAGCTGGTCTTGCCGTAACCGGCCAGGCCCGCGACTACGACTCCGGACACCCCGGAGCTGCGAATGGTGACCGGCTGCCCGTCAGCATCGACACCGGCCAACCACAACGCGGGACCGGCCGATCCCGTGGCGTCCTCGGTCCACCGGGCGTGGCTGGTGAGCGGGTCGGTGATCAGGACACGCAACCGGACCAAGCCCGGCCGGGCCTGCTCGACCCGCACCTGACCCACCCGCCACACATCGGCGAGATGGGTCGCGGCGTTCTGGAACTCTTCGACGCCGAGTTGACCGACGGTGGACGCGTCCACGCGCACGCCCCACGGCTCGACCGCGACCCGGACCGCCGGCACCAGTTCCCGGACGATGACTTCTGTGGCCGGGCGGTTCGACCACCACGGCGGGCGCGTCCGTTCGGTCTGTACGAGACCGACCCGGCGAGCGGTGCGCTTCCACGTGTACTTGATCCGCCAGGCCCGGCGCAGCACCGGCCGCAACGGACGAGGCGTACGCGCGTAGTGCACCAGGTGCCCGGCAAGCCAGACCAGCCCCACCACGGCGGCGAGGGCCAGGACGGTAGCCGGGACCAGCATGGTCAGGCGGGGATCGGGGACAGCGGTCATCCGGGCTTCACCGCCGTCAACGACGCGGCCCGGAAGATCTGCCACGTCCGGCCGTTCTTCTCCCCCGATACGAACACCAACTCCGACGCGCGGACCATCTGCCCCACCACCAAGCCCTTGGGCACACCCGGCTCGGGCAACGAGATCCGCAACACCTGCGGTTGCCCACCATCCACGGTGAGCGCCACCGGAACCTCCACCAACGGGGCACCAGTGACCCGATCCGTCGCCACAATCCCGGCGGACCTGTCCTTGTACTGCGGTACGGGCGTCGCCAACACCAGCAACGCCCGCCTGCCATCGATCGGCAGCACCAACATGGTCGAAACTCCTTGACTCGGCGGACCACACCCCAACAGCATGGTTCCTAAGTTGCCTAAGCTTCACGTGACAATCGTGATCGAGTCAAGAGTTTAAATGAAGAATCTTGGGAAGCACGTGTAGCTCAACCAGGACAAGATGGTTACGATCAGCCCATGACGCACCCCGCCGACGACAAACGCGCCCTGTTCCAACGAGTCGTCGACGACATCATCGACCAGATCCGCACCGGCACCCTGCACGGCGGAGACGCACTACCCACCGCGCGGAAGATGGCCGAAAGCTACGGGGTCGCGTCAATGACCGCCCAACGCGCGCTGCGCGAGCTACAACACCTCGGACTCACCTACGCCGTCGTCGGCAAAGGCACCTTCGTCCACCCACTCGCCCGCGAACGCGCAGGCACCGAAGGTCAGCCCAACCCGGCACGCGGCGACACCATGGCCGACGACCCCGACCTCAACCGGCGCGTCGCCCAGTTCCTGCTGAAACAGAACGAGATCGCCGGCCGCATCGTCGACGCCATGATGGCCAAAGACGTCCACGGCATGAACGTCGCCACCCAAGAGCTCGCGGACCTCAAGGCCGCGAACCAGGACCTCGCCGACGACATCGCCAAGTACGAAGCCAACGCCGGCACGCCAGCGGCATCCGAGGCCGCAGCACCCGAGCCGACGAAGCCGCGCCGCGCCCGCAAGCCGACCAAGTAGCCGCAGCAGCCCCAGCGCCAGCGCAGCCCGCAGCGGTCGATTGGCTAAGAAAAGCTATACAGGATCAAGAAGCGGCCCGGCATCCGCCGGGCCGCGCGCACGCGCTCAAGGCCTACGGCCCCGCGCGCACGCCCAGTGAAGCAGGGCGCCTGCAAGTAGTTCGTACCACCACGCGCAAACGCTCAGGCAAATATTGAAGGCGTGCGATCTACTTGATCACTTGACATCAACGGTGACAGCAACCCAGGCGCATTACCCCGCCCACCGAGGCATCCGAGCGAACGTCAGGCTGACCGCTCAAACCGCTTGCCGACCGCCGAAAAGGGCGCTAGAAGCCGTGCACCTTCCGGCAATGCGCGGAGCGGATATTCGCTGATGAACGCGGCTCCAACCCGCTCCACTGCCGATCTACGGAGCGCCCCTAATTGCCGCCAGACGCTTTACTCCACTCCTGCTCGAACTCTGCCTCAGAGATCACGAAAGCTCCGAATTCGGCCTGCAAGGCGATCTCATCAAAATCGATGGGCGCCTCACTCAATCCGACCGAATTCGTCTCCCGCGTCCCGTCGGCCCATTCAAGCCGGCCGTCACGGTAGCGCTGGACGCGACGCACCTCCCATCCGTCATCACCAACTTCAGAGAAGTACTCCACAGGGTCGCCAGGCTGGTCATGATGCCACAGAACTCGCAGATACCACATCAGTTCTTTCCCCAGCTCACGATGCGTCCGGCTAGATCGAGGTCACTGCCGCTCGGATGCACCAAGACCCCGTTGCGGCCATATTGAATATTAAGGCCAGTCGCATCGATTTCGACGTAATGGGTAAATTTACGGGCACCCCAAGGAACCCGAATGAACGCTGCCGACAATTGCCCGCCAGTTTTGGTTCCCGGCCCGATCGTGGTTAGGTACTGCCCATCGCCGTACCGCGCATCCTTCGGGTTGTTGGCTTTGAGCGAAGGACGCATACTGCCACTCCCAACGATGCCGTTCATGCCGTCCTCAGTCGTGTAATGATACAGAGACTGACTTGGGCCGACTCCGTTCGCATCCGCTGGACCGATTGCACGATCAGCCATTGCAGGAGCTGGCGTATCGCAGTTGTGGACGAGGACTGGTGTGGTGCCAGCCAACACATAGTACGTGTGGATGTCGGCGACGGTGAGGTCGCGCATCACCTTGGCGCCGGTGTGGTTCTGGACCTCGGTGACGTACTGGGTGGTGCCGTCCGGGGCGACCAGCGTGGATTCGCCCGCGACCAGGTCGGCCGCGTCGATCCAGGCGCCGGTGGTGGCGTCCCAGAACGGATGGTGCGCCGTGGTGGAGAGCGTCGACTCGGTCGGGCCGCGGGTACTGCGGTCGCCCTTGCCCTCGTTCACCGCCTTGTCCTCCGTGGCGGTGTCGGCCGGCTTGTCCGAGACCGTGACCTCGGTGAGGTCGACGTCGTGGTTGGAGTGCAGGAAGGTGACCTCCCGCGCTCCGCTCTCTCCGGTGGCCGGGTCCTTGGCCAGGACCCTGTCACCGACGTTGACCTCGGAGATGGGTCGCGTGGTGCCGTCGGCCATCAACACGAACGTCGACGGGTCGAAGCTGTGCGGGATGGGACAGCTCGCGGGAGTCTCCGCCTCCGGCCTGTTGGCATCGGGCCTGCCAGCCTCGGCGGTGTCGTTGTTCTCCGACCTACGCCGCTCCGGACGGTCGTTCGAAGCCTTGTTCGCCTTGGGCTTCGCCTTGGTGGTAGGCGCCTCCTTGCGCTTCGGGGACGTCTGCGGATTGGGCTTCTGGGCCTGCTTGGAGGCCTTCGGCTTGGACTGGTAGTGGCGCTTCGGGCGCGGCTTCTTCTTCGCCGGCGGTTTGCGCTTCTTCTTCGGGGGCTTCGGCTTCTTCGGGACCTTCTTCATCAGGTCGTCGAGGTGCTTCCGGGCCACATTGATCAGGTCCTGGGCGCGACGCATGATCGTGCGGGCACCCTCGACGATCCGCTTCCACAATCGGTAGCCGGCGAAAGCCTTGTCCGCAGCGCGCCAGATGGTTCGGCCCATCCTCGCGGCCTTGACCGGGCCGATGAAGTTGCTGGCCAGGTCGACGCAGTCCATGATGCTGCCGCTGATGCAACCGACCACGGCGTAGTAGCCGATCATGTCTAGGAGCATGCCGACACCGACCTGGAGCAGGATGTCCAGCAGCGACGTGTTGCTCTCCCGTTCGCCGCGCTGGTACTCGGCCTCCTGGCGGGCGATCTCGGAACCGGCCGCCTTCATGTCGCGGTCGCGCTGTTCCATCGCCGAGGTGTATTCGGCGAGCTGTTCCTGGTACTTCTTCAGGGCACAGGCGTAGTCGTACTCGCCGCAGCCGCCGTCGACACCGTTGCCGGTGGTGTCGGTGTTCGACATCGGGTCGCCCTCGGCGTACGCGAACCTGTTCGCGGCACCGGACATCGGGTTGGCGCTGTTGTTCGCGGTGTCACGGGTGTCGAACGCGCCGGTCTCCGGGTCGTACCAGCGGCTCGCCATGTTGACCTTGCCGGTGCCCTGGTCGGTCCACTCCTGCTGGTAACCGAGTTTGCCGGTCATCCCGCCGCTGGCCAGGATCGTGCCCCACGGGTCGTAGGAGACCGATCCGGTCAGTGCGGTGCCGGTGGCGGTGAACTCGCCAACCACATCGGTGTGACTGTCTGTCCAGGCATAGCGCTTGCCGGCCGAGGACGAGACCCCGACCAGATCGCCGGCGACGTCACGGACGTACGCGCTGGTGCCGTCGGCAGCGACGTCGTTGCCGAGGCCGGTGTACGTCACACCGGCCTGCACGACCCGGCCGAGACCGTCGTAGGTGTATGTCGAGATACCACCGGTCTTGGTGCCCTGGGTCACGACCTGGTTGAACGCGTCGGTGGTCGTGGCGACGGTCTGGCCGTTGGTGACCGTCGTCTTGAGCGTTCCCCGCGGCGTGTACGTGTAGGTCGTACCGGTAGAGGTCTCCGCGGTCAGCTGGTTGCGCTGGTCGTAGGTGAAGGTCTTCGCGCCGGCCTGGAGCCGGTTGCCGGACTTGTCGTAGGCGTACACCGTCGAGGTGGTGCCGTTGTCCCAGCCGATCAGACGGTCGGCCAGGTCGTAGGTGTACGTGTTCGCCGATGCCCCGTTGAAGCCGGTGGTGGTCTTCTTCGTGACGCTGTCGTTGACGTTCCACTCGTAGGCGATCTTGCCGACGGTCGCGCCCGCCGAGGTCTTCAACTCGTCCGAGGTCAGCTGGTGCAGATCGTTATAGCCCAGGTTCCGGACGTTGCCGCCGTAGTTGATCTGCTCGACCTGGTTGAGGGTGTTGTACTTGCTGTAGGCGATCGAGACCCCGGCGGTGGTGTTCTCCGCCTTCTTCAGCAGGCCCTTCTCGTACGTGTAGGTCGTCGTACCCGCCCCGTCGACACGCGAGGTCAGCGCCCCGTCGGCGTTGTAGCCGTACGACGAGCTCCCCGACACACCGGTGATCGAGGTGACCAGGCCGCGGTCGTCGTAGGAGACGGTGCTGCTCCCGGCCGAACCGGTGAACGAGGTCATCCGGCCGACGAGGTCGTAGCCGTACTTCTTGTCCGCGGTGGTGGCCTGCGCGCCGGTGCCGGAGCTCTTGGTGAGCCGGCCCATCACGTCGTACTCCGAGGTGGTCGTCACCCCACCCGGCGAGGACACCTTCGTCGCCCGGCCGGCCACGTCGTAGGAGACCGTGAAGGTCCGGTCCGCTGCGCTCGGCGTCGCCGTGGTGGCGGGTTCGACCTGAGACTCGGGCAGGCCCCACGAGTTGTACGTGGTGATGAAGTTGTTCTCGCGGCCGTCGGTGAACCGGGTCTGCCGACCGGCCAGGTCGTACCGGTAACGCGTGACGATCGTGTCGGAGGAGCTGATCGGTTCGATCTGCAGGGTCAGTTGATTGACCGCGTTGTAGACGAAGGTCTTGATCGTCCCCCGCGCGTCGGTGGACGTGGTCTGGTTACCCGCGACGTCGTAATCCTGCGACGTGCGGCGCTGCCGGACCCCGGCCGCCGAGTAGTCGGCGGCCGCGAGCAGCCGCCCACCCAGGTCGTACGCGACGGTCGAGTAGGAGTTGTCCGGGTTGATGACCTTGATCGCCCGGCCGGCCCCGTCGAAGTTCGTGGTCGTGACGTTGCCCGCGCCGTCGGTCGTCGTGACCGGCTCACCGGCGTTGTTGTACGTCGCGCTGGTCACCACACCCGCGGCCGAGGTGACCTTGGTCGGCCACGGGCTGTCGCCGTAGGTGTAGACGTCCTTGTTGGTCGGCGAGACCGTCGTGCCCCGCACCACCTGCCCCGACGTCAGCGTCCGGCCCAGGTAGTCGTACTCCGAGACGACCCGTGCCCCGTTCGGGTCGGTATGCGAGATCACGTTGCCCAGCAGGTCGTAGCCGTACTTCGTCACGCCCGTGTCCGGCGCGGTGATCTTCGACGTCCGGCCCAGCTGGTCGTACTCGTAGACGGTCTCGTTGTCGAGCGGGTCGATGGTCTTCGCGATCTGCCCGACCTCGTCGTACTCCGCCCTGGTCGTCGCGATGACACCCGTCTTCACGCCACCCACCGTGAGCGCCGGCGACGTGTTCTCCACGAGGTTGCCGTCGCCGTCGTATCGGGCCACCGTGATGTTGCCGTGCGGGTCCTGTTCCTCGGTGATCTCGCCGAACGTGTTGTACCCGATCAGGGAGTTCGACACGGAGGTGACCTCGGTGCCCTGACCGACCACCGCGCTGACCGCCGGAGTGGTGGTCTGTACCGTCCGGCCGACCGCGTCGAGCCCGAAGTAGGTGATGTTGCCCCGCGGGTCGGTCGTCGCGGTCGCCGACCCGTCCGCGGTCAGCGTGTTCGAGATCCGGCTGACCTTGTTGGCGGTCGTCGGCGCGGTGCCCGCCACCAGAGCCGCGATCTCCGCAGCGGTGAGTGCCTTCTGGTACGTCTGGACGTCGTCGACCGACCCGCTGAAGTAGCCGTCGCCCGGGATGTCGGTGCTCGCCGCGCCGATCAGCAGCCCGGTCGCCCGGTTGTTGAGGTCCTTGGCCGTCGAGAGCGAGCCGGCCGCGGTCCCACCCAGGTAGATCGTCGCGGTACGGGTCGTCGACGCCGGATCGACGACCACCGCGAGGTGGGTCCACGTCCCGGATGCCACGGTTCCCGAGGTCGTGCCGGTCAGCGTCTCGGTGTCACCGTTGGACTTCCGGACGGTGGTCGCGACCTGGTAGGTGTCGGCCTTCTTGTTGTAGAGCACCTGCAGGGCCGGGCCGCCGAGGTCGCCGGGGAGCGCCAGCACGGTCCGGTCGGCGTCCTCGGCCGCCAGGTTCACCCAGGTGCTGACGGTGTAGGGCCGCAGGGTGTCGACCGGTGCCTGCGGGGCGGAGATCCAGCCCGCCGCGCCGCTGAACACCGCCGCACCGCTGCGCTCGGTGGACCGGGTCACCGCCCCGGACGTCGTACCCGGGTTGTTGCCGACCGCGTCGGCCGAGGTCGTGCCGGTGGTCTCGTCGAGCTTCCACCGCAGCGTCGGCGTCAGGCCGGTGGTCAGGTAGCTCGTCTGCTGCTGCACTCGGCCGAGCCGATCGTATGCGGTCTCCGACGAGGCGATCGCAGTGCCGCCCTCGTAGAGGATCGTCGAGACGACGTCGTCCTCGAGTGAGTATCCGTAGGCGGTGGTACGGTCCCGGGCCCCGGCCGATTCACCGGAGAGCTCGTCCAGGTCCAGCTTCGCGGTGAGGTTACGCCCGACCTTGTCGTACGTTCGGGTGGTCTTGCTCCTGCCGTTGTTGGTCACCTCGGTGGTGACGTTGCCCGCCGCGTCGTAGGTGTTCATCTCCATCACGAAGGACTCACCGGTGTCGGGATCCCGGCGGGTGACCGACACGAGCAGGTTGTTGTCGGTGTACGTGTACTCGGTGACCACGTTCTCCGCGTCGGTCTCCGTCGCGAGTCGTCCCGCCGCGTCGTAGGCCAGCGACCGTACGATCAGGTCCTGCGCCTCCGACGGGTCGTTCGGGTCGCCGGTCCAGTCCTTCACCACGGTCTTCAGCTCGTTGCCGACCGCGTCGTACACGGTCTCCACCACGCTGCCGTCGGCGTGTTCCTGCCGACTGACCCGGCCGAACGCGTCGTAGCCGAGGGTGACCCGGTTGCCGAGTTCGTCGATCTCGGCGGTCCGCCGGCCGCGGTCGTCGTACTCGTAGGACACCGTCCGCGAGGCGTCCTCACCGGTCGCGTCCGACACCGTCTCAGCGGTCTGCAGCCCGTCGGCGTTGTAGGTCAGCGTCGTCACCGGTGTGTGCTTCGCGCCCGAGACGGCGTTGGTCGTCGCCGGGTCGGTCACCCTCACCACCCGGTCGAGGCGGTCGTGCTGGTAGCCGGTGGTCGCCCCGTCGGCGCCGGCGACGACGTCGATCTCCTTGACCGTACGCCCGAGCCCGTCGTACTCGTACCGGGTGACCATGCCTGCGGGGTCGGTGGTCTGCGCGATGTCACCACTGGCGTAGTACAGGATGGTCTGCATCCCGCCACCGGGCTTGACCAGCCGCCAGGGCAGGCCCGCCGGAGCCGTCCCACCCAGGTAGCCACCGGTCGTGGTGCCGTCGGTGTAGGAGATCGTCGTCTTACGGCCCAGCGGATCGGTCTCGCTGGTCCGGTTGCCGAGCGCGTCATACGTGTACGTCGTCAGGTAGGTGTCGTCGGTCGCCGACGACGAGCCCGGACCGCGCTGTTCGAGGAGACGGTCGTTGAGCACGCTGAACGCGGGCTTCTCCGTGGTGGCGTCGGGGTAGTAGCTGGAGAACGTGGTCGAGCACTTGTTCTCGGACCGGTCCTGGCACGTCGTCGCGGCTACCACGTTGCCGCGTACGTCATGCTCGTTGATCGTCATATTGCCCAGCGGATCGGTGACCGTCCGCAGATGGCCCTTGCCGCTGTAGCCGTACCGGGTGGTGTTGCCAAGGGCGTCGACCTCGGCGACCTTCCGGCTGTACATCAGGTCGTTGATCGTCGCGGTCTGCGTGCCGGCCGGCCCGTTGACCGCGTACTTGATCTCGCCCGATGCCGCCGCCTTGACCGCATCCCGCGCCTTGTACTGGTATGACACCTGCGCCGGTTCCAGCGCCGAGCCGTAGAAGGCCGTCTCGGCCAGGTCGCCGTTGAAATACCACACGTCGTCCGGGCCCTCGAGGTCCACCCACGTCGTCGTCGAGTTACCGGCGCCGACGTAGTAGTCGGTGGTGAACGGGAGGAACGCCGTACCGGTGGAACTCTGGACCTTCTGACCGTCCAGATACAGCGTCTGTGTGGTCCCGCTGGTGGTCAGCGCGACATGGTGCCAGGCGCCGTCGTTCACCGCCTTGCTGCTCATCAGACCGAACTGCCAGCCGCTGGCCGGGTCCTTGTCGGTACACGTTTCGATGACGAGGTCGGTGCCCTCCTCGATGTCGTCGCTGGTCACCGAGGTCGCGTTCAGGCCGCTTTGGGGAGCCGCCGTACTTGTTCTCTTGTCCGAGGGCACGGTCAGACACATGCCCGAGTTCGGATTACGCAGGGAGTCATAGCTGTACGGCTGCCAGATCTGCGCGTCGCTGCCGTTACAGGTGTAGAGCTGGACCGCGGTACCGGACGTCGTGCCGCCGCCCTTGACGTCCAGGCACTTGCCGACCGCGTGGACCGTGCCGGTGGTGCCGCTGGTGCCCAGCGCCAGCGTCCAGGTCTGCGCCACCGAGCCGTTACAGGTGTAGAGCTGGATCGGCGTGCCGTTGGCGGTGTCCCCGCCCTGGACGTCGAGGCACTTCGCGCCGAGTGAGGAGTTGATCGGGCCGGTCGGCGTGAACGATGAGGTCGCTCCGTGCAGGTAGCCGCTGTCGCCGACCCACAGGGTCGGCATGATCGGCCGAATCGCCGAGGCGGCGGCATCCGGCGCCTCGCCGAGCAGGACACCGCCACTGGGCATGTCGGGGTCCACGTTGAACCACATCGACACCGAACCGGTGCCGGTCGGCAGCACCCCGGAAGGAAGATCCAGGTAGCTGCCGTGACCGAAGCTCCCCGCTGTGGTGTCCCCGCCGAACGGCCCGGTCACCTCGCCGATACCGACGAGGTTGTAGGTGGCGGTACCCCCGTTGACCTGGTTCACCGCATCGGAGGCGCCAGTCTCCGCCATCCGCCAGTAGTTCGTCGGTGCTCCGCCGAGCACCGCGCTCTCGGCCACCTTCGTCGTGCCCACCACGGTCGGCGACACCGGTTCCCACACGCTGCCGTTGCCATCGGTCACCTTCGTCACCCGACCCGTGACAGTGCTGTAGGTGATGGCTGCGCTGGTGCCGCCCGACGGGCGGACGATCTCCTTCATCCGGCTGACCGGTGCCTCGGCCGCTTTCAGGTCCGCGACCAGTTGCGGCCCGACAGCGGTGTCGAAGACCGCCACCTCGGCAATCGAGCCGGTGTAGTGGTCCAGGGTTCCGATGTTGCTCAAGCCGTCCGAGTGCGGCTGGTTCGGCCAGTCACCGCCCAGGTACCCCTGGCCCAGGAACGAACTCGCTGCGCTCATGTCCTGCACGGTCACACCGGTCTCGGAGGCGACCGGCTTGGTGTTGCCGTCCAGGTACATCTGCTGGGTGTTGCCGCTGCTGGAGAGCACGACGTGGTGCCATTCGCCGTCGGTGACGACGGTCGTGGAGCTCATCGGGTCGTGTACCTCGGGCAGGAACGACTGGTCCGCCTGCCGTTGCTTGCCGCACGCCCAGATCTGCAGTTCCGCCTCGGTGTCGAAGAGTGTGCCGGTGCCGACCGAGTCGACACAGAGACCGGAGCCGCCGCCGACGATCTGCCCGTCGGCCTGCACGTCCCACTGTTGGTTGGCACCGCCGTTGCAGGTGTACGAGATCAGGTCCACGCCGTTGACGGCATCGTTACCCTTCGCGTCCATGCACCGGACCGCGCCACCGGTGGTGACCCGCAGCTCCCGGTCGGTCGTCCACGTCCACTGCTGGTTGGCCGCGCCGGTGCAGTCGGCCAAGGCCAACCGGACACCGGTGGTCGACACGTTGCCCGGCACGGTGATGCACTGTCCCTGGCCGGAGGCGACCAGGCTGCCGATTGCCGTTCCGGGCTTGGGCGCTTTCGGGAAGGTTCCCTTCAGCTTGCCGTCAGTGCCGATGTACAACGTTGGGTTGTACGCGCCGGTCGTGGTCTCCGAGGACGAGTAATCCGCCGACTCCCATGACTGGCCGTACAGCACACCGCCGTCACCGGCAGTGGCGTTGAACCACAGACTGATCGCCTGGTTCGCCGCATCCAGTTTCAGGTCGGCCGGCAGTTGCACACGCGACGACGTGCCATTGAATCCTGCCGCCTTCGATGACGAGCCGGCGACCGGACCCGGCTGCCCGAGGGACACATAGCGGTAGCTCCCGTTGTCGGTACCGGCATTCTCAAGAACCGAACTGTTCGCCGTCGTCGGCAGCCCGGTGATCGGTAGGAAAGAGGTCTCGTTGAGCCGCCAGTACGACTGGGGCCGGGCGTTGGCGACCGCGGTCTGATAGACCGGACCGGTTGTGTAGGTGTACTTGTGACACTCGGTGGTGCTGGTCGGCGGGCAGACCGTCGTCAGCGCGTCGCCGTCGTAGGTGTACGTCCAGGTGTTGACGGTGCTCGCGTCGCCCGGCGTCGCCGGGTCGGTGGAGACCGAGGCGACATGGTTCGGCGTCGTACCGGTCCAGGTCAGTGTGAGGGTACGACCGGACGCCGCTGTGATTCTGGTGAGCCGGCCGCCGGTGTAGGTGAACGTCTCGGTTCGACCGGCGACGTCCTTGATCGCGGACAGGGCGTACTCGCTGTCCTCAACGACTTTCTGGGCGAACTCGTAGGTGGTGCCGTCCTTCTCGATCAGCCGCCAGCCGCCGCCCGAGATCGCGGAGAAGTTCGACGAGTACCCGGACGGCGAGCCGTAGGTGCCGTCGTTGTTGCGGCCGAATGCCTGTTCACGGCCGGTCGGGTAGGTCACCACCACGGTGTTGACGAACTCGTCGCCGTTCGACTTCTTCGCGGTCCGCGCCACGGCCTTGGTGTCGGCGATGCTCGACCATCCGGCGCCGAACGCCTGGGAGCTTCGCGGATCGTTGCTGTTGTAGGACCGGGCGATCTCCAGCGCCGGACCCACCGTGGTGATCATGGCGTCCCGCGCCGAGGTGGTGTAGTTGCCCGCTACCGGATCGAACCCCTGATCCCCGTTCTGCGACAGGGTCGAGGTGATCGACGGCTGCGGGACCGGGGTCGCCAGCAGATGCTTCGTCAGATACTTGCCGTTGTTCAGCAGGCCGTCCGAGACCTTGACGGTCCAGTAGTAGTTCTCGCCCCAGGAGAGCACGCCCGCCGGGATCTTCCACGACTTCTTCTTGATCACACCCGAGGTGGCGATCTGCGTCTTGGCATCTTGGCTGTAGACGAAGAACTCGTAGGTGAGCGTATGCGGCCAGCCGTCCGGGTCGGTCGCGTCCGCGATCAGTTCCGGCGTCAGCGTCGGCGCCGTCGCCCCGTACGCCGGGTACTGCTCGTTGACCTGCGGGTACTCGTTGTTGTCGTAGGTCAGTTCCAGGTATGGGTCAAGATCGCCGTAGTTCGCCGAGGTGAACCGCTTGAACGCCGTCGAGTCCGACTCCGACGCCGTGAGCGCCAGGCCGTAGTTCGGGATCGCGCCGCTCGACCAGCCGTTGAACGTCGTGGTGTCCATCGACACCGTCCGCCACTCGCCCTCGCCTCGATTCGCGGCGGTGTTCTCACACGCGGGCTTGTTGTTCGTGATCGTCTTCGTCCCGATGGGCGCCGAGTACTCCGGCCCCTCGGCAAGCTTGCCGTTGTCCGCCAGGCCCGCGACCGTCCAGGGCTCGTTGATCCGCCGTACGTAGAACGGCTCGTGGCTGCTGCAGTCATACGACCACGTGTGCCAGAGCCACAGGGTCGCCGACTTGATCTGCGTACCCGTCAGGTCGTCGTCATCGAACTTGTCGAAGTGCAGAAACGATCGCGACTTCGTGGTGCCGCCGTTCCAGGTGCCCACCGGCAGGTTGTCGCCGTTCTGGTTGACCGTGTCGTCGCTGTTGTCCGCGAACACGTCACCGGTGTCGACGGTGTCCAACGTCGACGGGTCGACCCGGACCGGGTACTCCCGCGCCGGGTCGTTGAGCCACGCCGCGTCGGCGGTCACCTTCAACGCGGGGCCGCCGTCGACCGTGACCAACTCGTACTCGACCGCCGTGGACTGGGCGGGCGCACCCGACTTCGGGTCGACCTTCGCGTCCTCCATGTAGCCCGCCGGGATCACCATCGCGACCGAGCCGTCGGGCGCCGTCAGGTCGATCGATCCATCGCTGGTCAGCGTCGGTGTCAGGCCGGAGAGCTCGAGCGGGAACACCCACTCGTTGCCCGCCGCCGGCGACTTCAGGATCAGGGTCTCCTTGAGACCGTCGTTGATCGTCCGCAGCTCCAGGTCGGTACCGGGCAGCACCTCGGGGTAGGTCGCCGTCGACCCGTCGACCACCGCGGCCACATCCGCCGCACCGGCCAGTCGGTACGACATCGTGTAGCCCGAGGCCGTGCTCACCGACGCCAGCGGCCCCGCGGCCGCCGTCGATCCGGCCGCCGTCGCTGCCGCCGCGGCCGCCTTCGACGCCGCGGATCCGGTCGACGGCGCCAGGCTCACGTCGATGGAGTTGGCGCCCATCTCCAGCCGGTCGTCCCGCTCGACGAGGTCGGTCTCGATCGGCTGGTAGCTGCCGTCGGCGACCCGGTAGTTGACCCGCGCCTTGTGGACCTCTTTGGTGATCGAGCCGTCCGCGTTCTCGTACGTGGAGACCTTGCCCGAGGACCGCTTCGGCAGCAGCTTGCTCGTCTTCTCGTCGAAACTGTGCTCGCCGGCAGGCTTCTCGGACGTCTCCGACGCCTTCTGCGTGGCGTGGTCGGGCAGCGCCGGATCGTCCTGCCCCATACCCGGATCGGGCGCCTCACCCGCGCCGCCGTTCGCCCGGGTCTGGTCGGCCGAGACGTAGTGGTCGGTCTCGTCCGCGCCGGTGCCGGCATCCCTGACCGGCAGCCCGGTCACCGCGGCGAAGCTCGGCGCCTGCTCGAACAGCGACAGCAGACCGGAGATCGGCCAGCCGCCGTGCTCCGGAACGACCTCCGGTGGCATTCCCAGCGACAGCGCCACCGCAAGAGCTGTGGCACCGGCGATGCGCCGCTTCATAGTGAGCCCCGTTTCCCACATGGACGATCTCGGCCGCCAGGAGCATGGGGCCACAAGATCCATGCATGCAAGATCTTGACTTCCGAACGCGGATGATCATGGCTGGGAAATTCCTGAAAATCTCGGATCAATCAACCGTGTGGACTAGGTCACAGCAGGTAGCCGTTCGGACACTGTTCATCGATACAGCCGCCGGGATCTTGCGCCGCCGCGACGGAACTGCATACCGTCCGCCCGTGTCGAAAAAGGCGAGACCAAAGGAGCCGCACCACACCCGGTTGCGGCAGTCGGGGCGACCATGGTGGATCGCCGCGGGCGTGACCGTGGCGGTCCTGATCGGCCTCACCACCTGGGCACTGTGGCCGGAGCCGCCTCGCCAGCGCGAGTACCTCGATGCCACCGCCTGTCTGCTGACCGATGAGAAGGGCATCGCCGCCGAACCGGCCACCTCGGTGTGGGCCACGATGCAGGAGCTCTCCGCGGTCAGCCTGGTCCGGGTGCAATACCTCCCGGTCAACGGCCCGCAGACGGCCGGGAACGCGGTCACCTACGCCACGTCCCTGGCCATCGGCCGCTGCGGCGCAATCGTCGCCACCGGCGAGCCCCAGGCCGCCGCGGTCGGCCAGATCGCCGCCACATACCCGGCGATCCGCTTCATCACCGTCGGCGCGGGCACCACCGCCGACAACGTCGAGGTCGTCACCGAGACCACCGGCGAGGCCCTGCGGGGCACCCTCAAGAACCACCTGGACACGCTCGCCGACGCCGCCACCTGATCTCCGGCGACGGACGGCCCGCGCGCGTCAGGCGTAGTAGTCGTCCAGGGTCTCGGCCTTTCATACCGGCTCGAGCGGCACGTGCGGGGCGGTGGGTGCACGCGATCAAGGGTGATCAGGGGCGGTGGGCGCACCCGAGCCGCGACCTGTACTCGGGCAGCCGCCATAGGGGCGCCAGAACGACTCGATCAGCGATCGGGGACTCCCGCCGCCCCGGCCGGGCATGATCGTGGACACGGACCGCCCGGGGCGCGCCCGCCAAACGATTGAAGATCACGAACCGGCGTGGATCCTGATGGGACGGGGAGGGGAGCCCGGCCAGCGAAGTGGACGCCCCAGGACCGGTCTACCCCGGTCTGTCCCGCAGGTCACCCAAGACGAACACGCCCCCGGTGAGCGGACTCAGGCGGCTGCCCGGCCCCGGAGGTCGTCCAGGGTCGAGCGGACCAGGGCGACCGTCTCCCAGTCGTCGCCGCTCAGGCTCGTCAGGGCGGCCGGGAAGACGCCGTCCTGTTCCTTGAGAATGTGGTCGCGGAGCAGGTCGAGCGTGGCGACCAGCCGGTCCGGCCAATCGGGGTCGGCCGGGGTGCCCACGGACGCCTCACCGAGCACCTTCTCGACCAGCCGGTGCTCGTCCTCCAGCGCCGCGATCTGGCCCGGGAAGTCGGCCTTCATCAGGGGGAAGAGGCCGTTCTCCTCGACCGCGGTGTGCGGGCCGAGAACCCTGCTGATCTGCCGGGCCAGCGCCGCCATCCGGTCGCGGTCGCCGGCCGTGTGGGCCGTCTGGACGAAGCTGATCAGGTTGACCACCGTGTCGTGTTCCTCGGTGAGGCGCTTGATCTCGGTGATCGACTGGCAGCCGCAGTACTCACACATGAGCGGGCACCGCCTGCCGGGGACGGCCGACCGAGAGGATGTCGAGCAGCAGCGCCGCGCCGGCGACCAGGGCGAGCAGGACCAGGCCGATCGCGTACGAGTGGTAGCTGCCGTAGAGCGCGCCCATCACCAGCGGCGGGACGAAGCCGCCCAACCCGCCGGCCGCGCCGACCACACCGGTGACCGCGCCGACCTGGCTGGCCGGGGCCTGCTGGGCGACCAGGGCGAAGGTGGCGCCGCTGCCGATGCCGAGCGCGGCGGCCATCAGCAGGAAGGCGGCCGTGCCGACCGGGGCGAGGCCGGGGGTGAAGGAGAGCACGACCGCGCCGGCGACGACCACGCCCAGCGCCGCCGCGAGCACCCGGCTGGGCGCGATCCGGTCGGAGATCCAGCCGCCGACCGGGCGCATCAGGACCGCGAGCAGCACGAACCCGGCCATCCGGTTGGCGGCGTCGGCCTGGGTCAGCCCGTACGCGTTCTTCAGGTACGACGGCAGGTAGACCGAGAACGCGACGTACCCGCCGAACGCGACCGCGTAGAGCGCCGACGCCTGCCAGGTGATCCTGAGCCGGAAGACAGCGCCGAGCGAGGTGGTCCGGGCGGCGCGCCCTGGTGCGTCCCGCATGACGAGATACGCGACGGCGGCGTAGACGACCAGCACACCTGCGGTGATCAGAAACGGCGTCGACATGCTGCCCGCGGCGACCAGTTTCACCGTGGTGAGGGCGCTGATCGCGGTGCCGCCCATGCCGGCGCCGAAGACACCGACCGCGAAGCCGCGCCGCTCCGGCGGGAACCAGGCGCTGACGAAGGGCACGCCGACCGCGAAGGCCGTACCGCCGATGCCGAGGAAGAAGCCGCCGACCAGGAGTGCGGCGAGCGAGTCGTGTCCGAGAAGGCCCAGGTAGAGCACGGGCACCACGGTGGCCAGCGAGACGAGCGGGAACATCACCCGGCCGCCGTACCGGTCGGTCAGCGCGCCGATCGGGATCCGCCCGAGCGAGCCGACCACCACCGGCACCGCGACCAGCAGCGACTGCTGGAACGAGGTCAGGCCCAGCGTCGTGGTGAACCTGGTGGCGAGGGGGCTGAGCAGCGCCCAGGCCCAGAAGTTGACCGCGAAACCGACGGTGGCGAGGGCGAGCATCACGCCCGGCTTGGTTTTCATGACTTCCCCACGGGGTGGAAGGCGCGGTCACGAACGACCGCGGGAGCGGGAGGGGGCACCGGCGCGGGCGTGCCGCGGCGCCGGTAGACCACATAGGGGCGCCGGAGGTAGGCGAGCGGCGCTGACCAGACGTGGACAAGCCGGGTGAACGGCCAGAGCGCCAGGAACAGGAAGCCGCCGATCGCGTGCAACTGGTAGACGAGCGGCGCGCCGGTCATCAGCGAGGTGTGCGGCTGGAACCAGAAGATCCCGCGGAACCAGACCGCGATCGTCTCCCGGTAGTCGTAGCCGCTACCCAGCAGGTTCTTGCCGATCGTGGCGCTCATCCCGAGCACCACCATGGCGGCGAGGAACGCGTAGAGGACCCGGTCCATCGTGGTGGTGACCCGCCGGATGCGGCCGTTGACGAGCCGCCGGGCGATCAGCAGCACTAGTCCGACGACAAGCACGAATCCGGTCACCGCGCCGCCCCAGACGGCCACCAGGTGATAGCCGTGCTCGGGGATGCCGAGAGCAGAGGTCACCGACGCGGGGATCAGCAGGCCCATCGCGTGCCCGGCGATCACCCCGAACGCGCCGAGGTGGAACAGCGGCGAGCCGAGCCGCAGCCAGCGGTTCTCCAGCAGCTGGCTGGTGTGCGTGGTCCAGCCGAATTGATCGTGCCGCCAGCGCCACACGTGTCCGGCAACGAACACCGTGAGGCAGGCGTAGGGCAGCACCACCCAGATCAGCGTGTTCATCGGTATGCCTCCACCAGATTCGGTCCGCAGCCGATGGCGTCGAGCCCCACGGTCTCCACCGGCGGCCCGTCGGCGGCCAGGGCCGCCAGGGAAACGCGATCCTCATCGGTCAGTTGCGGCAGGACGGCGACGATCGCCTCGAGCACTTTCAGGTACGCGCTCCCCGCCTCCCGCAGGGCCGTGAGAAGCAGTTCGATCCCGTGCCGATGCTGCCGCAGCGGGGCCTCCCCCGCCCCGGGACCGACCGTGGCCGCGAATTCGAGAACCACCGGGAGCAGGTCGGGCAGCTCGCCGTCGGCCAGCCGGAGCCCGTGTGCCCGGTACCGCTGCTTGAGCACGAGCAGCGCCATCCCGCGCTTGCGGGTGTCCCCGTGCAGGTAGTACGTCAGGTAGAGCCCGGACTTGCGCCGCAGGTCGAACGTCCGCACGTACTCGCGCTGCACGTCGATCGGGCTCTGCGCGAGGAACCAGTCCAGGAACTCCCCGAGGGGAGGCGAGCCAGCGGTGACCGCGGCCGCGCGCAACTCCGCACCGGCCGCGAGCAGCTCCGCGTCGGGGTAGGTGAGCAGCAGCGACGCCAGCTGGAAGACCTGTGAGCGGTTCACGACCGGCTCCTCTGCCGGATCTGGAGAAGGTTGAAACCGTCGGCGCCGCCCATGCCCGGGCCGCCCTCGCAGTCCAGTGAGCACCCGTCGTGCCCGGCGGCCTGCGCGTCGAGCATCGCGGCCTCCCGGGAGTGCGCCGGCGGGATCACGTACCGCTCGTCGTACTTGGCGATCGCGAGCAGCCGGTACATCGCCTCGACCTGCTCGCCGGTCATCCCGATGCCGTCCAGCAGGTCCGCCGCGACGGTGCCGTCGAGCGTGCGGGCCCGCATGTACGAGCGCATCGCGGCCAGCTTCATCAGCACGCCGGCCGCCGCACCGGTGTCGCCCGCGGTGAAGAGCTCGGCCAGGTACTCGACCGGGATCCGCAGGTCGCGGATGGTGTGGAAGACGTCGTCGGCGTCGGTGTCGTCGCGCCCGGCCGCCCCGGTCGCGTCGAGCACCGGCGAGAGCGGCGGCACGTACCAGACCATCGGCAGTGTCCGGTACTCCGGGTGCAGCGGCAGCGCGATCTTGTACTCGCTGATCAGCCGCCAGACCGGGGAGCGCTGCGCCGCCTCGATCCACTCGTCGGGGTGCCCGGCGTCGCGGGCGGCCTGCTGCACCGCGGGGTCGAACGGGTCCAGGAAGAGCGAGCGCTGCGCGCCGAGCAGGTCATGCTCGTCCTCGCTCGACGCCGCGGCGAGGACGGCGTCTTCGTCGTACCAGAGAAGCCCGAGATAGCGGAGGCGGCCGACGCAGGTCTCCGAGCAGACGGTCGGCTGCCCCGCCTCGATGCGCGGGAAGCAGAACGTGCACTTCTCGGCCTTGCCGGTGGCGTGGTTGACGTAGACCTTCTTGTACGGGCACGCCGACACGCACATCCGCCAGCCACGGCAGCGGTCCTGGTCGACCAGGACGATGCCGTCCTCCTCGCGCTTGTACATCGCGCCGGAGGGGCAGGCCGAGACGCACGCCGGGTTGAGGCAGTGCTCGCAGATCCGCGGCAGGTGGAACATGAAGGTCTTCTCGAAGTCGAACCGCACCTTCTCGGTCATCCTCGCGAGATTCGGGTCCTCGGCCATCGAGGAGCCGCCGAGCGAGTCCTCCCAGTTCGCGCCCCACTCGACCTTCATGGGTTCGCCGGTGAGCCGGGAGTACGGCCGCTTGACCGGCGTGTCCGTCAACCCGCCCGGGGCACTGACCAGCTGGTCCTTGTCGAACGTGGCCGGCTCGTAGTAGTCGTCGATGCTCGGCAGGTCCGGGTTCGCGAAGATCCGGGAGAGCCGCTTGAGCCGCCCGCCGCTGCGCAGCACGAGCCGGCCGGCGGAGTCGAGCTTCCAGCCGCCCTTCCAGCGCTCCTGGTCCTCGTAGTGCTTCGGGTACCCGATGCCGGGCTTCGTCTCGACGTTGTTGAACCAGACGTACTCGGTGCCCTCCCGGTTGGTCCAGGTCTGCTTGCACGTCACCGAGCAGGTGTGGCAGCCGATGCACTTGTCGAGGTTCATCACCATGGCGACCTGCGCGCGGATCCGCATCAGTACTCCACCTCCTGGGTCCGGCGGCGGATCACGGTGATCTCGTCGCGCTGGCTGCCGATCGGGCCGTAGTAGTTGAAGGCGTAGGTGAGCTGGGCGTGCCCGCCGGCCAGATGCGTCGGCTTGATCAGCAGCCGGGTCATCGAGTTGTGGTAGCCACCGCGCTTCTTCGACCTCTCGGCCTTGGGGACGTTCACCGTCCGCTCCGGCGAGTGGTACTGGAAGACCGTGCCCTCGGGCATCCGGTGCGAGACCACCGCGCGGGCCACCACGACGCCGTTACGGTTGTGCGCCTCGATCCAGTCGTTGTCGCGGACGCCGATCTTGGCGGCGTCCTGGACGGACATCCAGATCACCGGGCCGCCCCGGGAGAGCGCCAGCATCAGCTCGTTGTCGTGGTACATCGAGTGGATCGACCACTTGGCGTGCGGGGTCAGGAAGCGTACGGTCACTCCCCCGTCGACCGCCTCGCCCGGCCTGCCGAAGTGCCGGGCCATGTTCAGCGGCGGCCGGAACGCCGGGAGCTGCTCGCCGAGCTCGGCCACCCAGTCGTGCTCGACGAAGAAGTGCTGCCGCCCGGTGACGGTGTGCCACGGCTTCAACCGCTCCACGTTGATCGTGAACGGCGAGTACCGGCGCCCACCCTTCTCCGAGCCGGACCATTCGGGGCTGGTGAAGACCGGTTGCGGCTTCTCCTGCGTCTCGGCGTAGGTGATCCGGTCCTTCTCGTGGCCCTCGATGTAATCCGTGAGAGGCCGGCCGGTCCGCTTCTCCAACTCGGCGAAGCCCTTGAGGGCCAGCGCTCCGTTCGTGGTCCCGGAGAGCGCGAGGATGGCCTCACACATCCGGTCGGCCGTGGCCAGTGACGGGCGCCCGTCGATCACCCCGTTCTGGTGCTTCAGATAGGAGATCTCTTCCCGTACGTCGATCGTGATGGCCTTCGTCGTGGTGCCCAGCTCGTCGAGCAGCGGTCCGACGGTGCGCATCTTCTGCCCGATCAGCGTGTAGTCCCGCTCGACCGTGATCAGTTTCGGCATGGTCTTCCCCGGGACCGGGTCGCACTCCCCGGCCCTCCAGTCGCGGACCCGGCCGCTCGGCATGGCCAGCTCGTCCGGGGTGTCGTGCTGCAGCGGCGCCGCCAGCACGTCGGTCCGGGTGCCCAGGTGGATCACGGCCAGTTCGCTGACCTTGTCGGCCAGGGCCAGGAACGTGTCGTAGTCGGTGTGCGCGTCCGGTGGCGGCTCCACGGCCGGGCTGAACGAGTGCACGAACGGGTGCATGTCCGTGGTGGAGATGTCGTGCTTCTCGTACCAGGTGGCAGCGGGCAGGACCAGGTCGGCGTGCAGCCCGGTGTTGGTCATCCGGAAGTCGATCGCGGTGAGCAGGTCGAGCTTGCCGACCGGGGCGTCCTCGCGCCAGACCACGTCGCGCGGGCGCTGCCCGGGCGGGCACTGTTCGGCGCTGGCCAGGCTGTCGACGCCGAGCAGGTGCCGCATGAAGAACTCGTTGCCCTTGCCGGAGGAGCCGAGCAGGTTGGCCCGCCAGAGCGTGAGGCAGCGCGGGAAGTTGTTCGGGTCGTCGGGGTCCTCGGCGACCGGCTTGAGGCTGCCGTCCTTCAGCGACGCGATGATGTATTCGCTGGTCGAGAGGCCGGCCACGGCGGCGTCATCGGTCAGGTCGAGCGGGTTGCGGTTGAAGAACGGGTGGCCCGGACTCCAGCCCATCCGCTGCGCCGCCGCGACCGTGTCCGCGAAGGCCATCCCCTGGAACCGCCCGGTGCCCAGCGGCGACGCCAGCTCGTCGGCGGGGACGCGCTCGTAGCGCCACTGGTCGGTGTGCAGGTACCAGAACGGGGTGGCGGCCTGGTGGCGCATCGGGCGCTGCCAGTCGAACGCGAAGCTCATGTGCTGCTGACCGGTGATCGGGCGGGCCTTCTCCTGGCCGACGTAGTGCGCCCAGCCGCCGCCGTTGACACCCTGGCAGCCGGTGAGCGTGACCAGCGAGATGAACGCCCGGTACGTCATGTCCGAGTGGAACCACTGGTTCGCGCCGGCGCCGAGCACGATCATCGACCGGCCCCGGCTGCGCTCGGCGTTGCGGGCGAACTCCCGGCCGATCTTCACGGCGAGCCGGGCCGGGACACCGGTGATCCGCTCCTGCCAGGCGGGGGTGTTCGGGCTCTCCGCGTCGTCGTAGCCGGTGGGCCATGCGCCGGGCAGGTCGCCGCGGCGAACGCCGTACTGCGCGAGCAGGAGATCGAAGACGGTCGTGACGACATGCTCGCCGACGTGGCGTACGGGAACGGAACGCCGTTGAAGGGACCCGCCCTCGGTCTCGCCGACGTCGAACCGGGCGAGATCGATCTCCTGGAAGAGGTCGCCCTCGATGCCGAGCGCCGGGACCACGTCACCCAGATCCAGATTCCAGCGGCCGGGCCGGTCGTCGTAGCGGAAGCCGAGTGATCCGTTCGGGACGACCAGCGAGCCGTCACGCTCATCGATCAGCACGGTCTTGTGGTCGCCACCGGCCTCGCCGAGATCGGCCGCCGTGAGGAACCTGTCCGCTTTTCCGTCCTTTATAGTGACAAGAAAAGGCAGATCAGTGAATTTTCGTACGTAGTCCGTGAAGTAGTCCACCTGACGGTCGACGAAGAACTCCTTGAGGATCACGTGGCCCATCGCCATCGCCAGGGCGCCGTCCGTGCCCGGGTGCGGGGCCAGCCAGTCGTCGGCGAACTTCACGTTGTCCGCGTAGTCCGGACTGACCGCGACCACCTTCGTACCCCGGTAGCGGGCCTCGGCCAGGAAGTGCGCGTCCGGCGTCCGGGTCACCGGGATGTTCGAACCCCACATCATCAGGTACGTGGCGTTCCACCAGTCCCCCGCCTCGGGCACGTCGGTCTGGTCGCCCCAGATCTGCGGCGAGGCGATCGGCAGGTCGGCGTACCAGTCGTAGAAGCTGAGCAGGGTGCCGCCGAGCAGCGCGTGATACCGGGTGCCGGCCGCGAACGAGGCCATCGACATCGCCGGGATCGGCGAGAACCCGACCACCCGGTCCGGCCCGTACGTCTTGGTGGTGTAGACGTGCGCCGCGGCCATCATCTCGATCGCCTCGTCCCAGCTCGCCCGCACGAAACCGCCGCGCCCGCGCTGACCCTTGTAGGCCGCCGCCTTCAGCGGCGTCTCGACGATCTCCGCCCACGCGGCCACCGGATCGCCCAGACGCTGCCGCGCCTCGCGATACATCTCGGCCAGGTTCCCTCTCACGTACGGGTGGCGTACGCGCGACGGCGAGTACTCGTACCAGGAGAAGGAGGCGCCGCGGGGGCAGCCCCGGGGCTCGTAGTCGGGCGCGTCCGGCCCGGTCGTCGGGTAGTCGGTGGCCTGGTGCTCCCAGGTGATCAGCCCGTCCCGGACGAAGACGTTCCACGAGCAGGAGCCGGTGCAGTTCACGCCGTGGGTGGAGCGGACCACCCGGTCGTACTGCCAGCGGTCCCGGTAGAACGACTCCCAGCCCTCGCCACCGACCTGGTGCAGGGTCCGCTCCGGGGTGAGGAAACGGCGGGCGGCGAGAAGCGGTGCGGGTTTCGACGACACGGGAGCCTTCTTTCTGTGGTCCCCTTCAGCCTCGCCCGGACCCCGCCGCTGGTCAGGGGCAGCGAGACCCGTCCTGGGGAGGACTAAAGTCCCGGTCGTCTCGGACTGACCGCACCCCCGGGTGATCCGCCGGGTGGGTGAGACTCGTGATGTGAGTGGAGAGAACCCCGTCGACCAGAAGCCCGGAGGCAGCAGCCCGGTGACCAGCACAACCACCCGCCCGGCTCGCCGGATCACGATCCGGCAGTTCGTCCCGCCACAGCACGGCGCGTGGGCGATGCTCCTGCTCCCGTACCTGGCCGGGGTCTGCTCGGCCGGCTTCCGCTGGCCCGACCTGCCGCTGCTCGGCGCCTGGCTCGGCGGCTACCTGCTCTCGTACTTCGTCTTCCAGGCGATCAAGTCACGGCGCCCGGCCCGGTACCGCCAGCAGTTCCTGATCTACGGCCTGGCCACCCTGGTCTTCGGGGTGCCGACCGTGCTCGCCGAGCCCAGCCTGCTGCTCTTCGCCCCGGTTTACGCGGTCCTGCTCGCCGTGAACGCCTGGTACGCGTACCGCCGCCGCGAACGCGCCCTGCTCAACGACCTCTCCTCGGTGCTGCAGAGCAGCCTGATGGTCTTCGTGGTCGGCGCGATCGCCGGCCAGACGGTCGGCCACGAGATCGCACCGTTCCTGGTCGTCTTCCTCTACCTGACCGGCGCCGTCTTCTACGTCAAGACGATGATCCGGGAGCGGGAGAGCCCGGGCTACCACCGCGCGTCGATCGCCGTGCACGCGGTCGCGCTCGCCCTCGTCTGCGTACTGGGCCTCTTCGCAACACTGATCTTCGCGTTCCTGCTGGCCCGCGCGTGGTCCCTGCCGGGCCGCGGCCTCACCCCGAAGCGGGTCGGCCTGATCGAGATCGCCGCCAGCGTCCTGGTCTTCCTCACCGCCCTCTCCTGATCGTCACCGCCCTCCCGTCACCGCCCTCCCGTCACCGGCCTCCCGTCACCGGCCTCCCGTCACCGGCCTCGCGTCGCGCGCCGAGCGGTGCGGGCGGTCGGTGCTCACGATCATGGCTGGCCGGGGCGGCAGGAGCTCCCGATCCGCGATCGAGTCCTTCCGGCGCCCCTATAGCGGCTGCACAAGCACGCGCTCGCGGATCGTGAACACCCACAGGCCCTGTCCACGGTTGATCGCGCGCACCCACCGCCCCTCCCACGCCGCTCGTGTACACGCGCCGCCCGGGTGGTCAGGGCACCGGTCCCGTCGTACTGGGACGTCCGGCCCTACCCGCGGGCGTACCGGAAGACGAATCTCGAAGGTGTCAGGAAACATCTGAGGAGGACGTCATGCGCGCCGCCGTGGTCACCAGCTTCGACCAGCCACTCGAGGTCAAGGATGTGGCGCTCCCGGAGCCCGGTCCGGGCCAGATCCAGGTCCGGGTCGAGGCGAGCGGGCTCTGCCACACCGACATCCACGCCGCCCGCGGCGACTGGCCGGTCAAGCCGACCCCGCCGTTCATTCCCGGACACGAGGGCGTCGGCATCGTCGAGAAGACCGGCCCGGGCGTCACGCTGCACGCCGTCGGCGACCGGGTGGCGATCCCGTGGCTCGGGTACGCCTGCGGCACCTGCGAGTACTGCCTGACCGGCTGGGAGACGCTCTGCGAGTCCCAGCTCAACACCGGGTACGCCATCGACGGCGGCCACGCGGAGTACCTGATCGCCGACGCCGACTACACCGTCGCCGTGCCCGCGGGCATCGACCCCGTCGAGGCGGCGCCGCTGACCTGCGCCGGGGTCACCACGTACAAGGCGGTCAAGGTCGGCGGGGTCACCCCGGGCGACCGGGTGGCCATCTTCGGCATCGGCGGCCTCGGGCACCTGGCCCAGCAGTACGCCCAGATCTTCGGCGGCGAGACGATCGCGGTCGACGTCACCGAGGAGAAGCTGGCCCTGGCCAAGCAGCTGGGCGCCTCCCACGTGGTGAACGCGGCCACCACCGACCCGGTCGAGGCGATCACTGCGCTCGGCGGCGCGGACGTGGCGGTGGTGCTCGCGGCCAGCCCGAAGGTCCTGGAACAGGCCCACGCGTCCCTGCGCCGGGGCGGCCGCCTGGTGCTGGTATCGCTGCCGAAGGAGAACGCGATGGCCCTGCCGATCTTCCAAACCGTCCTCAAGGGCATCTCGGTGCTCGGATCGATCGTCGGCACCCGCGCGGACCTGGCCGAGGTGTTCCGCCTGCACGCAGCGGGCCGAACCCGGGTGTTCTACGAGACGCGGCCGCTCACAGAGATCAACGCGGCGATCGAGGACGTGCTGGCCAGCCGGGTCCCAGCGCGCCTGGTCCTGATCCCGTGAACCGGCACTCCCAGGCGCATCTTTCCTGATGCATCTTTCCTGATGCATCAACCACGATGCATCACTCACGATGCATCACTCACGATGCATCACTCACGATGCATCAATGCCAATGCATCATCCGTGATCCACCCCCAGGGCCGACGTGCAAGATCGCGCCCACACCCGGAGGTCCCGGACGGCCCCTCACCCGTCCGGGATCTCCGGCTACCACCGTTCGACGGGAGAGGCATCGTGGACACCATCGCCCGTACCCCGGGACTCACCACCGCAGAGGCCGCAACGCGCCTCGCCGCCGACGGACCCAACGCGGTCGCGCCCCCTCCCCCACGCCGCCTGATCGGCCGCGTCACCCGGCAGCTCGCCGACCCCTTGGTCGCCCTCCTGCTCGCCGCCGCCGTGATCACCGCCCTGCTCGACGACCTCCCCGACACCGCCGTCATCCTGCTCGTCGTCACGGTCAACACGATCATCGGCGTCGTCCAGGAGGTCCGCGCCGACGCCGCCATCGCCGCCCTCGACCAGCTCGCCGCCCCCACCGCCCGCGCCGTACGCGACGGCCACGACCGGATCGTCCCCGCCGCCGACCTGGTCCGCGACGACCTGGTCCGCCTGGAAGCCGGCGACGTCGTCCCCGCCGACCTGCTGCTCATCGAGGCCCAGCAGGCCGCGTTCGACGAGTCCGCCCTGACCGGCGAGTCCGTGCCGGTGCACCGCGAGGCCGGCGAGGACGCCGCCTCCGGAACCGTGCTCGTGACCGGGCGCGCCACCGGCCTGGTCGTCCGGACCGGCGCCGCCAGCTCCCTCGGCCGGATCACCGCACTGGTCACCGCCACCAAGCCCGGCCCGACCCCGCTGCAGCGACGGCTCGCCGGCCTCGGCCGGGTCCTGGGGATCACGGCGGTGGCGGTCTCCGCCGTGGTCTTCGCGTTCGGCGTGCTCGCCGGGCAGCCCGCCGCCCGGATGGCGATCACCGCGGTCAGCCTGGTGGTCGCCGCCGTACCGGAGAGCCTGCCCGCCGTGGTGACCCTCGCCCTGGCGCTCGGGTCCCGCCGGATGGCACGGACCCGGGCGATCCCGCGCCGGCTGCACGCGGTGGAGACGCTCGGCTCGGTCACCGTGATCGCTTCCGACAAGACCGGCACGCTGACCCAGAACCGCATGTCGGTCCAGCAGGCCTTCACCCCGGACGGCGGGCACGTCAGCGTGACCGGAAACGGCTACGACCCCACCGGAGCGATCAGCCCCAACGCCGATCTCCGGCAGCTGGCCCGGGGAGCCCTGCTCTGCAACGACGCCGACCTCATCGCGCCCACCGCGGAACGCCCCGACTGGACGGCGGCCGGCGACCCGATGGAGGCGGCGCTGCTCACCTTCGCCGAACGCGCCGGACTCGACGTCGCCGCCGAGCGGGCGCTGGCACCCCGTGTCGACGAGCAACCGTTCGACCAGGCCAACCGCAGGATGACCACCGTGCACCGGCTCGGCGAACGTGACTACCTCACCGTCCGCAAGGGCGCTCCGGAGAACGTCCTGGACCCGGCGACCGACGGCGAACTGCTCACCGCGGCCGCCCGGCTCGCCGCGGACGGGCTGCGGGTCCTGGCCGTCGCCACCGCCGCCAGCACGACCCGGCCGGACCCGCTGAACCCTCCGGAGCTGCGGGCCGCCGGGATCGTCGCGATCGGCGACCCGCTGCGCCGCACCGCCCGGGACACCGCGGCGGCGTTCGAGGCGGCCGGCGTACGACTGCTCCTGATCACCGGCGACCACCCCGCGACCGCCGGCGCGATCGGCAACCAGCTGGGCATTCTCGGTCCCGGCGACCGGGTGGTCACCGGGGACGCGGGGCCGCCGAGCGCCGACGACATCGCGCACGCCCGGGTCTACGCGCGTACCCAGCCCGACCAGAAGATGGACATCATCGCCGGGCTTCAGCAGCGCGGCGAGGTCGTCGCGATGACCGGCGACGGCGTGAACGACGCGCCCGCCCTGCGCCGGGCGGACATCGGCGTCGCGATGGGCAGCGGCACCGAGGTCGCCCGCCAGGCCGCCGAGCTGGTCCTGGTCGACGACAACCTGGGCACGGTGGCGGAGGCGATCGGCGAGGGACGCCGGATCTACGACAACATCAAGAGATTTCTCCGGTACGCGCTCTCCGGCGGCATCGCCGAGCTCCTGGTCATGCTGATCGGCCCGCTGTTCGGGATGACCCTCGCGCTGCTGCCCGGCCAGCTGCTCTGGATCAACCTGCTCACCCACGGCATCCCGGGTGTGGCCCTGGGCGCCGAACCCGCCGAGTCGGACGTGCTGCGCCGCGGCCCCCGCTCGCCGCAGGAGTCCGTACTCGGCGACGGCCTGCTCGCCAGCGTGCTCGCCGGTGGTGTCTGCCTGGCCACCGTGGTGCTCGGCGCCGGTGTCCTGGCCGACCACCTCGGCCGTCCGTGGCAGTCGGTGATGTTCGTCGTGCTCGGGCTGGCCCAGCTCGGCGTCGCTCTCGCGGTCCGCGCCAAGGCCTCTCCGGGTACGCCCCGGAACCGCGCCCTGCTCGGCGCGGTCGCCGCCGCCGCGATCCTGCAGGTCGCCGGCGTCCTGCTCACGCCGTTGCAGACCCTGCTCGGCACCGAGGCCCTGACCCTCACCGAGCTGCTGGCCTGCGCCGCCGTCGCGGTGATCCCGGGCGTGGCCCTGCGCCTCGTCCAGCGCTGAGAACGGACGGGACTTTCGGCCCGTCCGAAGGGGACCTGACACCCTGCTCCACAGCATCGAAGAACGTCACGATTAAGGGGAAGGACGAGGAAAGCGAGGCCACCATGACCAGGGCCATCGTCGTCGGAACCGACGGCACCGACTACTCCAGCATCGCCGTCGACTGGGCGGCCCACGAGGCGCGGCGCCGCCGTCTCCCGCTGCGGATCGTGCACGCCTACGACTGGGACTGGCAGCAGGCCCGGTTCAGCGTCGGGAACGCGTACGTCGAGATGGCGCGCACGTTCGCCGAGGGCGTCGTGGCCGGGGCGCTCGACCGGGCACGGCAGATCGCCCCGAGCATCGAGATCACCACCGACACCATGATCGGGAACGCCGTCCCTCGGCTGCTCGAGGCCGCCGCCGGCGCGGAGCTCCTGGTGGTCGGCGGACGCGGGCGGGGCGGGTTCACCGGCCTGCTGCTCGGCTCGGTCAGCCAGCAGATGGCCACGCACGCACCGTGCCCGGTCGTCGTGGTCCGCGGGCACGCCAGCGTCACCGGCCGCCCGATCGTCGCCGGGGTGGACGACTCCCCCGCCGCCGAGCACGTCCTGGAGACCGCGTTCACCATGGCCGCCGAGGAGGACGCCGACCTGACAGTGGTCCGCGCCTACCTCCCGGTGATCCCGCTCTGGATCGCCGGGGTGGCTCCGGCCACGCTCGACATGCCCGAGCAGGACGCCGACGAGCAGAAGGCCCTGGACGAGCAGCTCGCCCCGTGGCGGGCGAAGTTCCCCGAGGTCCGGGTACGCACCACGGTCACCCACGAGAGCGCGGCGTTCACCCTGGTCGAGGCCTCCCGCAAGGCCCGCCTGGTGATCGTCGGCAGCCGCGGCCACGGCGTACTCGCCGGTTCCCTGATCGGCTCCACCGGCCTGCAGCTCCTACACCACGCGATCGCCCCGGTCTACGTCGTCCGTCCACAGCCCGCCTGAGCGGGACTCCACCGGGTCGCCGGCGTCGGCCGGACCCCCGACTGGTGCACAGGGGTGCCTCGCCCCGGTTGAGACACCCCTGAACACCAGCCACCACGAGCGACAACAGCACCACCCGAGGAAACGAAATGCCCGGCCGCCACCCCGGCCGGGCATTTCTCGTAGACCGCGGCGTGGTGCACCGGCGGCCGTCCCGGCTGGCGCCCAGGGGTGACCCTGCTGGCCGGGCGGCACCCCACGGGCGGTGAGCCGGCGGCCCAGGGCGCCTCGGCCGATCGGCTGGCGATCCGGGGCGCCTCGCGCTGGTCGGCTGGCGATCCGGGGTGTCTCAGGCGCCCCGAGAGACCCTTGAACACCAGCCACGCCGGGAAAGCTGGCACCCAGAGGTCACTCAAGCCCGCCGACACACCCCTGACCACCAGCCACCAAGATCATCTCAGCAGTTGATCATGAAAAGTCGATCAAGACCGGCCAAGCAGGGCCCACCCGACCGGGGGAACCCCCGCCGGAATTGACCAGCGGAGTTACACCTGGCGGCCGGCCACGGGCTGGCGTCGGGCGGCGTGAGCGGCACAGAGGAAAGGCGCGAGCGGCACAGAGGAAAGCCCCGGGCTCCCGACCGGGGCTTTCTTCAGCGTCTCTCAGGCGGCGGTGGGTGCCGCGGGGCCCTGGTGCGGGCGGCGGCGGATGCGGCGCAGGCGGGAACGCAGCCGCTCCTGCATCAGGTCGGTGGCCTCCTGGAGGGTCTCGCCCACCGCGTGGACGTGCACGCCGACGCCGTTCACGTCGACGTGGGCGTCGACCCGGTCGCCGTAGGAGGCCGAGTCCAGCGTGAGCGAGGTCCGGATCACCGGGGCCGGGGCGTGGTGGAGGGCGGCCTCCAGCTTGCCGACGGCGTAGGCCGTGGCCTCCCGGCTGACGTCACCGTGGGTGTGCACCTGCGGGTGGACGTGCTCGCTCCGGTCAACCGGAACCTGCGGCGAGGTGCGGTCGATCTGGTCGATGCGGCTCATCAGTGCCTCCCTGACCATTCCCGGACGTTTCCGCCGGGGCATGACTCCATGATCAACCAGCGGGGAGGGGGCGGCCAGGGTCGAAAGGCCCGAGGTGCGCACGACGCCGGGGCGGCGCCTTTTGAGCGCGGCGGCCCGCCCCGACGGCGTACGCGAAGAATGCCGGAAGCGTCAGCCGCGGTCGCTCGGCCGGTCCCGAAGCTCGACCTCGGCGGTGTTCTGCAGGTAGCTCTGATGCGAGACCGGGACCAGCACCGCGTCGTCGTGGAAGGCGCGCAGCGTGGTCGAGCCGCAGCTGATCAGCGTGGCCTTGAGCTTGCTGACCGTGGTGGCGACGTTGTCCGGGAGACTGCCGGCGTAGGGGACGTAGCCGTCCACGCCCTCCTCGAAGACCAGCTGGTCGCCGCCGCCGTGCTCGTAGCGGCTGACGTTGCGGGCGCGCTGGGAGCCCTCGCCCCAGTACTCCTTGAACATCTGGCCACGAACCCGGACCAGCGGCGACGGGCTCTCGTCGAAGCGGGCGAAGTAGCGGCCCAGCATCACGAAGTCGGCGCCCAGGGCCAGCGCGATCGCCATGTGGTAGTCGCTGAGCAGCCCGCCGTCGCAGCAGATCGGAATGTACTCGCCGGTCTCGGCGGCGTACGCGTCCCGCTCGGCGACCACGTCGATCAGCGCCGACGCCTGACCGCGACCGATCCCCTTCTGGTCGCGGGTGATGCAGATCGAGCCGCCGCCGATACCGACCTTGACGAAGTCCGCGCCCGCCTCGGCGAGATAGCGGAACGCCCGGCCGTCGACCACGTTCCCGGCGCCGATCCGGACCGTGTCGCCGTACGTCTCCCGGACGTAGCGCAGCGTCTCGGCCTGCCAGACCGAGTAGCCGTCGGACGAGTCGATGCAGAGCAGGTCGGCCCCCGCCTCGACCAGCGCCGGAATGCGATCGCGGTAGTCCCGGGTGTTGACGCCGGCCCCGACCCGGAACCGCTTCTCGCCGTCGACGCTCTCGTTGCGGAACCGCTTGTGCAGCTCGTAGTCGGCGCGCAGCACGATCGCCTCGACCCGGCCCTCCGGGTCCAGCACCGGCAGCAGATCCAGGCGCTGGTCCCAGAGCAGCGTGTTCGCCTCGGAGAGGGTGATACCCGAGTCCGCGGTGACGATCTCACCGGCCCGGCGCATCCGTGAGGCCACCGGATCGTCCAGGTCGTGCCGCTGCGGGTGATAGTCCTTCGTGGAGATCAGCCCGAGGAGCCGGCCCTTGGGCGTGCCGTCGTCGGTGACCACCGCGATGTCCCGCTCGGCGGTGTTCAGCAGCTTGGTGACCTCGCCGAGCGTCGCATCCGGACCGATGTTGATGTCCGAGTGCCGGAAGCCCGCCTTGTGCCGCTTGACCGCGGCGACCATCGCGGCCTGCTCCTCGACCGGCTGGTTCTGATGCAGGAAGCTCAGCCCGCCGGTCTGTGCCAGCGCGATCGCCAGTCTCGGCGACGAGACGGCACCCATGATCGCGCTGGTCAACGGCACCGCGATGCGCAGCGAGGAGTCCTGCCCGACACGGTGGCGGACCAGCCCGGTGCTGAGGTCGACCCCCGCGGGCACGCACGCCTCGGTCGTCAGGTTGGGCACGAGCAGGTATTCGTTGAGGGTCCGCGACACCTCTTCGAGGATCTTCATGCCCGCCGATTCTCCCGCCTCTTGACTTTTTATGGTCAACGGGGGTGGCCGCCGATGGATACGGGCCGTCAGCCTGCGGCGGTCTCCCCGGCGAGCCGTTCCAGGGCGGGCAGCGCGGCCACGATGGTCTCGCAGTCCGCCGGGTCGAGGCGGTCGAAGAGCTTGTCCAGGGTGGCGACGTAGTAGGCGTGCGTGCGGGCGATCAGCGCCCGCCCCTCCTCGGTCACCTCGACCAGGACCACCCGGCCGTCCTGCGCGTCGGCGGTGCGCAGGACCAGACCGGCGCGTTCCAGCCGGCCGACCAGCTGGGTCATGCCGGGCTGCGAGGTGCGCTCCAGCCGGGCCAGGTCGGTGATCCGGGACGGGCCCTCCCGGTCGAGGCGGCGCAGCACTCCGAGCGCGACCGGACTCGGATTGTCCGGGCTGTCGAGTTGCCGCAGGAACCGGACCAGCTGGGCGAGAACGGGCAACAGCTGTGACCCACGACTCTCATCGGCAACCATGTGCATAACCCATGATGACCGATGGCGTCGAGCACCCGTGATGCGGAAGCGCCGCGATGGTGTTACGCCATCGGTATGACAGGGTATGTCGCTAAGCAGGCCCGACCCGCAAAGATCGAAACTGTGACGGAGACACTCTCATCGCTGGTCCCCCCTGCGCTGGGCGAGCTGACCGCTGCTGATCCCGTTCTCCGGCACGGTGCGATCCGTAGGCTCTACCAGCTCGCCCCGGACGGCGAGGACGTCCAGCCGTGGGTGGTCGCGGCGTTGCCGTTCCTGATGCGGATCGCCCTGGACACCGGGGCCGCGGACCGGGGGCGCATCCTGCACCTGGTGGGTGACCTGGCCGGCGCGGACCGGACCTGGCACATGGCCGGGCAGACGCTGCTGGCCAAGCGCGCGCTCGCCGCCGAGCCGGGGCTGGCCGACCTGCTCGCGGACGACGACGCGGCGGTCCGGGAGGCGGCGGCGTACACGCTCCGGGCCGTCGCCCGCCTGCTCCCCGGGCTCACCGAGACGCTGCGTGAGCAGTTCACCGTCGAGACCGACGCTACGGTACGGGTCACCCTCCTCAAGACCAGCGTGATCGCCGGGAGCACCGGGAGCGACCACGAGGTGACCAAGCTCTGGCTCGCCGAGGTCGCCGACACCGACGAGGATCTGTACGTCCGGATCACCGCGCTGACCGAGATGACGGCGCTGTTCAACCCGCCGCCCTTCGACGCGGGCCGGGCGCGGGAGACGCTGCTGGGCGCGTACCGGGCGGGACTCAACCGGGAGCAGGCGCCGATCGACGACACGGTCGCGCCGCTGCTGGCCGGGCGGCGGATGGCGGCGCGCAAGTGGACGCCCGGTTTCCACCAGGTGCTCAGCGCGGTGCGGGCGACGTACCGGGACGACGTGCACGCGCACCTGGGCCTGCTCGAACAGCTCCTCGAACTGGACGGCCGGGACGCCCGGCAGGACGCGCTCTATCAGGCGCGGTCGGTGGTCCAGCGGTTGCGGGGGCCGTACACGGCCCTGGTCCGGCGGACCGCGGAGCTGCTGCACGACCGGGATCCCCAGGTACGGGCGGCGGCGCTGCGGCTGCTGGTCGGCATCGGCGAGGCGGCGCGCCCGGCCGCGGACTCGGTCCACGTCGCGCTCGCGCACCGTTCGCTCTGGGTCACCGAGGGGGTGCAGGGCCCCGCGCTCGGGCCGGCCGTCCAGGTGCTCGCGGAGCTCCGTGACGAGCGCGCGCTGCCGATCCTGGAGCGCCTGCTGGACGAGGCGCCGCACGCCCACGATCTGCACTTCCAGATCTCGGGGTACGGGTCCCGGGCGCGGAGGTTGAGCCGGACGCTGCAGCGCCGCCTGCGGGGCCTGCACCCGGAGATGTTCGCCGAGCCGTGGCGCTACGACGCGCACCGGGTGGCCCTGCTGAACGCGGTGACCGCGGTGGCGCCGCAGGAGGCGGCCGACTATCTGGCGCGGGAGCCGTTCACCACGACCACTCTCGGTCTGCTGGCCCGGTCCGGCCGGGCCTCGGCGGGCCGGGCGCCGGAGATCCGGGGCTTCCTGACCAGCGACGACCCGTCGACGGCCCTGGCCGCGGCCCGCGCGATCTGGCACGTGGCCGGGGACGCGGAGTCGGCGGCGGAGGTCTACCACCGGTTCGTCGACGTGCCGGAGCACGCGGTGGCCGCGATCGACGGCTTCGCCGAGCTGGGCATCAGCGCGGCGAAGCACGCCCGGCGGCTCTCGGCGGCGCGGCGGCGGGGTGCGGACAGCGAGGTGGTCGTGGCGGCGGCCAACGCGCTGTGGCGGATGTCCGGGAACCCGACGGCGGCGTGGACTCTGGGCCGGGCGTGGCAGGAGGCGCCCCGCACACGGCCCCGGATCGCGCGGCTGTGGGCGGAGACCGGGTCGGGGCGGTACGCGGCGCGCTACGTGCGGGCCGAGCTGGCCACGGTGACCCGGCACAACGCCAATCATCACGGGATGCTGCCCTCCGAGGTGACCGAGGACGAGCAGTTGCTGGCACTGTGCCGGGAGCTGACCGCCACCACCCGGGCGTGACCTGGAATGGCCCGGGTCGCGGCCCGGGCCATTCCTCAGCTCCAATGCCTGATGACGCCGGAGAGGCCCAGCGTGAAAAGGATCAGGAATACCGCGAGATAGTACGGGTACCAGCGGCGCAGACGATTCAGCGCCGCGCCGAGAGCGCCGAACGCGAGGCCGATCGCGATGATCCGGATGAACCGGCCGGGCAGCGTGTTCAGCAGGAACGGGATCAGGCCCAGGTGGTTCTCGCCGGCCGTGGCGCCGTACACCTTGAACGGGATGCCGTTGAACGCCTGATGCCGCAGCCCCTGCGGTCCGAACTGGGCGATCTGCTCGTTCAGGAAGGCGTGCATCCGGGCCGTGGTGAGCAGTTGCGGCAGGTGTACGCCGTGCGCGGAGAGCAGGTACATCAGCACGCCGCCGCAGAGGGTGCCCACCGCGGCGGCCGGTGCGAGACGCCGGGCCGAGCGCGGGGCGGCCACGCAGACGATCGCCAGCGCGAACTCCGGGATGAGCGGCCAGAACAGGGCTTCGGCCACCGCCCAGAGGAAGACGGCGAGCAGCCCGGTCCGGGAGTGCGCGAACGCGGCGATCCGCCGGCGCAGCGCCGAATCCGGCGTCTCCGCATCGACTCCGGCGACCGGAGGGACGTCGGTCGTGGGAGCGGCGGTCGTGGGAGCGGCGGTGCGGGCGGTCTCTGGGGTCTGCGACAGGTCGGCCACGGCTCTCCGTGCCTCCTCAAGATCGTGGGTGGGTGTTCCGAATCGGACGGTGACCGGGTGACGGCGTAGGTGACCGTGGACCGGGAGGAGACCGCCGGAACCGGTTATCCCGGCGGGGACCAGCGGCACGCCGGCCCGGGCGGCGAGCCGGGCGGCACCGGGGCGGAACGGGGCGAGCGCGCCGTCGCGGCTGCGGGTGCCCTCCGGGTAGACGATCACCAGGTGACCGGCGGCGAGCAGCGATTCCGCCCGGGCCAGTCCTTCCTCTCCGCGGGCCAGGGGGAACGCTCCGGCGAGCCATCGGCAGATCCGGCTGCGCCAGGGGCGGGTGAACCAGTAGGCCGGTGAGGCGGCCACCCGGGGCGAGTTGGTAGCGGGGAGGGCGGCGAGCAGGGCGGGGGTGTCCGCGTGCGAGCGGTGGTTGGCCACCACGACACACGGACCGGCGGGGATGCCGCCGTACACCCGCAAACCGCCGGTGAGCCGGAACGCGACCCGCCAGAGCAGGCGCCGCAGACGCGCGCCGCCGCGGGCGGGCGCCGGGAAGACACGATCCCGCCGGGGCGCCACGATCTCCGCGCTGAACGGGGTCACGACAGGATCACCGCGAGCGCGAGGGCGATCAGCAGGGAGTCGATGCGGTCCAGCAGGCCACCGAAGCCGGGGAGCCAGGTGCCCGCGTCCTTGACCCCGGCACCGCGTTTGAGCATCGATTCGAGCAGGTCGCCGAGGGGTGCGCCGACCACCACCGCGATGATCAGGGCCGGGGTCAGGGCGTCGCAGACCGCGAGGGTGCCGATGCCGGCGAGCGCGCCGCCGAGGACGCCGAGCCAGCGTTTGCCGGGCGAGAGCGGGGAGAGCCGTGGGCCGCCGAAGGCCTTGCCGCAGCACCACGCGGCCACGTCGGCGAGCGAGACGGCGACGAAGAGCGGCAGGGCGGCGTCGCCGAGCGTGACCAGGCCGGTCAGGGTGGCCAGCCAGGCGAACCCGAGGACTGCGTACGCGGACCGGGCGGCCCCGTTCACGCCGTCGCCGGCCAGCACCGGGGTGAGGACGACGGCGAGCGCGGCGACGGCGAGCACCCGGGGCGCACCGGCGGTGACGATGGTGGCGGTCAGCGCGACGGCCACCACGATCGTGTCGGGGATCGGGAGGCGGACCAGGCGGCGGTACTCCAGCAGCCCGGCCAGGGCGAGCCCGGTGGCGAGGGCAGCGGCCCCGGGACGGCCGAGGAGCATCGCGGCGCCGAGGAGCGGGGCGGTCACCGCCCAGGTGGCCCACCGCAGGATCAGCTCACGGCGCCGGGAGATCACCACGCCGACGCCACCGACGGAGAGCACCCCGGCCACATAGGGCGCGGTATCGAATACGGTCAGCACGGCAGCACCTCGCGCAGGCGCCACAGGCGGAGCAGGACGGTGAGCAGCGAGCCGACCGCGAGGACGACCAGCAGCGGTGTCGCCCAGCCGACGGCCGCGATGATCGCCAGGACGAGGCAGCGCTCGGTCTTGCCCATCGGCCCGCCGGTGAGCCGGGTCCCGCCGGCGGCCGCACCGGCCAGGGAGACCCAGGAGGGTGTCGACGCGGCGAGGGCGGCGACCGCGACCAGTGCCGCCGGTGCCAGGACGACGCAGCCGGCCAGCGCGAAGAGTTCGGCCAGCCGGTCGCCGATCTCGTTGACCACGCTGCCGAACCGGCTGTCCGTGCCGGTCTCCCGGGCCACCGCGCCGTCCAGGTTGGCCAGGGCGAGCCGGAGCGCCAGCAGCACGAAGACGGCCGTCCCGGCCACCGGGCCGGGACGCAGGACGGCGAGGGTCAGGCCGGCGGCGGCCCCGGCGAGCACCCCGGCCGCCGAGATCAGGTGCGGCGAGACGGCGCGCGCGACCAGCAGGTGACGGACCGGCCGGAGCCGGTCGGCGTACCACGGTTTCAGGGAGTAGAGGCCGTTCATGGAATTCAGCCTCGTCGATGAGTGGCCGCCCGGCCCGAGCGCGCGTACCTAGGTACTCCACCCGTGTTGCACGGCGTACCGGGTGAGCTCGGTCCGGTTGGCCAGGTGGAGTTTGTGCAGGATGTTCTGCACGTGGTTCTGCACCGTGCGATGCGACACGGAGAGCTCCGCGGCGATCTCCCGGTAGGAGCGCCCGGTCGCCACCAGCCGGACGATCTCGCGTTCCCGCCCGGTCAGCCGGCCCAGCTCCCCGGCGGGCTCGGTGGTCACCCGGCGGTAGTCCCCCAGCACCAGTGAGGCCAGCCCGGGGGCGAAGGCCGGCTCCCCGGCCGCGACCGCCGCCACGGCCGCCAGGAACTCGGCCCGGCTCGCCGACTTGAGCAGGTAGCCGTGCGCCCCGGCGCGGATCGCCGCGAGCATGCCCGCCGGGTCGCCGCTCGCCGAGAGGACCAGCACCCGGGCGGTCGGCAGCACCGCGAGCAGCCCGCCGATCGCGACCGGGCCGGGCAGGTCGGGCAGCCCGAGGTCGAAGATGACCACCTCCGGACGGGTGGCCGGCGCGATCCGGGCCGCCTGGGCGCCCTCGCCGACCGCCGCCACCACCACGTACCCCGCCTCGATCAGGTCCCGGCTGAGCGCCTCGCGCCACATCGGATGATCGTCGACGACCAGCACCCGGGCGCTCACCGGGGAACGCTCAGCTCGACCAGGGTGCCGAGACCGGGCGCGCTGGAGATGTCCGCCGCCCCACCCAGGTCGTGCAGCCGCCCGCGGATCGACCGGGCGATGCCGAGCCGCCCCTCCACCCCGGCCTGCGCCGCCCGTTCCGGTGCCATGCCGGGCCCGTCGTCCCTGATCAGAATCCGCACCCGGTCCGGCTCGGCCTCGATCAGCACCCACGCCCGCGCCCCGGGACCACAGTGCCGCGCGACGTTGTCCAGGGCACTCTCCACCGCGAACGTCAGCTCCCGTACGGTCCCCGCGGGCAGCCACACCGGAACCCGCGGTTCGAGGACCGCGACCCCGGGCCGCCGGGCGGCCTCGCGCAGGGCGGCCGCGAGTTCCCGTTCGCCGTCGCGGGGCGCACCCCGGGGCGCCACCATGACCTCGCGGAGCACCCGCTCCTGCCCGCCCGCGAGCCGCCCGAGTTCGGCGGCCTCCCCGCCGAGTTCGGCGCCGCGCCGGGCGATCATCGCGAGCGACTGCAGCACGGTGTCGTGGATGTCCCGGGAGAGCCGTTCGCGTTCCCGGGCGGCGGCCTCACGCTGCAGGGCCTCGCGGAGCCGCTGGGCCAGGGCGAGGTGGCGGCGGTCGCTGAGCCCGACGGCGAGCGCGGCGAGCAGCATCAGGACGGAGACGCCGAGGGTGTTGGCCCGGTCGCCGAAGGCCGTACCGATCCCGATCAGGCATCCGGCGGCGACCAGCCCGCCGCGCCACCCCTCGGCGAGGGTCCAGGCGACGATCAGGCTCGCCGGCCACCACCCGGTGATCCGGACCGACTCGGTGACGGTGGCGGCCACCCCCTCGACCAGGACTCCGGCGCGGATCACCGCGACGGTGACCGCGAGGTCGAGCAGCAGGACGACCCGCCGGTGCCGGTCGAACCGCGGGTACGCCCACGCGGTCAGCGCGGTCCAGAGGGCGATCCCGGCGAAGAGCGGCCAGGCGGCCGCGCGGTGCTGGTAGTGCCCGCCGTCCCGGATCATCTGGGCCGCGATCCCGGCGAGGGCGACCGCGCGGAAGACGAGGAGCGACCTTACCGAACCCTGACCTTCGACATCCATAGATGTCTATATAATCCTCGGCCGCCCCGGAAGATAGACGCTAGCCGTAAAGAAGTCAGGCCTTGACGATGTTCCCGTCGCTGACCTCGATCGCGATGGAGGTCAGCGCGGTGGTCGCCGGGCCGCCGGTCGGCTCGCCCGTGGAGATCGAGAACGTGCTGTTGTGGCAGGCGCACTTGATCGACTCATCCTCCACCGAGGAGACCGTGCAGCCCTGGTGAGTGCAGACGTTGGTGAAGCACTTGTACGTCCCGGACTCGGGTTGCGTCACCACGTAGCTGGTGGTGATGACCCCGCCGTCGACGGGCACGTCCGACGTCGCGACGATCACCTCGGCGGTACTGTCCGACGTCACCGACGTGGACGTGGTCGCGGTGGCCTCGGTCGTGGCGGTCGTGGTGGTGGTGGTGCTCTCACTCGACGCGTCGTCGTCGGAGTCGGAGCCACACCCCGCGAGGAAGAGGGTCGCACCGGCCGTGACCATCACCGACCGTCGATCGACACCGTCCTGAACACTCATGTCCCCGAACTCTACCGAAGCCGGGCACCCGGGAAGGGCCACTTGCGCCCTTCCCGGACCCGTGTCTCACCAGCCGCTGGAGAGCGCCTCCACCAGCGCGCCGTCGGTGGTGTCGCCGGAGAGCTCCCAGGCGAACGCGCCGCCCAGCCCCTTACCCTTGGCCCACGCCACCTTGGCCGCGATCGTGGTCGGGGTGTCGTAGCTCCACCACTCGCCGTCGCAGTAGCCGTACGCCTGGCCACCCACCGTCCCGGTCTCCGGGCACTCGGTCACCAGCTCGTTATAGTTCTTGAAACCCTTCTGGTACGACCCGTCGGCGAGTCCCGTCGCGTCCCCGCCCGGGTCGGACTGGGTCACACCCTTCCAGCCGCGTCCGTAGAAGCCCACGCCCATCAGGATCTTGTCGGCCGGCACGCCGAGGCCGGTGAGCTTGTCGATGGTCTCGGTGAGCGTGGTACCGGACTTCGGGATGCCGTCGTACGGCTCCAGGGCCGAGTGCGGCGCCGTCGGCCCGGTGGTGCTCGCGCCGTAGTAGTCGTAGCTCATCGTCATGACCCAGTCGAGCGAATCGGCGGCGGTGGCGTAGTCGGCCTGGTCCATCACGCCGTCGTCCGCCGCGTTCGCGGTGATCGCCGCGGTGACCAGCGCGTCGTCGCCGAACGCGGTGCGCAGCGCGCTGGTCAGCTTGGTCAGCGCGTCCTCGCCGCTGGTGTCGCAGGTCTCGCCGCAGGCGTTCGGGTACTCCCAGTCGATGTCGATGCCGTCGAAGAGCCCGTCCCACTTCTCGTTCTGGACCAGCTCCTTGCAGGACTCCGCGAACGTGGTGGGATCCTCGGCAGCCTCACCGAAGCCGGACGAGCCGCTCCAGCCGCCGAACGACCAGAGGATCTTCAGGTCCGGCTGCTTCTCCTTGAGCTTGAGCAGCTGGTTGAAGCTGCCCTTGAGTTCCTGGTCGGAGGCGTCCGCCTCGCCGTCGACGCTCTCGTCCGCGGTGATCGGCCGCTCGTAGTCGGCCCACGAGTCCGCGACCGCGCACTTGCCGTTGCTGACCTTGCCGAACGCGTACACGAGATCGGTCAGCCTGTCCGCCGCACCGCTGGTCTCGATCTGCTTGACCTGGTAATCCCGGCTGTAGACACCCCACTCGGAGAGGTAGCCGACGATGTGCGGGTCGGCCTGTTCGGGCGCACTGCTGGCGGGCGCGGCCGGTGGCGCACCCGAGCCGTCGGATCTCTCCGACGGCTCGGACTTGCTACACCCGGCTGCGAGCAGCAGCACGGCGACGACGGCTATGCCGAAAAGACTCTTATTTGGCATCGTGCCGACGCTAGGGACGATCCCTGTGTGTCCGATTATGTGAAATTAGGGAACTACTGTGACTGGCCATCGGCCACAGCGCACCAACCGCTGGGCGACGGAACCCGCGAAACGGTGCAACGTGCTCTCCGAACGGCCGACCACCACCGCGTCGGCGCGCAGTTCCTTCGCGGCCTGGCACAGCTCGCTGAACGGGTCGCCATAGCGGACCATCATCTCGATGTCGACGCCGATGCGCGGCTTCTCCCGCACGATGGTGTCCCGGAACTCGGTCTCCATCTCGTTCTGCGCCTCGACCACGGAGGCGACGGCCGCGCCGTACGAGTCGGCGAGCGAGACCATGCCGCTCTGCTGCGGCCGCACGAAGACCACGACCAGTCGCGATCGCTGCCGCTTGGCGAGCCCGACGGCGTACGCCGCGGCCCGCAGCGAGGTCGGCGAACCATCGATCCCGACGACGATCTTTCCCGGTCCCATGGCCGCGCCTCCGGATTACTGAACGCCAACCGTTCGCTTATACCGAAAATTTTATCCCTCCGGAAACCATTCGGCAATCTCCACCCGGCATCTCTGTATCCTGACGGGATTCGTTCAGCAATGGAGATCCGAGGACCGGCGATGAGCACCGCATCCGCACCAGGCCGTCCGCGCGACCCCGAGGTGGACCGCCGGATCACCCGGGCCGCACTGGACGTGTTCGGCGACGCCGGCTGGGCCGGTTTCGCCATGGAGGTCGTCGCGCGCCGGGCCGGCGTCGGCAAGGCCTCCCTCTATCTGCGCTGGAGCAGCAAGGAGGCGCTGCTCACCGACGCGGTCAGCACCGGGCTGGTCCGGATCAGCGACGTCGACACCGGCACGCTCCACGGCGACCTGGTCGAGCTGGCCACCCAGATGCTCGACCTGTACGCCGGGCCGTCCAGCCGGGCGGCGCTGCGACTGAGCCTGGAGGCGGCGTCGATCCCCGGTGTCGGCGAGCACTACGACGCCCTGCGCGACTCCCAGCTGCTCGCGGCCCGGGCCATCGTCCGGCGCGGCATCGACCGCACCGAGCTCCCGGCGACCGTCTCGATCACGCTGCTGCTGGACACCCTGGTCGGCGGGGCGATGATGCACGCCCTCAGCACCCCTCCGGACCGGCGGGCGGCCCTGACCCAGGACACCCCCGCCCACGCCCGTCGCCTGGTCGACTTCCTGCTCAACGCGGTGACCGCGCGGTGAACAAGCTCTCACCCACAAAACTTGCCCACTGGGCAAATTTTGCCGATGCTGGGGTGGTGCCACCACCGGGCCAGTGACACCGGCGGGGCCAGGGACGACACGGGGAGCCCACGGTGACAGAGGCGAAGGCGCGCAGGCGGCGGTGGATCAGGATCGCCGGAATCGTCGCGGTGGTGGCACTGCTCGGCGTCGAGCTGGTGCTCGGCTGGTCGTCGCTGATCGAGGCGCTGCGGCATCTGCGCCGGCCACACCTCGGCTGGCTGGCGCTCGCGGTCCTCGCCGAGGTCGTCTCGATGAGCGCGTACGCCCGGATGCAGGGACGGCTCCTGCGCTCGGCCGGCGTGACCGCACCCTACGCGCAGAACGTCCGGCTGGTCTACGCCGCGCACTCGCTCAACGAGACGCTCCCCGGCGGGCCGGCCTTCTCCACCCGGCTCAACTATCAGCAGATGCGGCGATTCGGGGCCAGCCCCGCGGTGGCGTCCTGGTGCATCGCGCTCAGCGGCATCCTCTCCGCCTGCGCGCTGGCCGTGGTGACGGTCGGCAGCGCCCTCGCGGCGGGCGGCGAGGCGTCCTGGCGGGATCTGATCGCCCTGCTGGTCGCCGCGGTGCTGCTCGTCCTCGGCGCCCGCCGGGTGGCGAAGCGCCCGGACGGCGTCGCTCAGGCGCTGCGCTCCCCCCTCGCGCTGCTCAACCGCCTGCGCCGGCGCCCGGCGGACCACGGGCACGACCGGGTGCTGGGCTTCCTCGACCAGCTGCGCGGCGCCCGGCTGCGCCCGGGCGACGGCGCCCTCGCCGCGCTCGCCGCGATCCTGAACTGGCTGCTCGACGCGGCCGCGCTCTGGCTCTGCTTCCACGCGGTCGGCGAGCACCCGGCCGGACTGGGCGCGGTGCTGCTGGCCTTCTGCGCCGCGATGGCCGCCGGCACGGTGACGATCGTGCCGGGCGGCCTGGGCGTGATCGACAGCGCCCTGATCCTGGGCTTGATGGCCGGCGGGGTGAGCGCGTCGGGCGCGGTGGCGACCGTGGTCCTGTACCGCCTCCTGAGCTTCGGCTTCATCATCGGCCTGGGCTGGCTCTCCTGGCTGCACCTCCGCCACGACCTCCGGGCCTCCGCGCCCTCCCCCTCCATGCCATCCACCACCACGTCGGCACTCACACCCGCTGCCACGTCGGCACTCACACCCGCCGCCACGTCGGCACTCGCGACACCCTCACCCGTGCTCGCACTCTCACCCGCCGCCTTCGCTGCGCCGTCGCCCTCAGCTTGACGGACGTTTACGAAATGTCCGTCGTCGGGTGCGCCGGCACCGCACCCGACGCCCCACGCTCACCCCACGCCTGCCGCCCCGCCACATGGCGGGGAAGATCCGCCGGGTGGCGGTGTGCCGTGGGCCACTCGCTCGAACAGGATGGGCAACACCAGCGTCATCTCCGCGAAACAACCGGGAGGCCCCCGTGACGATCGCCCCAGGACCGCCGCCGCCCTTCGACCCCGAGCTCGCCGCCGCCCTCGACGTCCTCGATCTGAACCTGCCGAGCCCACTCACCGCCAAGGTCCTCCCCGCGATCCGCGAGGGCGTGGCCGCCGCCAACCCCAGCGACGAGGACCTCTCCCGCGGCGGCGCGTACACCGTCGTCCGCCGGATGGTCCCCGGCCCCGCCGGGGATCCCGACGTCGAGCTGCTCATCCTCACCCCGGTGAACGCCGCGGGCCCGCTGCCCGGGATCTACCACACCCACGGCGGCGGCATGATCATCGGAACCAGCAGCAGCGGCGTCGAGCTGTTCCAGGAGTGGCTCGACGAGATCCCCTCGGTGATCATCTCGGTCGAGTACCGGCTCGCCCCCGAGCACCCGGACCCCGCCCCGGTCGAGGACTGCTACGCCGGCCTGGTGTGGACCGCCGAGCACGCGGACGAGCTCGGCATCGACCCGGACCGCCTGATCATCGCGGGCGGCAGCGCCGGCGGGGGCCTCGCCGCCGGCGTCTCCCTGCTGGCCCGGGACCGCGGCGGCCCGCAGCTCGCCGGCCAGATGCTGATCTGCCCGATGCTCGACGACCGCAACGACACCCCGTCCACGCTGCAGATGGACGGTCTCGGCGTCTGGGACCGCAGCGCCAACCACGCCGGCTGGACCGCCCTGCTCGGCGACGCCCGCGGCGGTACCGACGTCTCCCCCTACGCCGCCCCGGCCCGCGCCACCGACCTCTCCGGCCTGCCGCCGGCCTTCATCGACGTCGGGTCCGCCGAGACGTTCCGGGACGAGGACGTCACGTACGCCACCCGCATCTGGCAGTCCGGCGGCATCGCCGAGCTGCACGTCTGGCCGGGCGGTTTCCACGGTTTCGACATGCTCGCTCCGCAGGCCGCCGTCTCCCGCGAGGCCCGCACCGCCCGCCTGCACTGGCTACGCCGCCTGCTCGGCGCATAGCCACCACCCGGGCGGCGAGGCACGATGATCCGATGAGGGACCTCGCCGCCCGGCTCACCGCCCTGGACCCGGACGCGGGCGCCGCCCTGCGCGTCATCACCTACTTCGACCGCCTGACGTCCGCCCGCGCGGGCCTCCCCGCCATCGTCCGGGGCGCCGCCGTCCTGGCCGGCTGCCCCGCCCACTTCTCCGACCCCGCCCGCCGCATCCACCTGCACGTCACCCCGGACGGCACCTCCCACCCCACCCCAGCGCCCGGGCTCACCTCGGCACCCCAGCTCACCCCGGGCCCCCAGCTCACCCCGGCATCCGGGCTCACCTTCGCCCGGCCAGACAAATCCGAAATTTCGGATTTGTCCACTCAAGAAGCCGGCGCTCCGCCAAGCGCGAACACGGCAGGCGCGGGCCTGTCGGTTCAGGTCGGCGCGGGCCCGTCGGTTCAGGTCGGCGACGGGGCGACGCTCTCGCTGGAGCGTTCCGGGCCGCCGGGACCGGTCGACGCCATGATCCTGGAGCGGGCCGCCGTCGCCGCCCAGGCCGCCCTCGACCGCACCCGCCGCCGCACCGCCCCGACCGACGCCGAGCTGATCACGATCACCGTCGACGCCGCCACCCCAGAACCCGAGCGCCTCCAGGCCGCTTCCCGCCTCGGCTTCCGTTCCCCCTCCCGGGTACGCGCCATCGCGCTCCCCACCACCAATCCCGCGATCCACGCGGCGCCGGATCCCGCAATCCGCGCCGAGCCGACTCCCGGAATCCGCGCCGAGCTCGGGGCCGACACCGGCCCACCCACCCGCGCCGGTGTCGGTCCCGCCGGACGGATCGCCGACCTGCCCGCCTCGTTCGCCGCCGCCCGAACCGCCCTGCGCTTCACCGCCGAGGGCACCGAGCAGGATCCCGGCCCCCGGATCGTGCACGCCGAGCACCTGGGCGGCCTGGCCCTGCTCGCCGACGCGACCCACCCCGGCACCGAGCCGATCCCGGACGTCCGCGCCGTCGACCGCGTCGCCGCCACCGCCCCGTGGGCCCTCGCCACCCTGACCGCCGTCGCCGACTCCCCCAGCCTGCGCGCCGCCGCCACCACGCTCCGGCTGCACCACTCCACGCTGCAGGAACGCCTGACCCACCTGCTCCCCACGCTGGGCTGGGACCCGCACGACCCCCACGGTCGCCTCCGCCTCCAGCTGGCCCTGGCCCTGCGCCGCCTGCACCGCTCCACCCTCGCGCCCGCTCCACCCCTCGCCCGCTCCACCCCCACTGCCGACCCCACCCTCGCGGGCCCCGCCCCGGCCGGGAACGCCCCGGCCCGAGACGCCCCGGCCGGGAACGCCGCGCGCTGAGGCGCCTACCTGAACAGCGCCGCCGCCAGCTGCCGCCACTCTTCGCGCGGCAGCGTCGTCGGGCGGCCGGACGCCACCAGCACCTGAACGGCCACGTGGTCGGCGCCCGCGTTCAGGTGGGCGTCGATCCCGGCACGCACCCGCGCGCCGTCGCCCCAGACCACCGCCGAGTCCACCAACCGGTCGCTGCCCTCGCCGGCGAGATCCGCCTCTGCCAGCCCGTACCGGAGAAGTTGCCTGGTGTAGTTGGGCAGTGGCAGGTAGATCTTGAGACCGGCCCGCCCGGCCCGGCGCGCTACCGCCGGATCGGTGCCCAGGAAGACCTTCTGCTCCGGTACGAGTAACGGCCCCGAACCCAGGATCCCCCGCGCGTCGGCGGTGTGCGCGGGCGGCATCAGGTAGGGCAGCGCCCCCGCCGTCAGCTCGGCCGCCGTCCGCAGCGCCTTCGGCCCGAGCGCCGCGATCATGCGCTCCCCCGCCGGGACCCCGGCCAGCGGACCGGTGAGCAGTTCCCGCAGCCGGGTCAGCGGCTGGGTGTACTCCCGCCCGTGCGCCCGGGCGGTCGGCGCGTGCCCCGCACCGATCCCCAGGTAGAAGCGTCCGCCGCGCTGGATCCGGGCGTGTGAGGCGGCCAGCCGGTCGCCGTCCGCGTCCCAGATGTTCACGATGCTGGTGCCGACCACGAGCGTGTCGGTCGCCGCGAGGATCTCCTCGGCCAGGCGCAGGTCGTCGCCGGGGCTGCCGCCGATCCAGAGCGCGCCGTACCCGAGTTCCTGAATCTCCCGCGCGGCGCCCGCGATCTCCTTCGGGTCGTCCGGCCAGACCTGACCGGGGATCCAGAGGCCGTAGGGTCCCAGGGCATCACTTCCATGCTGATCCATGCGCCGATCCTCCCTCGCGGGCGGCGGGCCAGGGATGTACTGGCGGTACACCTCTCGGCAGGAACTCCCTCCGAGTGCGCCCGTGCGGTTGTCTGTAATCCGCTGTTTGCGCGCTTCACTGGAGGTCGTCATTCTCACCGTCAACGCCATCGCCGCGACCTCGGCCACCGCGCCGCTCGTCCGTACCACGATCGAGCGCCGTGACGTCGGGCCGCACGATGTCCTCATCGAGATCCGGTACGCCGGGATCTGCCACTCCGACATCCACACGGTGCGCGGCGAGTGGGGCGACATCGCCTACCCGCAGACCGTCGGCCACGAGATCGTCGGGCGGGTCACCGAGGTCGGCGCCGAGGTCACCCGGCACGCCGTGGGTGACCGGGTCGGCGTCGGCTGCATGGTCAACTCGTGCCGCGAGTGCGAGAACTGCGAGGCCGGGCAGGAGCAGTACTGCCTCAACGGCAACACCGGCACGTACACCGCCGTCGACCGGGACGGCACCATCACCCAGGGTGGCTACTCGACGCACATCGTGGTCGACCAGGACTTCGTGCTGCGGGTGCCGGAGAGCATCCCGTACGAGGCGGCCGCCCCGCTGCTCTGCGCGGGCATCACCACGTACTCTCCGCTGTCGCACTGGAGGGCCGGTCCGGGCCGCCGGGTGGCTGTGGTCGGCATGGGCGGACTCGGACACATGGCCGTCAAGATCGCCGCGGCGATGGGTGCCGAGGTGACCGTGCTGTCGCAGACGCTGGGCAAGCGGGAGGACGGTCTGGCGTTCGGCGCGAAGGACTACTACGCGACCGGCGACCCGGCCACCTTCGACACGCTCAAGAACACCTTCGACCTGATCATCAACACCGTCAGCGCGCCCATCGACATGAACTCCTACCTGCGTCTTCTGCGCCTTGAGGGCACGCTGGTCAGCGTCGGCGCGCCGCCGGAGCCGCTGCCGGTGAAGGTCTTCACGCTCTTCAACAACCGTCGCTCGTTCGCCGGTTCGAGCATCGGTGGCATCGCCGAGACCCAGGAGATGCTCGACTTCTGCGCCGAGCGCGAGATCGCCCCCGAGGTCGAGGTGATCAGTGCAGAAGCGGTCAACGAAGCCTACGACCGGGTGCTGAAGTCGGACGTCCGGTACCGCTTCGTCATCGACATCGACACCTTGCGTTAAAACCTAGCGTCAAAACCCTGCGTCAAAGCCTTCTCCGGTACGCCGTGAGCACCCCGATCGCTGGTCGGAGGCTCACGGCGTACGGGAGAAGTCGGTGGCTGCCCAGGAGGCGAGAAGGGTGAGCGCCTGCGCGGTGGGTGAGCCTGGCTCGGCGGCGTAGATGGTCATCTTCAGTCCCGGCTCCGCGACCAGATCCATGGTCTCGTAGGCGAGTTCCAGGTCACCGACGACGTGATGCCGGAAATGCTTGACCCCGGTCCCGTGGATGCGGACATCGTGCGAACCCCAGCGGCGCCGGAAGTCGTCACTGCGGGTGGAGAGCTCGCCGACCAGATCGTGCAGCCCCTTGTCGTGCGGATCGATGCCCGCCGCCGTCCGCAGGTTACCCACCGTCATGTCCGCGAACAGGTTCCAGTCCGGATAGAACCGGTGCGCCGCACTGTCCAGAAACGTGAACCGGGCGAAGTTGGGCGGCACCGCCGCGTCGGCCCGCACCCGGTCGGCGAAGAGGTCGCTGTGCATGGCGCGGCCGAGATGATTGCAGGCCAGCAGGTCCGAGCGGTGGTTCACCACGATCGCCGGCGCGGTGATCGCGTCGAGTGACCACTGCAGGCTCGGCCGTACGGTGAACGGCTTGCGCCGCCGGTTCGGCCGCAACAGAGCGCCACTGCCGTTCGCGTCCTGCGCCAGGTGCATGAGGTGCGCCCGCTCGGCGTCGTCGAGGCGCAGCGCGCGGGCGATCGACTCGAGGACGCCGGCCGACACCCCGGCGAACTGCCCGCGCTCCAGCTTGGCGTAGTACTCGACACTCACCCCGGCGAGCGTGGCGACCTCACCCCGGCGCAGCCCCGGCACGCGGCGGGCCCCGGTCACCGGCAGCCCCACGCGCTCCGGCGAGATCTTCGCCCGGCGCGACGTCAGGAACTCGTGCACCTCGGCCCGGTTGTCGTTCACAGCGACTTCGCCATCTGCTGCGCCATGACACCGAACCCGAGGCTCTCGTACAGCCGGATCGCCCGTGTATTGCCCCCGAAGACGTTCAGCCCGAGCCGGTCCACCCCCTGCCCGCGAAGCTCCTCCTCGATCGCCAGCAGGATCCCCCGCCCGTACCCCCGCGACTGGAACGCCGGATCCACATCGATGTTGTGCACCCAGGCCATCTCCGGCCGCCCCGGCGCTCCCGGCAGGGTGACCCAGACCCAGCCGACCACGTCCCCGCCGACACGGGCGGTCCGCAGGATGGTGAGCTCGCTGTCATACCCCTTCGGCAGAATGACATCCAGCTTCTCGGATGCCTCCGCCTCCGCTTCCGCCGGGCTCATCCCGCGCTCCCGATGCAGATTCCCCGCGTAACGACTGCGCAGCGCGGCGATCCGCGTCTCGAACTCCGTACGCGACATGGGTTCCAGAACGACGCTCATCAAGCCTCCCGCCTTACCGTATCGCCACGTTCCCGGCCCTCTTCGCGAGGCCACGGTCACCAGATCGCCCGGCCCGCGGTCACCAGACGGCACGGACCGCGGTCACCAGACGGCACGGACCACGGTCACCAGATCGCCCGGGGCTCCGTCTTGGCCGGCAGGCGGGAGAGCTGGTAGAGGTTGAGAGCGGCGATCAGGGTGAAGACGACGCCGGTGACGTAGTACCAGGGCTTGTCGAAGACCTCCGGCATGGCCAGCACCCACATGCTCGACGGCAGGAACGTGTTGACCGTGGCGATCAGGATGAGGATCGCCAGGCCCATGCTGGTGCCGCGCCGCGAACCGTCCCGGACGCCACGCCGCGCCCAGAGCACGCCCGGGGCGGCCGCGATGAGCATGTTGGTGAAGAGGAACCACTGCAGGATACTGCCCGCCCCCATGAATCCGATGAGGATGTTGACGAGGCAGTAGAACGCGGCCACCTGCACCGCGACGTTGAACGCGGCGTACCGGGTGCTGACCGGCCCGCGGTGGTAGTCGCCCCAGATCTCCTGCCGCTCGACGGTGATCGCCTTCCAGATGTTGAAGACCTCGAAGAAATTCCAGATCATCAGCGCGACACCGCAGGTGGTGAAGAACCAGTTCCAGCCGTGGTGCGCCGCGGTCCACAGCATGATCGCCGCCCAGCTGCTGTCGTGGGCGAGGTAGAAGGTGTGCATCCACACCGGGTAGGGCGCCCGGTGCTCCTTCCACATCAGGGCGAAGCTGTAGACGTACTCCAGATACCCGAAGAGGAACGTGATCGCCGACACCACCAGCAGCGGGGTGTTGTCCAGCGTGAAGACGCGCATCAGCTCGTCGTAGAAGTCCATGACAGCCTCCAACTTTCCGATCGGTAAGTTAACACGGTAACTAACCGAGTGGTAAGTTGGCTGAGTGGAGGATCTCCAGGCGCTCAAGCGCACCCGCGGCGGCCGCGAGCGACTACTGACGGTCGCCGCCGAGATGTTCCGCAGCAAAACCCTCGCCGGTACGTCGCTGCAGATGATCGCCGACCGGCTGAGCGTGAGTAAGGCGGCGATCTACCACCACTTCCGCTCCCGCGACGAGATCGTCGCCGCGCTCATGGCCCCGGTCTTCACCGACGCCGAGGCCGGAATCGCCCAGCTGCGGGCGCTAGCGCCGGACGAGCGCCCGGCCGCCGCCCGCGCGTTCTACACGGGTTTCGTGGTCCGCCACCGCGCGGTGATCACCATGGTCTTCTTCGACCGCGGCGCCTTCGACCCCGACACGGCCGCCCGGGTGGACCGCCTGGCCGACGACATGGCCGATACGCTCGGCGACCAGCCCACCGGCCAGGTCCGGGTCTACGGGATAGCCGCCCTGATCACCCGGCACCAGGACCTGACCGACGAGGCCCTGACCGCCCTGGTCCAGGTCGTACAGGAGAAGCTGTAATCACCCCGGCGGCGGCCGGTCATGGCTCGTGGGCGGTTCGGCGGGTCAGCGGAAGGCGTCGATGTTGCGCGCGGCCCACTCGGCGAAGGGCCGCGGGGGACGGCCCAGAACCTCTGTCACGTCGGGGCTGATGCGCTGCTCGATGTCGGTCGGCGTGCCGAGAATCGCCAGGGTGCCTTCGACCACCGGCGGTGGCATGAACCCCAGCATCTGCCGGCGGGCCTCGTCCGGCGACTGCTCGACGAAGCGGATCGGAGCGCCGAGCGCGGCGGCGAGGTCCGCTGCCCGTCGGCGCGGGGTGCTCAGTGCCGGGCCGGTCAGCACATAGGTGCGACCGTCGTGGCCACCGTGGAGGGCGACGGCGGCCACCCCGGCGATGTCGTCCGGATCGACCACCGGCAGGCCGACATCGCCGAAGGGCGCGGCCACCGTGCGGCGGGACCGGACCGCCTCCGCCCAGGCGAGGGCATTGGAGGCGAAGCCGCCGGGCCGCAGGATCGTCCAGCCGAGGCCCGACCGGCGTACGTGCTCCTCGATGGCGTGCAGCGGGGCGTGCGACGCCGATGCCGGCCGGGTGCCGACGGCCTGTGAGGATTGCAGCACGACCCGCTTCACCCCGGCCGCCGTGGCCACTCGGAGAATCTCGGGCCCGTCAAGATTCGCGCCCGCGCCCTCCACCAGGAGGAACATGGCGTCGGCACCGGCGAGTGCCGGACCCAGGCTCTCCGGCTCCTCGAGGTCGGCACGGTGGTGACGAACTCCGTCCGGCACCGCGACCGGGCGCCGTCCACGCGACACCGCCGTGACCGCGGTGCCCGACGCCGCGAGAATCGACACCAGCGTCCGGCCGACATTGCCGGTCGCTCCTGTTACGACGAACATGCCTCGTCTCCCTTTCGGACCGCGTCACTCGCGCGGCCGAGGGGGACGTTAGTGGCATCCGTATAGTAGGTACCTAGAGGATAGTAATGGCTTTGTGGCGGAGGGCACATGCAACGCTCAGCGGACCCCGAGATCGCATGCCCGGTCGCGCCGGTCGTCGACATCGTGTTCAGCCGGTGGACGACCCCGATCCTGTGGGCTCTGCACGAGTACGGCCGACAGCGATTCGTGGAGCTGGAGCGCCGGCTGACCACCATCACGCCGAAGGTGCTCACCCAGCGGCTACGCCAGCTGGAACGCGACGGGCTCGTTGCACGCACCTACTACGCCGAGGTGCCACCCCGGGTCGAGTACGAGATCACCGACCTGGGCGCCAGCCTCGGCCCACTCTTCGCCCATCTGACCACCTGGGCGGACACCCACCTTCCGGCGGTTGAGCGAGCACGGAACGCCTACGACACCAGATGACGACGCTTGACAGCCCGCGCGAGCCGGTGCAGCACCGCGAACGGCTCGGCCTCGACCGGCTCGTCGATCCGGTGCCGCATTCGCATGATCACCGAGGCGAGGTCCAGCGCCCGGTCCCGGCCCTCCTCCGCGACGGCCACGGCGAACCCACCGAGCGCCGACGACCCGGCGGACTCCACGAACCCGGCGGACTCCACGAACCCGGCGGACCCGGCGGACCCGGCGATCCCGCTGAGCGCCGACGACCCGGCGGACCCGGCGATCTCGCCGAGCGCGGGCAGCGCGGCGAACCCGGCCGGGGTCGAAGCACTCGCCGTCGACGATGAGGCGGCGTTCGAGCTCCCGCCAGGTGTCGGCATCCGGCGAACGCGCACGACGATCCAGCAGCCGCGAGACAGCGAAGCCCGACGCGTCGTAAGAGATCACGCATCGATCGAACGCGGTGGATAAAAAATGTCACACGTGTGTTATTTTCCGGTGCGCTGTCTGGCGCGACCGGGAGAGGGCGGGTGGCATGGGCTGGGGAACCAAGCTCGCGTACGGCTGGGGAAGCCTGGGCAACAACATCGTCTACGGATTCGTGGCGACCTATCTCGCGCTCTTCTACACCGACGAGCTCGGGATCACGGCCGCCGCCGCGTCACTTCTCTTCCTTCTGGTACGCGTATTCGACGCGCTCTTCGACCCGATCATGGGGATGCTGGTCGACCGGACCTCCTCGCGCTGGGGGCGTTTCCGGCCGTACCTGCTGCTCGCTCCCCCGGTCCTCGCGCTGCTCACCGTCGTCCTGTTCTCGGTACCGGCGGGGAACGGCACCACGACCCTGGTACTGGCATACCTGACCTACCTCCTCTGGGGCCTCTCGTTCACCGCGATGGACGTCCCGTACTGGTCCATGTCGGCCGCTCTCACCCTCGACGCACGGGAGCGGACCTCGCTGGTCATGGTCCCGCGGACGCTGGCCAGCATCGGCTTCATCGGCGTCAACCTGGTGACGCTGCCGCTGGTCGGCGCGCTCTCCTGGAACCAGGTCGCGATCCTCTACGCCGTAATCGCGGTGGCCCTGACCTGGGTGACCTTCACCCGTGTCCGGGAACGCAAGGACTACGTGCCGTCGCCGCACTACGGTCCGCTGGAGATGGTCCGGCTGTTCCGCCAGAACACCCCGCTCCAGCTGCTGCTGGTCGCGATGCTGCTGACCGAGGCCGCGTTCACCATCCGCAGCATCATCCCGGCGTACTACCTGCGCTACAACTTCGACGCCGAGGACCTGGTCCCGCTCTTCGTCGGCATCTTCGCAATCACCACCATCATCGGTTCGCTGCTCAGCCCTCTCGCCGCACGCACCTGGGGCAAACGACGGGCGGCCCTCACCGGCATCGCCGTGACCACGGTGACCTCGCTCGGCGGTTGGCTGACCGGCTATGGTTCGCTGCCCCCGATGCTGTTCTGGATCGCCGTCACCGGCCTCGGCTACGGCATCACCAACATCACGCTCCTCTCCATGCTCGCCGACACGGTCGAATACGGTCAGTGGAAGACCGGCCGCCGCACCGAGGGCTTGGTCTTCTCCACCAACATCTTCAAGACGAAGGTCGCTTCGGCCATCGGCGCCTCCCTCCCCCTCGCCCTGCTAGCCGCATTCGGCTACCACGCCGGCGAAACCCAGACATCCACCACACTCAACGGCCTCCACGCCACGATGACGCTGGTCCCCGGCCTGATCGGCTTTCTCGCCGTCCTCCCCCTTCTCCGGTACGCCCTGGACGAGCGCCGCCACGCCGACCTGGTCCGCGAGCTGGAACTCAACGAGCCCCCGAACGCCCCCTCCTACATGGCCTCCTCCCCAGACGGCGCAGTCCCAGACGGCGCAGACCCAGACGGCACCTCCTCAAGCGTCTCCTCCTCAGACGTGCGCTCCCCTGGCGCCGGCGCCCCGAAGTCGTGAGCGTCCGGGAGCGACGGCGAGCGGCCCTGATCGCGGCAGCCCGGGACCTGTTCCTGGAGCGAGGCGTCGACCAGGTGACTATCGACGACATCGCGGACCGGTGCTCGGTCACGCGCCGAACCGTCTACCGCTACTTCGCCACCCGCGAGCAGGTCGCCCTCGCGGTCGAGGTAGACATCCTTCAGCGCTGGGCCGAAACGGTCAGGCACCGCAGCGAGTCGTGGAGCGGCACCGGTGCCGCCCGTCTGGCCACCGCCTTCACCGACCTCGAACAACTCGTAGACGAGGCCGCCGACGAGGTCCGGTTCACCCGCATCTTCGACGCACGTTCCACCTCCCCACCAACCGAGCCGAGCCGCAAACCCGGAACGCAACCAGAATCCGATGCCGGCCACCTACCAGAATCCGATGACAGCCACGGAGCTGACAGCGGTAAGGCGGACACCGCAGTGGCGACCGCGCTGGACGAGGCGTACCGGCAAGCGATCCACGGCCTGCTCGCACCGCTGGTCGCCGTTCTGCACCTCGGCCAGGAGGACGGCACGCTCCGGCTGGCCGTATCCCCGGAGCTGACCGCCTCCACGCTGACCAACGCCTACCTCGGACTCGCCCAGCGTGTCTACGGCCGCGGCGACCAGCTCGCCCAGGAACAGCAGATCTATCCGCGCGACATGCTGACCGAACTGGCCCGACTCTATCTCACCGCGCTGCGCCATTGAGCCATTCCAGCACTCGGCAAACCTGCATTAAAATCACTTCCGACGGCCCATTTTTGCGAATTCTGTGGAGTTTGGATTGGCATGATCCAGTGCTGACAATCGGGCTCGCCGGCGCGGCAGACTTGAGCCATGCAACAGGGATCATTGTTCAGCAGAAGCCAGATAGCGGAGATGCGCGACCGCACGAAGGCGCGCAATTACTCACCTAGCCGCGACGCATTTCGGCGTGAACACGAAAGGCACCGCGCGTGGGGTTTGCGCCAACGCCACGTGTCGCGGCTCCGCCAGCTGGATAAGGATTCACCGGAGAACATCCGAGCCCTGGATCAGGCCTATTTCGCACGCATACAAAAACTGGATCGAGAGCGGCCGGACCAAGAGCACCTGAGCCAAGAACACCTGAACCAAGGGCACCTTGGCCAAGGGCACCTGGGCCAAGGCGGCCAGCGTGCGGCGGCCACAGAACGGAGGCTCCCGCCAGCCCGTCCAGACGTCCCGGCCACACCACGCCGTCCCGCCGAGCCTGAGCTTCCCATCGGTCCCGAGCTTCCTGTCGAGCCTGAGCTTCCCGCCAACCCCGAGCTTCCCGTTGAGCCTGAGCTTCCCACCGAGCCTGAGCTTCCCACCGAGCCTGAGCTTCCTATCGAGGCAGACCTCCCCGTCGAGGCAGACCCGCCAACCGAGGCAGATCTCCCCGGCGAACCGGGTCTCCCGCACGGGAAAGGCAGGAAAGACGGGAAGGACAGGACGGATGGGAAGGAGGCGCCAGTCGACGCTGACCTTCCGAGTCGGCCGCCTCGTTCGGCTCGGCTGGAGATCAGGGCGACCACCAACCCGCTTCCACACCGCGGCACAGGGGCGCGGGCTGCGCCGGTCAGGTGTGCGTGGCCTCGTCGCCTCCACGGGGTGACGACAGGGCCTTCGCCGCCTGCGGGGAGGTCACCTCATCGAGGGGATAGATCAGGCGAAAGGAGTAGTTCAGTAGACAGTGGACAACCGGGTGGGCGGGGCCTGCGTAGTGAAGCAGCATGAATTCGACGACGGCGCGGACGGCGGTTGTTGCTCTGGCGAGGACGCTGTTGAAAAGGATCTCTGTCGGAGATCGGGAGCGGCTCGGGGATGCTCCGGCGCAGGTTCGGGTGGAGCTGTTGATGTTTCCGGCGCTTGCGGAAGCGTACTTTCGGCATCCGCAGCGGGCCGAGGATACGCCGCCGCTGGTGACGATGCTGATGTTCGAGGTTGCGCAGGCGATTCATCGGTACCTGACCGAGGAGGAGATACGAGAACGGCTCGCCGATGACGAGGTGCAGGCCATCGTCGTGGAGATTCTCACCGAGCAGGGTGACATGCCCACGCGCAAGGCACGGCTGCTGGCCGACGCCGCGCTGGGCCGCGAGTGAGATGGCGCCTGACCAGGCCGAGAACGAGACGACTCCGGAAAGAACGAGGGGTGGGGCAGCGACGGGAACGGCGAGGAGCAAGGCGACGGCAGGAACAGCGCCGGGGTCGGGCGGCCCTCCGACCCCGGCGCACGACTTCACCGGCACACGACCTCACCGGTCCGCGACGTCACCGACGCACGACCTCACCGGCACACGACCTCACCGGTCCGCGACGTCACCGGTCCACGACGTCACCGACGCACGACTTCATTGGGAGGCGTGGGCTTCCAGCTTGGCGTAGAGGTCGCGCATCATCAGGTCGGTGTCGAGACGGGTGAAGACGCGGATCGGGCGGCGGGGCAGTTCGGCGTGGGTGTAGGAGCCGTCGTCGGCGATCACCGGGGCGGGCAGCCAACGCCAGTCGCTGGAGGCGACGTCCGGCTCGAACTCGGTCTGGAGCACCGTGAGCAGGACCAGCGGGCTGTCGCCCATGACGTACGTCTCGCCAGGGTTCAGGCCGAACCTGGTGACCGTGTCGAGTACTTCGAGGAGGGAGTCGGCCAAGTGAACACCCAGCTCACCGGCGTGGTCGAAGCGGGTCACCACCTCGGTCATGCTCGCTACGCACTGGCGGTAGGCGTCGCGCGGGATCTGCCAGATCGGGACCGTCGTGTCGTTGAAGACCACCTGGGCGGCGGTCGGGTCGATGGCGGTGTTGTATTCGACCGGGATCGCGCCGGGTGGGGCCACGGCGATACTGCGGTACTCGGCGCCGCCGATCCAGACCGCGGTGAGGCGGTCGGCGATCCGGGGCTCGATCAGGAGGGCACTGGCCAGCTCGGTGAGCCCGGCGCCGAGGCAGACGTAGAGCGGGCGCGGGTCGTCGCGCATCGCCTCCTCGATGATCGCCTCGGTGGCGGCGCTGGGGATCGGGGTGGTGCGGTTCTCCAGGGCTACGTTGGAGCCGGCGACAACCTTCACGTCGGAGCGGCCGCAGAGTTCGAGCACCTTGCGGGCCTTCTCCGCGGCGTCGTCGGCGGTGTGATCCGAGCTGGCCCACGGGTCGCCGACGCGCAGGTGCGAGCCGATCACCGCGCGCAGGTCGACCGAGGTGGAGAGCGCGTGGTGGGCCAGCTGGACGAGGCCGTCCGGGTCGCCGGAGTAGTCGTTGTCGGAGATCACTCGCACCCGGGGCGTGCCGGGAACCTTGAAACGGCGGGTCACTGAGCGTCTCCTTCAGACGAAGCGAGCGCGGAGGGAGCGGCAGGCACGACGGACGGGGAGGGCGCGGAAGGCGCGGCGGGCGAGAGCACGGGCTCGGAAGGCGCGGCGGGCGAGAGCACGGGCTCGGAAGGCGCGGCGGGACGGACGACGTCGCGGCCGGTGGAGCTCACGACGTCGATGTCGACCACGCCGGAGGCGGCGTAGACACCCGCGACGCGGCCGGTGAAGGACTCGGCGACTTCGGTGGAGAGGAAGCGGCCGTCGACGGCGGCCAGTTCGCGCCACTCGCCCGTCGCGTCGCGGTAGCCCAGGCGGAGGAGGTCGCAGCTGGTCGGGGCACTGTCCGTGTCGGCGGTGATCGACAGGTGGACCACGTCGCCGGTGAGCGGCGCGGACCACTCCTTGGTCAGCGTAGGCAGGACAAACCGGCCGCGGACCTCACCGCGGGGAGAGCCGGAAGAACCGGAAGAGCCGGGAGAACTGGGAGAGCTGGGAGAACTGGGAGAGCTGGAAGAGCTGGGAGAGCCAGGAGCGGGGCCGGCCTCGATGGCCAGGTAGTAGTTCTCCGCGTAGCGGATGGCCAGGCCGCCCGTGCCCGCGCTGACGTCCAGGGTCGCCTCGAAACGTTGGTGTTCGCGCTCCTGCCGGCGGCCCACGAAGACCGGGGTCAGATCGTCGATGCCGTGGCCGTCGTGGCGCAGGCGGAGCCAGCCGGGGCGTACCCGCAGATCGGCGAAAGCGGAAGCGAAACGCCGGACCGCAAGCCACCGCGGGTCGAGCTCTTCGCTGTTGAAGTCGTCGGTCCAGGCCAGGCCCGGCTGGGGCGCGCCGAGCACCACCGGCGACGCGTACGGCCAGCCGTCCGCCCAGGTCACCGGGGTCGCGTGGGTCTCCCGGCCCATCGGGGCGAACGCGCGGGTCATGCTGCGCGGGCGGGTGCCGAGCAGGACCATCGCCCAGCTGCCGTCGACGAGTTGGACCAGGTCGCCGTGGCCGGTGTTCTGCACCGGGCGGTCGGTGCCACGCGCGGTGACCAGCGGATTGTGCGGGCACGGCTCGAACGGGCCCTCGGGGCCCGGACCGCGCGCGATGGTGACGCTGTGCCCACGCTCGGTGCCGCCCTCGGCGATCATGAGGTACCAGACGCCGTCGATCTCGTACAGGTGCGGCGCCTCGGGGAACATGCCGCCGGTGCCGGACCAGACGCTGCGCGGCTCTTCGAGGAGTTCGCCGGTGGCCAGATCGACGCGGACCTGCTGGATGCCGAGGTGCACGGGCTTACCGACGGTGAGGTCGAGTTTGAGGCCGGAGAACGTGACGTAGCAGTCACCGCTCGCGGTCCACGCCAGGTCCGGGTCGATGCCGTCGAGGCCCTCGAGGACGATGCCGTCCGACCAGGGGCCGGCCGGGTCCTCGGCGGTGAAGACGACGTTGCCGCGCCCGCCGACCGCATCGGTCACGATCAGGTGGAAGACCCCGTCGTGGTGACGCAGCGTCGGCGCCCAGGCACCTCCCATCGTGGGCGTCTCCCGTACGGACAGCTGTCCCGCTCGCTCCGCGACGTGCCCGATCAGCTCCCACTCCGCGAAGTCGGTGCTGCGGAAGACCGGGATGCCGGGCAGGTACTCGAAGCTGGAGCACGCCAGGTAGTACGTGTCGCCGACCCGGCACACACTGGGGTCCGGGTGGAATCCCGGGATGATCGGGTTCACGCCGCAGTCTCCTTCGCCAGGGCGTGCCGCGCCGCCCGCCGCTCGGCCTGCTTGACCGGGTCGGGAACCGGCGCCGCCAGCCACAGTTTCTTCGTGTACGGATGGGTGGGCTCGCTGGTCACCTGCGCCGCGTCCCCGGTCTCCACGATGTCCCCGCGGTAGAGCACGGCCACCCGGTGACTGATGTGCCGGACCACGGCGAGGTCGTGGGTGATGAAGAGGTACGCGACCCCGGTCCGCTCCTGGATCTCGATGAAGAGGTCGAGCACGCGGGCCTGGTTGGAGAGGTCGAGCGCGCTGACCGGTTCGTCGCAGACGATCAGCTTCGGCGACCGGGTCAGCGCCCGGGCGATCGCGATCCGCTGCCGCTGCCCGCCGGAGAACTCGCGGGGCAGCCGCTGCCCGGCGTCGGCGGGCAGCCGGACGTCCTCGAGGAGGCGCGCCACCCGCTCCTTGGCCTCCTTGCGGTTGACGCCGGTGACCAGCAGCGGCTCGGTGAGGATGTCCTCGACGGTCATCGCCGGGTTCAGCGAGGTGTACGGGTCCTGGAAGACCACCTGGATGTCGTCGCTGAGTTCGCGGCGGGCCCGGCGCCCGAGGCCGGCGATGTCGCGCCCCTCGAACCGGATCTCGCCGCCGGTGACCGGGGCCAGCCCGAGGATGGCCCGGCCCAGGGTGGTCTTGCCGGAGCCGGACTCGCCGACCAGGCCGACGGTCTCACCGGGCCGGATGTTCAAGGACACACCCTTGAGCACCGGGGTACGACCCCGGCCCGGGTAGGTGACCTCGACCTTGTCGGCTTCGAGCAGGAACTCGCTCACAGGGTCGCCCCTTCCTTCTTGTCCGACGAACGCAGCCGGAGCGGCGGGCGCGGCGGGGAATCCGGCTGCAGGGTCGAGTTCAGCAGCATCCGGGTGTACTCGTGCTGCGGATCGGCGAAGAGCGTGGCCGCGTCGGCGCGCTCGACGATCCTGCCGGTCTGCATCACGGCGATGGTGTCGCAGATGTCGGCGACCACCCCGAAGTCGTGGGTGACCAGGATCAGGCCCATGTCGCGCTCCTTCTGCAGCGACCGGAGCAGGTCGAGGACCTCGGCCTGGACGGTGACGTCCAGGGCGGTGGTCGGCTCGTCGGCGATGATCAGATCCGGATCGCAGGAGACCGCGCCCGCGATGAGGATGCGCTGTGCCATGCCGCCGGAGATCTCGTGCGGGTACGCCCCGAAGACCCGCTGCGGGTCCACGATCCCGACCCGGTCGAGCAGTTCCAGCGCGCGCTTCCTGGCGTCCGCCTTGGAGAGCTTGAGGTGCTGCCGGAGTGGTTCGACCAGCTGGGACCCGATGGTGAACGACGGGTCCAGGTTGCTCATCGGCTCCTGCGGGACGTACGCGATCCGCTTGCCCCGCAGCTGGTTGCGCTGCACCGGGCTGAGCGCACCCAGGTCGGTGCCGTCGAAGGACATCCGGGCCGAGTCGACCCGGGCCTCCGGCGGGAGCAGCCCGAGGATGGCGAACGCGGTCTGGCTCTTGCCCGAGCCGGACTCGCCGACCAGTCCGAGCACCTCACCCTTCTGCACGCTGAGCGAGACGCCGTCGACGACCGTGCTCTGCCCGTAGGTGACGGTGAGGTCGTCGACCGTCAGAAGCTTGTCGGATTTTTCGGTATTTACTGTCTTTTTTACTGCTTTAGGGTCGAGCGAAGCTGGGCGCGGGCGACCACCGGTCAGGACGTCGGAGAGGCTGTTGCCGAGCAGGCTCAGCGCCGCCACCGTGATGACGATCGCCGCGCCGGGCCAGAGCAGCAGCACCGGCTTGGTGTAGATGTTGGAGAACGCGTCGTTGAGCATCGCGCCCCAGCTGGGCTCGGTGTTCGAGCCGAGACCGAGGAACTCCAGACCGGATTGGATCAGGATGCCGACGCCGAGCATGCCGGCCGCCTGGATCACCGTCGGCGCGACCACGACCGGCAGCAGGTGCCGGCGGACGATCCGGGCGTCGGAGAGCCCGGAGACCCGCGCCGCGTCGACGTAGAGCTCCTCGCGGACGGCGAGCACCGACGCGCGGATCAGGCGGTAGACGCCGGTCGACATCAGCACACCGAAGACGCCCATCGCGACGTACGTGTTCTGGCCGATCGCGGCGAGCACCACCAGCAGCAGGATGATCGCCGGGATGGCCTGCAGGAAGTCGCTGACCCAGCTCATCACGGTGTCGAACCAGCCGCGGTAGTAGCCGGCGACCAGACCGGCGGGCACGCCGAGACCGACCGCGACGGCGAGCGCGAAGAGCGCGCCGAGCAGGCTGTTCCGGGCGCCGTAGAGCAGCCGGGCCAGCACGTCGTGGCCGACGCCGTCGTACCCCATCGGGTGTCCGGCCGCGGCCGGGCCCATCGCGTCGAGCAGGCTGGTCTTGGTGGGATCCTCGCTGGTCAGCAGCGGCGCGAACGCGGCGGCCAGGGCGATCAGGAGCAGCACGACCACGCAGATGACCGCGGTCGGGTCCTTGAGCAGGCGTACCAGCTTGGTCTGGCGTTTCTTGGCGGGAGAGGTCACTGCACCCTCACCTTCGGGTTGAGCCAGCCGAGCGCGACGTCGAGCAGCAGATTGACCAGGACGACGATGGTCACCATCACCACGACCACGCCGAGCAGCTGCGGGGCGTCGCCCTGGGAGGCGGCCGAGTTGGCCAGCGAGCCGATGCCGTTGAGGCCGAAGACCTTCTCGACCACGACCGCGCCGCCGACCATCGCGATGAACTGCAGGGAGAGCACGGTCAGCCCGGCCGGCGCGGCGTTCCGGAGAGCGTGCTTGTAGAGCAGGCTGCGGGAGGAGATTCCCCGGCTTTTGAGGGTACGGATGTAGTCCAGGCGGAGCACGTCCACCATCGAGCCGCGGATCTGCTGGGCGGTGGCGGCCATCGCCCCGATCGCCAGGGCTATCGAGGGCATCACGATCGACGCGAACCACTCGCCCGGCGACGCGGCCAGCGCGGTGTACCCGGTGGCCGGCAGCAGTTGCCACTTCACGCCCAGGTAGAGCGCGAGGACCAGGGCCACCAGGAAGCTCGGGATGGCGAACCCGATCACCCCGGCGACCTGGACGAACCGGTCCAGCCAGCCGCCGCGGGTCGCGGCGGCGGCGCCCAGCAGGACGCTGAGCACGGCGGAGAGCAGCAGCCCACCGAGGACGATGGACAGGGTGACCGGGAGGCGGTTGGACAGTGCCGAGGTGACCGCCTCCCCGCTGTACCAGGAGGAACCGAAGTCGCCGCGGACCACGCCGGCGAGCCACTGCCCGAACTGTTCGAGGACCGGGCGGTTGAGCCCGAGCTCCTCCTGCTTGGCGGCGACCTGGTCGGCCGTGGCGGTCTGACCGACGATGCTGCGGGCCACGTTCTGGCCGGTGGCCCGCAGCAGCAGGAAGGTCACCGCGGAGATCGCGAACACCAGCACGAGGCCGGCGCCGAGGCGTTTCATGAGGAAGCTGAGCACAACCGTCTCCCGGTCACTCTCTCGTCGTGGGTGGCGGGATCAGCTCGCCGGCTTGAAGTTGCCGAGGTACGGCACGGGCGTGTACTCCTGCGCCTCGACCGTGACCTTCTTGGAGTAGCCGTACGCGTTCTCGACGACCATCCACGGCGCCTGCCAGGCCTGGTCCACGATGTACGTGTTCAGCTCCTTGAAGGTGGCCGCCGCGTCCGCGTCGCTCTGCGTCTGCGCCTTGTCGATCAGCGCGGTGACCTTCGGGTCCTCGTACTTGAACATGTTCCAGAGCGAGGTCGGCTGGAGCTGGATGACCGCGGTGTCCCAGGAGTGGAACGAGGCGAGCGAGAAGAACGAGATCGGGAACTTGCCGGCGATCAGCTGGTTGATCAGGTCGGCGGCCGGGACGGTCTTGGCGATGAGCTTGATGCCGACCGCGGCGAGCTGCTCGATCATGGCGGCCTGGGCCTGCGCGTTGAAGGCGCTCAGGTCGACGGTGTCACAGCTGAAACCGTCCGCGTACCCGGCCTCGGCGAGCAGGCTCTTCGCCTTCGCCGGGTCGTACGGGTACCTGTCGTTCAGGCTGGCGTCGTACGCGGTGCTGGAGGGGTTGAAGACCTGGGTGGTCGCGGTGCCCATGCCCTCCATGACCTTGGAGATCAGGGTAGCCCGGTCGAACGCGTAGTTGATCGCCTGGCGGACCCGGACGTCGCCGAGCGGCTTGCATATCTTGCCGCCGCGGTCCCAGATGTAGACGCCGCTGACGTCGCCGGGGGCGTACTTGAGGATGTTGAGGCCGGCGCTCTCCACCACCGAGATGTTCTTCGGCGCGGTGATCAGGGTGCCGTCGATCTGGCCGGAGCGCAGCGCGTTCAGGGCCGCGGTCGAGTCGGTCATCGGCTTGAAGACGACCTTGTCGAACGGGTACGCGTCGGCGTTCCAGTAGTCCGCGTTGCGGGTGAACGTGTAGACGCTGCCCGAGGTGGTCGCGGTCTTGTCCATCACGTACGGGCCGGTGCCGACCGGGCCGTCCTTGAGCGTGCCGGCCTCGATCGCCTTCGGGCTCGCCATCATGCCGGCCACCGAGCCGAGGTTGGCGACGAAGGACGGGTCCGGCCCGGTCAGCGTGATCTTGACGTGGGTGGCGTCCACGACCTCGACGCTCTTGACGCCCTTGAGCTGGCCGGCCGCCTCGTTCGCGCCGGTCTTGGTGTGCTCCAGGTTGGTCTTGACCGCGGTCGCGTCGAAGACCGTGCCGTCGGTGAACGTCACGTCCGAACGCAGCGTCAGGGCGAGGACGGTGTTCCCGCTGTCCTCGTACGCCCACTCGGTCGCCAGGTTCGCGCCGACGTTCGCCTTGGTGTCGAGTTTGAGCAGCGCGTCGTACGGGGCCTGGTAGTACAGCGTGTTGTTGCCGAGCCCGGCGTCCTTGAGGTCCCAGGGCTGGGCGTCGACGATCGGGGCCAGGGTCAGCGTGGTGCTGCCGGATCCGGAGCTCGAGGAGCCGGATCCGCCGCCGCACGCGGCGAGACCGCCGGAGATGGCGAGCGAGGCGCCGATGGCAAGGAAAGACCTTCTGTGCATGAGAGCCCTCCGTGACGAGGTGGTGGAGTTCAGATTCGCCTTTGCGAAAGGCGCTGGCAGAGATATCGGAGAAGTCCGGGCCTACTCGCTGTAACGGTCGCCGGGGACGCTTCTATATAGCTGACAGGACGCCCGTTGACGTGCACTGTCACGTGTCACTTGCTCGTGTCACTTACTCGTGTCGGGATGGTAATGTCCCCGCAACACGCGGGGCAAGAGCCAACGCCTGGGAATCCCTAAGAGGTGCAGCCGTGGAGCACGCGAGCAGGCGTCGGGCCACCAGTCAGGACGTGGCGAAGGAGGCCGGGGTCTCCCGGACGACCGTCAGCTACATCCTGAACAACACCCCGCACCAGTCGATCCCGGACGCCACCCGCCAGCGCGTGCTGGAGGCCGCCGCCCGCCTGCGTTACACCCCGTCCGCGTCCGCCCGCACCCTGCGGCGCGGGCACAGCGACGTGGTGCTCTTCCTGCTGCCCGACTGGCCGATCGGGCACGCGATCGCCGCCGTCACCGAGCAGCTCGCCCAGCATCTCCTGCCGCACGGTCTGACCCTGGTGAGCCATACCCACCTGCGGGAACGGCCGCTGGACGACGTCTGGCGGGCCCTGACGCCGGCCGCGGTGATCCGGGTCGGCGAGTTCGGGCCGGTCGAGGACGAGCAGCTGCGGCAGGCCCAGATCGAGGTCCTGGTCGAGGTCGGGGTCAGCGAGAGCTCGCCGACGCAGCTCGCCTTCCCGATCCAGCGGATGGGGCGGATGCAGGCCGAGCATCTGGCCGCCACCGGACACCAGCGGATCGGGTACGCCGCCCCGAGCGAGCGGCGCCTCTCGGTGTTCCGGGACAACCGCCTGCACGGCGTCCGGGAGGCCTGCGCGGAGCTCGGCCTGGACCTTCCCGACGTGCGTACGATCGAGAACGACCCGGCGAGCGCCACGGAGGCGATCGGGCAGTGGCGCGCGGCCGGGGTGACCGGCGTCTGCGCCTACAACGACGAGATCGCGATGATCCTGCTGGCCGGCGCCCGCCGCGCGGGTGTGCGGGTCCCGGACGACCTCGCGGTGATCGGCACCGACAACATGCACGCGGCCGCGTTCACCGACCCGCCGCTGACCACCGTCACCATCGACGCCTGCCAGGTGGCGGCGCAGATGGCGAACCACGTGATCGTCGGCCTGACCGGCACCGGCACCCGCGGCCGGATCCCCAGCTCGGTGCTGGACGTGGTGGTCCGCGAGTCCGCCTGATCCCCTCATCCGGCGCCTCCCCAGGCCTGCCACTGCCGGGGACCGACGGCGGCGGTGTGCCGATCGCTGCCGGTCACGATGGTGATCGTGCGGGGCTTCTCGTCCAGGTTGGCCACCAGGACACGATCGCCGGCACCGACCGCCCAGATCAGGCCGTCGGGACTGGCACCCCAGAGACGTGGCTTCCCGCCGAGAGCGGTGAGCTCGCGCAGCGCGCCGGCGACCGGCAGACCGTCGACTCCCCGGGGACCCCACTCCTCGAAGTAGGCCAGGCTCTCGACGCCCGGCACCGCCAGAGCGGCGGCGCTGGCGATCGTCCAGGCCCCGAGCCAGGGTTCCGCCTGCCGCGGGTCGGACGCCCCGGTGAACCGGGCTCCGTAGCCGTCCGCGAGGTCGTCACGGACCGGCGCCGGAGCCGGCGCGGTCGCCACGTTGTTGAACCGGGGCCGCAGCGCGATGGGACCGACATGCACCGGCCGACCGCGCGCGATGGCCACCCCCTGCTCGGCCACGATCCGCTGGATCGCCACCGATTCGATGAGCTGGGCCGTGCCGAGGTCGTGGAAGAGCGGCGTCGTCGCGAACACCAGCCCATCGAGATCACCCGGGATGCGATCCTGTTCCCGGTTGAGCTCGGTGAAGTGCGAGCGTGCACCCCCGACGACGGGAGCCTCGATCCCGGCCTCACCGAGCGCCGTCCGCACCGCCGCCGCGACGCCGGCGTCCGTGACGTGTGATCCGGCGTCGAACCCGGCGACCCGCGCGACCGGCAGACCCTTCAGCCGGACGGCGGCGTCGGCGATCTCCGCTCCGAAGCCCGCAGAGACGATCAACCGCACGTCCAGCGGAAGCCCACTGGACGCCGCCCGGTCCAGCGCCGCCCGCCAGTTCGGCGTGGCGAGATCCAGCTCGACCAGTACCTCCGCCCCGGCCGGCGCGAACGAGGGCGCCGGATCCGGTGCGGTGGAGGCACCGATGACGATCGCGGGAAATGCCGGACCTTGACTGAGTTCGATCACGTCAGACAGGGCGGTGACCGACACCGTCACGGTCTGCCGGACCCGCTCCCCCACCGCGAGGGTGTAGGGGAACGGCAGGGAGAGCGGACGGCTGTACGTCTTGTACGAGGCGTCGGTCCAGTTCCGCTGGTCCTCCATCTCGAAGACGTCCCCGTCGAACCGCACCTCGGTCCGCAGCCCGTCGTGGGTCCAGGCCAGCCCGGCGATGTCCCGCGCCGGTTGATGCGGGCTGATCGACTCCGGGAACACCAGCTCCTCGGCGATCCCGGAGGGATGGGTGACCGTCAGCGGGGTACCCGCCAGCTGGTAGGGGTGCAGCACCACGAGCCCGGTCCGGTTGGTCCGGAACGCCGCGTCGGCGACCAGATCGCAGCTGATCGTCAGATCATTCCCGGACACCGCCACGGAGACGGTGCCGTGCAGTTCCGGCGTGCGCACCCGCAGCGTCCCACCGTCGGCCGCGGACACCTCCAGCGGCACGGTGCCCCAGTCGTGATCCCGGACGACCGCCTGCACCGCGCGCAGCACGGGTGTGCCCGCGTACCGCACGTACGCGAACGTCCCGTCCCGCCGCTCCAGGCTCCACGGCCCACTCGACCAGCTCACGGCGTTCATACCGTGGTCATGCCGCCGTCGACCGCGAACGAGGCACCGGTCGCGAAGGCGCCGTCGTCGCCGGCCAGGAACGTCATGATGCCCGCGATGTCGTCCGGCGTGCCGGCCCGGCCCATCGGGATGCGCCCGATGATCGCGGCCCGCGACTCCGGGTCGTCGGTGATCGTGGTGACCAGGCTGGTCTCGGTGTACGCCGGCACCACCGTGTTGACCCGGATGTTGCGGTCGGCGTAGGCGGCCGCGACGGTCCGGGCCAGCCCGTGGATACCGGCCTTCGAGGCGCTGTACGCGGTGAAGTCCCGGCCCTCGCCGTTGATCCCGGTGGGGCTGCCGGTCAGGATGATCGACCCGCCGCCGGAGGCGAGCATCGCCCGGACCGCGTACTTCACGGTCAGGAACGTGCCGGTCAGGTTGATGTCGATGGTCCGCTTCCACACGTCCAGGTCGAGGTCGGCGGCGGCCGCGTCCTGGCCGAAGAGCTGCACCCCGGCGTTGGCCACCACCACGTCCGGCGACCAGCCGTCCTCGGCGAGCGCGGCGAACGCGGCGCTCACCGACTCCTCGACCGAGATGTCCAGGACGGCCGCGCGGGCCCGGTCGGCGCCGATGGTCGCCACGGCCTTCCCGGCCGCCACGGCGTCCCGGTCGGCGATGACGACCCGGGCCCCCTCGTCCGCGAAGCGGCGCGCGACGGCGAGGCCGATACCGGTCCCCGCGCCCGTGACCAGCGCGGTCTTCCCACTGAGCCTGCTCATTCCGGGTCTCCTCAGTTTTCGGCGTGGACGGCGCGGTCGATGTGGTCGAGGTGCAGCATGCGGGCGAGATTGCGGTCCAGCTCGTCGTCGCGGAAGATCTTCTTCCAATCCTCCTTGACGATCGCCTCCCGCCCGTAGTCCATCGCGATCAGGCAAGCGTCGCTGAACGGGTTGTCGCCGCGCAGGCCGTTGGCGAGGGCGACCTGGGTGTGCCCGAGCAGAATGCTGCGGGCCGCCGCCTCGGGCACGCCCATCGTGGTCACCGCCTCGTCGAGCGCCTCCTTGAGCAGCGCGCCGACCATGCAGGCGATCGTCTCGACCAGGGTCGGCTCGAGCTGGGCCAGCTGCTTGACGGTCACCCAGTGCACGTCGATCACCGGCGCGTAGATCGCCCGCACGGTCGTCTCGACGATCTCCTTGAGCGCGGGGTCGTCCGACTCGATCGCGGCGATGGCGTCCTGCGGCGCCGCGATGCCGCCGAACGTGTCGGCGTACTCCTCGGGGGTCGTGCGCTGCAGGAAGATCGACGGGTGGCAGGGGTGGGCGACGGCCTGGACCACGTCGGGCCGGGTGGTGAGCAGGCCCGCGTAGGCGGCGGCCGGGTCCAGCGTCAGCGCGATCGATCCCGGTCGCATCAGCGGGACCAGCTCGGCGGTCACCGCGCGCAGGGCCAGGTCGGGCACGGCCAGCACGACGATGTCGGCGTCGGCCACCGCGGTCGCGGCGTCCGTCAGCGTCCGGCCCGCGTCGAGAGTGCGCTGCCGGCCGGCCGGGGCGTTCTCCACGTACCGGACGTCGTGACCGGTCTTGACCAGGTTGTCGGAGACCCGCATGCCCATCTTGCCGCCGGCGCCGATGACGGCGATCCGATAAAGGGACGTCACTGTGCACTCCTCAGAAACTCGACGGCGGTACGGGTCCAGTCCCGCTCCGCCCGGACGGTGGTCTCGGCGTCGCCCTGCCAGGGCAGCCAGTGCTCGACGATCTCGTTGATCCCGCGTTCCCGGGGCCGGACCGTCGTCAGCAGGTGGTCGTAGTCGTGCAGCCCGCCGCCCATCGGCGCGCCGCTGTAGGTGAAGCCCACCCAACCGAGCCGGCGGGTGAACCCGAAGTCCTTGGCGTGGACGTTCCGCACGTAGGGCGCGGTCTGCTCCACGGTCTGCCGGGGGTTCTCCAGGCGGGCCACCACGTTGGCCGGGTCCAGGCAGATCCCCAGGCGCTCACTGCCGATCGTCTCGATCAGGCCGATCTGGTCCGCGGTCGCGACCTGCTCATACGTTTCAAGAGCAAGATCAACCCCTGCTTTCTCGTACGCCGGAAGCGCTTCGCGCAGTGATCGCTCGGCCTCCCGGAGATCGCCGGCCGGCAGCATGCTGCGGACCAGCCGGGCACCGAAGATCGCGGCGAGGCCGAGGAAGCGGGCGAGCCGGAGCGGTTCGACGCCGCGGGTGCCCAACTCGACGGTGATGCCCAGGTCCCGGGCGGCCGCGGCGGCGTCGGCCAGTTCCCGGGAGGTCATGGTCTCCAGCGGCGCGTAGTCGCAGATCTGGAAGAGGTCGACGCCGAGTGCGCGGGTCGCCGCGAAGACCTCGATCAGCGAGAGCGGCTCGTCGACCCGGTCGGACTGCTGCCAGAGGAAGGCGTAGCTGCCCAGCCCGATCATGACGCGGCCTCGTCCAGGACCTCGACCAGCGCGGCGGGGTCGTGGGCGAAGCGCCCGAGGAACACCCCGTCGACGGTCGTACCCAGCGCGGTGAGCAGTCCCGGCCCGGCCGACCCGCCGTAGATCACCCGGCTGCCCGGGCGGTCGGCGAGGACGTCCCGCATGGCGGAGGCCACCTCACCGATGTGCCCGGCGGAGGCGGGCTCGGCCGCGCCGATCGCCCAGACCGGCTCGTAGGCGGCGATGACCGGGCCCGCGGGCACGCCGGTGAGACCGGCCCGCAGCTGGTCGGCGGAGTCCGCGCAGAGCAGCGGGGTCACCCCGTGCCGCAGCGCCTCGGTCGCCTTCGCGGCGGTGTCCCGGTCGGTCTCGCCGAACAGGCGGCGCCGCTCGGCGTGACCGATCTCGGCCAGGCTCACCCCGACCTCGGCGAGCTCCGCCGCGCTCACCTCGCCGGTGTACGCCCCGGTCTCGTACCCGGCGACGTCCTGGGCGCCGATCCGTACCCGGGTGCCGGCGAACGCCGCGACCGCGGGCAGCACCTGCAGGTAGGTGGGCACCACGAAGAGCTCCACCGCACCGGAGACGACGGCCGGGTGCCCACCGGCGCGCTCGGCGACCTCGGCGAACCAGTCGCGGGCCCGCCGGTGCCCGAAGTACATCTTCAGGCTCACGCCGACGGTGGTGGTCATCAGCAGGACCCTGTGGTCTCGTACGCGCCGATCAGCGCGACCTTGGCCGCGGAGGCGGACGCCGGGTCGAACCGGTAGGTCAGCCACTCCTTGACCAGGCGGCGGGCCAGCTCGATGCCGATCACCCGCTGGCCCATGGTGAGCACCTGCGCGTCGTTGGAGAGCACGCTGCGCTCCACCGAGAAGCTGTCGTGGGCGGTGGCGGCGCGGATACCCGGCACCTTGTTCGCCGAGATGGCGACGCCCAGCCCGGTGCCGCAGATCAGCAGGGCCCGGTCGGCCTCCCCGGCGGCGACGCGCTGGGCGGCCTCGATGGCGACCGTGGAGTACGGGGTGTGCCCGTCGCTCCCGACGCCGACGTCCATGACGAGCGAGACGCCCGGGTTCTCCTGGAGGTCCCGCTTGAGGATCTCCTTGTAGTCGAAACCGGCGTCGTCGCTGCCGATGACGATGCGCAGCGGATCGGCCATGAGTCAGTTCCTTTCGTGAGCCGCGAGCGCACCGGCGAGACCGGTGACGATCAGGGCGAGGGAGTGTGCGCCCGGGTCCGGGGTGCCGACGCTCTTCTCGGCGTGCGGCCGGGCCCGGCCCTTGCGGGGAAGCAGGTCCGCGGTGGCCGCGGCGGCCTGCGAGGCGTGTGCGGCCGCGGCGGTCCACGCCGCGGCCAGGGAGTCTCCGGCGCCGACGGCCCGGCAGAGCTCGGTGCTGAACGGGACGAGCGCGTCGACCATGGTCTTGTCGCCGATCGCGGCCCCGCCGTACGTGACGACCTGCCGGACGCCCTCGGCGACGCCGTCGGCGACCGCGGCGGCGGCGGGTTCACCCCGGTCGGTGAGGCGTTCGGCGACCGCGCCGAGCAGCAGCCCCCAGAGCGCACCCGAGGTGCCGCCGGCCCGGTCCGCCCACCCGTCGGCGGCGAGGCGCAGCGTCGTCCCGGCGCCCGCACCCGCCGCCTGGGCCCCGGTCGCGGCGGCGAGGGCGGCGTGCGCCCCGCGCTGCATCCCGATCCCGTGGTCACCGTCCCCGGCCACGGAGTCCAGTCGCCCGAGCTCATCGACGTTGTCATCGATGATCTTCGTCAGCTCCCGGAGGGCGGCGAGCACGCTCGCCGCGACGGTCCGCGAGGCGGGGTCGCCCGGCTCGACAGCCGCCCGGCCCGTCTCCACCAGCAGATCAGCCGCCGCCGGACCGGCCGCGACCGAGCCCCGGCGGTAGGCGGGGGTCTCCACCGGGCAGTGCCAGAGCGGCTCCAGCTCGTCGTCGAGCCAGAGCAGGGTCAGCGACAGCCCGGCCATGTCGAAGCTGGTGCAGTACTCCCCCACGTGCGGGTCGACGATCTCCACCCCGGCGTCGCCGAGCAGCTGGGCGACCCGGCGGTAGACGACGAACATCTCCTCGTACTTGACCGAGCCGAGCCCGTTGAGGATCGGTACCACCCGGGCGCCGGACAGCTCGTCGAGCAGCCGGGAGACCAGCACCTCGGCGACCCCGTCGGCGGAGGGCACCGCGCTCTCGCCGATGCCCGGCTCGCCGTGGATGCCGAGCCCGACCGCCATCCGTCCCTCGGGGACGGTGAAGAGCGGCCGCTCGGCGCCGGGCAGCGTGCAGCCGCTGAACGCGACCCCGAACGACCGGGTCCGCTCGTTGGCGAGCCTCGCCAGCCGGACCACCTCGGCCAGCGGCGATCCGCGCTCGGCGGCAGCCGCCGCGATCCGGAAGACCGCGAGGTCGCCCGCGATCCCCCGGCGCTGTGCCCGCTGCTCGGGCCCGGCGCTGGAGACGTCGTCGGTGACCACCACGGTGTCGCAGGCGATGCCCGCCCGGCGCAGCCGTTCCTGGGCCGCGTCGAAGTTGAGCACGTCGCCGGCGTAGTTGCCGTAGCTGAAGAGCACCCCGCCGCCGTTCTCCACGGCGGTGGCGACGTCGGCGATCTGCCGGGTCGAGGGCGAGGCGAACAGGTTGCCCATCGCGGCGCCGTGGGCCAGCCCCGGTCCGACGAGCCCACCGAAGGCCGGGTAGTGCCCGGACCCGCCGCCGACCACGACCGCGACCTGGCCGGCCGGGGTGGCCTGCCGGCGGGCGACGCCGCCCGGCACCGCCCGGACGTACCGGGTGTTCGCCGCGACGAACCCCGCGATCATCTCGTCGGCGAAGTCGGTGGGGTCGTTCCACAACCGAGTCATCCCGGCGGCTCCGATCTGTTTCCACTACGTTTCGGTTCCGGCAGTTTGGCAAACCGGTTGACCAATTTCAAGAGCCGGAACCGCCCCGATCGCCACCGCGTACCCGAGCGTGGAAAGCCGCCGACATCGCGTAGGTTGTGGGCATGCCCGCCCAATCCGACCAGATCACGGCAGCCCTCGCGGCGCTGCCGGGCAGCACGCCCGTCTCCGAAGTGGCCCGGCGCCTGCTCGACCTGTTCACCAGCGGATCGATCGCGCCCGGCACCCGGCTGCCCGCCGAACGCCAGCTCGCGACCACGCTGCAGGTCGGCCGTTCGGCGATCCGCGAGGCCCTTGCGGCGCTGGAGATCCTCGGTATCGTCGACGTACGGCCGGGCTCCGGGACGTACCTGCGGGGTACGGCCAGCGAGCTGCTGCCGCAGACCCTGCGCTGGGGTCTGCTGATCGGCGAGCGCAACACCACCGAGCTGCTCGAGCTCCGGGCCGGCCTGGAGGTCTACGTGGCCCGGCTGGCCGCCGGCCGCGCCTCCACCGCGTCCCTGACCAAGCTGCGCAAGCACCTGTCCCGGATGAACGACTCCATCGACGACCTCACGGTCTTCGCCCGCGCCGACCGCGACTTCCACCAGACCCTGGCCGAGACCGCCGGGAACGGCACCCTCATCGACCTGCTGCACACCGCCCGCTCGCTGCTGCGCGTCTACGCCGAACGCGCCGTCCACGACCGGGCCGCCGCCGCGACGGCTCTCGCCGAACACGAGGCCGTCCTGCTCGCGATCGAACGCGGCGACGAGGACGGCGCCGCCTCCGCCATGGCCGCCCACATGACCACCGCCTCGGCCCGCGTCTCCGCCAGCTGACCACCCCGCCACACCCGACACACAGCACACGCACCCGACACACGGCACGCGCACCGCCACACAGCACACGCACCCGGCACACAGCGCACGCACCCGGCGCGCGGCGCACCGCGCACGCACCCGGCGCACGGCACGCGCGCGCCTGCCCACTCCCGGCCGTCGCGCGCGCCGCCGTTCTGGCTGGTCCTCAGGGGTGTGTCAGGCCCGCCCAAACACCCCTGGGGACCAGCCGAACCGGGTTAGCGTTAGACGGGCGGGCTGCGGAGAGGGCACAGGACCAGGGGATGGGGCGACCACAGGCACGCGCGGCGAGCAACGGGGGCCGTGCCTGGATGATCCTGCTGGCGACCGCGATCCTGAGCTTCGGGGGCACCGCCCTCGCCGCGCTCTCCCTGCACGGCACCGAGCAGCGGCTGATCGATCGCGGACTGAACCGTCGCAGCGTGGTGATCACCGACGCGATCACCGACCGGATCGGCGAGTACACCACCGCGGCGGGCTACCTCGCCGCCGCGGTCGGCGCCCAGCGGACCCTGGAGGCCGGCGAGTTCCAGGCGATCACCGCGGTCGCCGCCACCGGCCGGCTGCCCGCGGCGGACCAGGTCGGCCTGGTCGCCGCCACCCCCACCGAGGGCGTCGCCGAGCTGCAGGAACACTGGCACGAGCTGGGCGCGACCACGCTGGCGTTGCAGCCGGAACCGGACGTGCCGGCGCACTACTTCGTCGTGCTCAACCGCGAACTCACGGAGACCGTCACCGGGTTCGGGGTCGGGGAGGACCTGGCCGGCTCGGCACCCATGACCACGGCGCTGAGCACCGCCACGCTCAGGACCGAGGTCGCGCTGGCCACCGTCGGCGAGCCGGACGGCATCCGGTTCGTGGTCGTCGCACCGATCTTCTCCCAGGTCGCCGGGCACAGTCTCACCGGCTGGGTGGTGATGCCGGTCCGCGGCGCCGACCTGCTGCGGCCCGCGATCGCCGGCACCGCCCAGGACGCGGTCTCGGCGACGCTCACCGCGCCGGGCGACAGCACACCAGCCGTCGCACCCGGCGACAGCACACCAGCCGTCGCACCCGGCGACGGCACACCGACCGTCGCCTGGCACACCGACCGGCCCACGATCAGCGACGCCGTACGGACCACCGCGGTGACCATCGGCGAGCAGGAGTGGGCCCTGACCGTCCGGCCCACCCGCGGCCTGCTCAGCCGTAACGAGGCCACCCTCGACACCGCCGCCTGGGTCATCGGCACGGTGATCACCGTGCTGCTGGTCGCGCTCGTCGCCTCGCTGCTGACCTCCCGGTCCCGGGCGCTGCAGCGCGTCGCCCACGCCACGGCCGCGCTGCACAGCGACATCACCCGGCGCAAGCAGGTCGAACAGCGGTTGCGCCGCCGGGAGGCCGAGCTGGTCGGGTTCGCCGGGATGATCGCCCACGACCTGCGCAGCCCGCTGGCGATCCTGGCCGGCAACGCCGATCTGCTCTTCGAGGAGTCCCGGGGGCTGCTACCCCCGGACGCGATGCTGTCGCTGGACCGGATCCGCGGCACCGCCACCCGGATGAGCACCCTGATCGACGAGCTTCTCGCGTACGCCACCGCGGACAACGTCGCACTCAAGACCGCCCCGGTAGACCTGAACGCACTGGTCAACGACCTGGTGGCCGAGTACCGGGGTAACCCTGCGTACGAGAAAGCGATCTTCGAACTTGATCTGCTGCCGACGATCGACGCGGATCCGCACCTGATCCGGCAGCTCTTCGACAACCTGCTCGGCAATGCCCTCAAGTACGCCCACGACGGGCGCACCCCGCACATCACCGTCGACGCCCGCCTCGAGGGTGATGTGTGGGCGCTGACCGTCGCGGACAACGGGATCGGCATCCCGCAGGGGCAGCACGCCGAGGTGTTCACCGCGTTCACCCGGGCCCGGGGCAGCGAGAACCGCCCCGGCACCGGGCTCGGCCTGGCCATCTGTCAGCGCATCGCGGAACGCCACGACGGCACCATCACCGCGAGCCCGAACACCGGCGTCGGCACCCGCTTCACCATCCTGCTGCCCACCGGCGCGGCCACCCCCGAACCGCCCTCCGAACCGCCGGCGGAGCCCTCCGCGGACGAGACGATCAACTGAGCGGCGGGGTGGCACCCATCGGGACCGGCGGGAAGCGGCGCAGCACCCACTGCTGCTGACCGAGGCTGATCAGGTTGTTGACCACCCAGTAGATGACCACGCCGATCGGGAAGAGGACACCGGAGATCAGCAGCGAGGCCGGGATGCCGTAGAGCATCACCCGCTGGATCATCTTCTGCTGCGGGTCCTCGGCCCAGCCGGTCTTGAGGATCATCTGGCGGCTGGTCAGGTACGTCGTCAGCATCATCGCCAGCACCAGGACACCGGCGATCAGCTTGACGGTGAGGTCGCCGCCCACGCCGAACTCGGCCAGCTCCTCGGTGCTCGAGCCGAACTTCGCCGACAGCGGCGCCCGGAACAGCGCGGCGTGCGCGGCGTCGTAGAACTGCTCGGCGGTCCAGCCGTACCGGGTGGTGCCCCGATTGTCCGGGCGCAGCCGGTTGAGCACGTGGAACAGCCCGAGGAAGACCGGGACCTGCACCAGCATCGGCAGGCAGCCCATCAGCGGGTTCGCCTTCTCGGTGCGGTAGAGCTCCATCATCTCCTTCTGCAGCTCCTGCGGGTTGTCCTTGTGCTTCTCCTGCAGCTCCTTCATCTTCGGCGCGAGGGCCTGCATCGCGCGCTGCGAGGTGATCTGCTTGACGAAGACCGGGAAGAGCAGCACCCGCAGCGTGACCACCAGGAAGACGATGGCCAGCACCCACGTCCAGTTGGTGCCCAGGACCAGGTCGTCGGGGACCCCGGCGGCGGCCCAGACGTCGCGCCAGGCCAGCAGGATCCACGAGATGGCGTAGTAGATCCAGTCGAGACTCACGATCACTCCCGTCGCACCGAATGTCCCGCACGATGCTACGGGGCACCGTCACCGGCCCTGCGACCGATGACCGCAGCGGTACCGTTATCAAGGCCGTGACCTGCGGATATACCCTAACCTGGAGGTATGACGGAGCCCGGCACGCCTCGCCAGCTGGAGCTTGTCGCCAACGGGTTCGAACTCGACGCCGCCGAAGCCCTCGCCGCCGTCACCGCGCGGGCCGCCGAGGCGCCGATCGCGATGATCCACATCCTGGACGAGGGGCAGCTGCGGCTGATCGGCGGCCGGGCCCTGCCGCCGGGCTGGAGCGTCCAGCAGCGGGTGCCCGCCGAGCAGACCCTCGCCGACGTCGTCCTCCGCGGGCCCGCACCGGTGGTCGTCGCCGACATCACCACCGATCCCCGGGTGCCCGCCGCGGCACCGGTCCGGGCGGCCGGCATCCGGTCCTACGCCGGATATGGGATCCGGGACCGGGACGGCCACGTCGTCGGGGTCTGCGCGGTGATGGACTACCACCCGCGGCAGTGGGCCCCCGAACACCTCGCCGGGGTCGAGGACGGCGCCCGGGCCTGCACCGCGTTCATCGCCCAGCGGGACGCCGCCACCGAGGCCGACGCGACCCGCCGGTTCCTCGACGCGTTGCTGGACGCCCTGCCCAGCGGGGTGATCGCGACGAACGCCGAGGCCCGGATCGTGTTCACCAACCGGGCGGCCCGCTGGATGTTCGGCGGACCGCCGGAGGGCGCCGAGCTGCGTACCTGGGCCGCGCAGACCCCGGTCTACGCCACCGGCGGCGAGTCGATCCCGGTGGAGAAGGGCCCGCTGATGCGGGCGCTGCGCGGCGAGCAGGTCCGTGACCTGGAGATGCGGACCGGCCGTCCGGGCGAGCGGTCCCGGCTGGTGCTCGGCGACGCACTGCCGATCACCGGGCACCGTGGGGAGAGGCTCGGCTCGGTACTCGCCGCCCAGGACGTCACCGATCTGCGCCGGGCCCAGCGGTTCCGGGCGTGCGACCTGGCCGTGGCGCGGGCGCTGAACGAGGCGCCGAGCTTCGAGGAGGCCGGCACCCGTACCCTCGCCGCGATCGTCGCCTGCCTGCACTGGCCACGCGGCGAGCTGTGGATGGTCGACGAGGAGGCCGGGGCGCTGCGGCCGGCCGCCTGGTTCCAGGACCCCGGCCACCCCACCCCGGTCTGGATGCCGGAACGCCGCGGACCCGGTGAGGGCCTGGTCGGGCGGGCCTGGCAGGACGGTGCGCCGATCTGGGTACGCGACACCGGCGCCGACCCGATGACCGCCCGGGCGGCGAACGCCGGGCTGCCCAGTGCGATGGCCGTACCCGTGCAGAGCGCCGGCCGGATCGAAGCGGTGCTGGGCTTCTTCGCCGACGTGGTCGAGGACCCGGAGGACGCGCTGATCGCCCTGTTGCAGGGGGTGGCCGCGCAGATCGGCGAGTACCTCGGCCGCCGCCGTGCCGAGCAGCTGCAACTGGCCCTGGCCCGCAGCACCGACGACTACGTGGCGCTCGTCGGGCACGAGCTGCGCACGCCGATGACCTCGGTGAACGCGTACACGGAGATGCTCCTGGACCCGCGCGGCACCGAGCTCGACGCGGACACCCGGCAGGGGCTGACCGTGATCCACCGCAACAGCCAGCGGGTGCTGCACATCATCGACGAGCTGCTCGACCTGGCCGCGCTGGAGCTGGGCCACGCCACCTTCGCCTGCGAACGCTGCGACCTGGCCGAACTGGCCCGGGAGGCGGCCGGCGCGCTGCACGAGACCGCGGTGTCGGCCGCGCTCACCCTCGACGTGCGGACGCCGGAGAGCTGCCCGGTCGAGGCCGATCCGCGCCGGTTGCGGCAGGTCATCGACATCCTGCTGGGCAACGCGATCGCGTACAGCCCGGACGGCGGCCGTATCGAGGTCCGGGTCGAGATCGCCGCCGGGGTGGCCGAGCTGACCGTGACCGACTCGGGCATCGGCATCCCGCCCGAGGAGCGCGAGCAGGTCTTCACCCGCTTCTTCCGCTCCAGCCGCGCCCGGGAGCACCGGATTCCGGGCGCCGGGCTCGCCCTGGCGGTCAGCCGGGCGATCGTCGGCCGCCATCAGGGCAGCATCCACCTGCTCCCGTCGGTCGATCCCGGCACGGCCATCCAGGTACGCCTCCCGGCCTCCTGCCCGGTCCCTCCCGCGTGAGCGTTCCGGCATTTTTCCCGTACGCCCGAAACGACACGAATTCTTCCGATCTCTGGAAGCATTCGAACCGTGGCGCATCCCCAGCCTCCCCCAGAAGACGAGCAGGCGACACCGCTTCCGCCGGCCGAGGAAAGACGCCGTGAGCAGCACTTCTGGGTCCGCGCGGCGCTGCTGGCGGCCCTCGGCGTCGTGGTGGTGGCACTGCTCGGCTCGGCGCTGCTGAGCATCTCGCACGCGCCGACCCCGCACCACGTGCCGATCGGCTACGTCGGCGACGACACCACGCTGGCCGCGCTGAAGAGCCAGGCCGGCACCGCGCTCACCGTCACCACGTACGACAGCCGCGACGACGCGGTCGCGGCGATCGGGAGCTTCGACGAGTACGGCGCCCTGATCGTCACCAGCACCGGCGTCGAACTGCTCAAGTCGACGGCCTCCTCCCCGCAGGTCGCGTCCACCCTGACCACGCTGGTGACCAAGGCGTTCACCAGCGTCACGCCGACGGTCACCGACGTCACGGCCCTGCCCAGCGGCGACTCGGCCGGCGGCGGCATCGGCATCATGCTGCAGGTGGTGGTCCTCGGCGGCACCATCGGGTCGATGGGCCTGGGCCAGCTGGTCCCCCGCTACCGGGCGAACTGGGCGCGCGGCGAGCTTCCGCTGCTGTTCCTGATCCTGTACGCCCTCTGCATCGGCTGCGGGGTGATGGGCCTGGCCCGCGGCTTCGGCGTCGGCGACCACGTGCACTGGGCCAAGCTGACCCTCTGCCTGGCCCTGATCAACCTGGCCTGCACCGCCTCGATCAGCGCCATGATCTCCATCATCGGCCAGGCCGGCGCGGCGATCGGCGGCATCCTCTACTTCCTGCTCGGCGCCCCGATCAGCGGCGCGTCGACGGCGCTGGTCCTGATGCCGGTCTTCTGGAAGGACTTCGGCCAGGCCCTGCCCCCGGGCGCCGGGGCGACGCTCCTGCGCCGGGTCCTGTATTTCCCGGAGGCGTCCCTGCAGCACCCGCTCTGGACGCTGGGCCTGTACGCGGGCATCGGCCTGCTGGTCCTGGGCGCGGTGAACCTGGCGGCCGGCGCCCACCGCCGCAACAGCCTCACCAACCTCCCCTGACCCCGCCACCCGTTCGCCCGCCCACATGTCCGCCCGCCCCGCCCACGCATGCACCCGCCCGCCCCCGCCCACGCATGCGCCCGCCTCGGCGCCGGGGGGGGCGTCAGGCGTCCACGATCCCGGCGGGAGGGGCGGCGCGGATCCACATAAGCGGTTCGAGTGCTGCCGCCGCCCACGGGTGGGCCACCACCGCACACAGACCGCGACCCTGGATCCCTACCGCCCCACATTCCGCTCCTCGTGCAGCACTACCGCCCTCCCAACCCCGACCGTGTCGCGCCGCAGCCCCTCCGCGAGTGACCGGAGACTCCCACCGCCCCGTGGCGCTCGATCGTCCTTTCGAGGGATTCACCGCGCCGGTGCAGCCATTTATCGGCGCCGAGTGGTGGAGAGAGGGGTGCCCGCCGTCGCTATAGGTTTTCGTGGTGACATCGATCGAAGAGAGCCCGGAGTCGCGTTTCTCCGTACTTCTGGTGGGCGCCGCGAAACTTCCGGGCGTACACATCAAAAGAAGTTCCTATCTCAAGAACGCGCTGTCCCGGTACTGCTCCGAGGAGGAGATCGGCCGGGCGATCGAGCAGAGCCCCGCGGCGGCGGGCATTCCGCTGGAGATCCTCGACAAGGCGGCGAACGATTCCATCAACTACGAGACGGCGAAGGTCAGCGCCATCTCCGCCGCCGCGGGGATCCCCGGTCTGGTGTTCATGCCGGCGACCGTTCCCGCGGATTTCGCCCAGTACTTCGGGCACATGCTCCGGATCGCACAGAAGCTCGCCTACCTCTACAGCTGGCCGGACCTGTTCGACAACGACGGCGACGACATCGACGACGCGACCAAGAACATGCTCACCCTCTTCCTGGGCGTCATGCTCGGCGCCCAGTGGGCGAACGCGGGCGTGAGCACCGTCGCCGGCCTGCTCGCCGAGCAGGCCCTCAAGAAGCTGCCGCGGCAGGCGCTCACGAAGGGTGCCGTCTATCCACTGGTCAAGAAGGTGGCGGGATACCTCGGCAAAGAGATGACGAAGCAGATCTTCGCGCGAGGGGTCTCCAAGGCCATCCCGGTCATCGGCGCCGTCATAGCGGGCGGTTTCACCCTCGCCACCTACTATCCGATGGCCAGGAGATTGAAGAGCCACCTCGCGAGCCTGGAGATGACGAAGCCGGGCCCCCGGATCGTCGACGCGGACGTCATCGACTGAATCCCGGATAGCGCGGCGCCGCGGGTGTCATGCTGACGACCGTGCTGGTCGAGACGCTGCTGGACGCGCCGCTTCACGTGCACTACGGGTTCTTCGCCCTGGAGACGGGGGACGCCTCGACGGCGGACCCCGACCGCGCGTTCCGGGGCCACCTCAACGGGCTATGCGGGTCCGCCCTGCCCGGCCTGCTGCAGATGCGCTCCGGACTGCACACCGGCACCATCCACGTACGCGCCGAGCTGCATACCGACGAGCCCCCGCTCGGCGACCGATGGCCGGACGTGGTCGAGACGCTCTTCGCCCAGCCGGAGGGCGACACGTGGCTGACCGCGTTCGACGACTCCGCGGGCCCGGTCGACCTGCCCATCGGGATCTACCGGGCCCGGTTCTGCGGGCGGGACATCCAGCGCGGGCACGATCTCGGCACCGAGGTGAGCGACGAGCCCGTCGACCATTACCTGCTGCAGTTCTGGCCGGCCACCGGACTCGACCGGGTGGTCCGGCAGGGCAGCGAGGTGGCCGCGTACCGGCACCGGCCGACGCCGCCCTGGACCGGAGACGAACTCGCGGAACGCGTCGTGGCGGTGCGCACCGAACGCGATGACCGGGACGTCATCGATCCCGATGACCCGAACGTCGTCACGTGGGCCTGGCACGGCGAGACACGCCTCGAGATCGATCCGATGGCCGTCGCGGCCCTGGCCGAGGCGGACGACGAGGACCGCCGGGCCGTGGTCGCCTGGGCCGTCGAACGCCGGCTCGACCGGGCCGGGCTGCTCCACCACGCCTGGGCGCCCCGCGCGATCGAGGCGTTGCGAGCCGGCACCGAACCGCCCGACCGTTTCGAGGTCACCCGGCACCTGCCGCCGATGCCGGTCGCCCCGGGCGTCGACGACCACATCGCCGATCAGCATCTCGCCGTCGAGGCGATGTTCAACGCCGCCGTCGATCCCGCCGCACTCGCCACTGCCTGCGAGGTCGTGTGGACCGCGGTCACCCGCGACGGCGACCCGGCCGGCGCACTGACCCGGCTCCGGGCGTCCTTCCCGAACGTCTTCGAACCCTGACCGTCAAAATTTCGCGCTGAGAAAACTTGCGCAGTGGGCAACCTGGTCTGATACTTGCCTGTGGCAACCACAGATATCGACCAGGAGACATCGCCATGGACGGCGTCGCGCCCGAGATAGGCATGCGCCTGCAGGACCTGCAGCGGACGTATCGGCTACTGAAACAGCGGCGGGCGGTGGACCGGCCGGCGATCCCGATGGGACTGCTCGGACTGCTGTCCGACATCGACCGGCTTCCCACCGGCTGTCACGCGCGGGATCTCGCCGGACGGGTCGGGCTCGATCAGTCCACCATCAGCCGGGCGGTCGCCAACCTGGTCACCCACGGGCTGGTCGCCCGCCAGGCCGATCCCCGCGACGGCCGCGCCAGCTGCCTAGTCCTCACCGAGGCCGGGCGCGCCGCCCTCAGCGACTCCCTTCGATGGTACGGCGACGTGCTCACCCACACGCTCGACGGCTGGACGCCCGAGGAGATCGCCACGTTCAGCGCCGGGCTCGACCGCTTCACGGCCGCCCTCGACCGCACCCTCACCACCCCAAGAACCCCGGAGGCCGCCCTATGAGCAGCACCACCGACGCCGGCACGGCACACCGGCGAACACTCGAAGCCCTCAGCGGCCTGCTCCTGGTCCTCTTCGTCGCCATGCTCAGCAGCACGGTGGTCTCCACCGCGCTCCCGAAGATCATCGGCGCACTGAACGGCTCGCAGACCCAGTACACCTGGGTGGTCACCGCCACCCTGCTGACCGCCACGGCCACCACCCCGATCTGGGGCAAGCTCGCCGACCTGTTCAACAAGAAGCTGCTCATCCAGCTGTCCATCGTGATCTTCGTGATCGGCTCCATCGTGGCCGGTTTCGCCCAGAACGCCGGTGAGCTGATCGCCGCCCGCGCGTTCCAGGGCATCGGCGTCGGCGGCCTGCAGGCACTCGTCCAGGTGGCGATCGCCGCGATGATCCCGCCCCGCGAGCGCGGCCGGTACAACGGCTACCTCGGCGGCGTGATGGCCCTCGCCACCGTCGGCGGCCCGCTGCTCGGCGGCCTGATCGTGGACACCAGCTGGCTCGGCTGGCGCTGGTGCTTCTTCGTCGGCGTCCCCGTCGCGATCATCGCGCTCGCCCTGCTCCAGGCCACCCTCAAGCTCCCCACCGTGCGCCGCGACAACGTGAAGATCGACTACCTGGGCGCCGTCCTGATCGCCGCCGGTGTCAGCCTCCTGCTGGTCTGGATCTCCTTCGTGGACGACTCGTTCGCCTGGCTCTCCTGGCAGACGTACGCCATGGTCGGCGGCACCATCGCCCTGCTCGCCCTCGCCGTCCTGGTCGAGTCGCGGGCCGCCGAGCCGATCGTCCCGCTCCCGATCATCCGGGAACGCAACACCGCCCTCTCCATCCTGGCCAGCCTCGCCGTCGGCATGGCCATGTTCGGCGGCGCCGTCTTCCTCGGCCAGTACTTCCAGGTCGGCCGCGGCTACTCCCCCACCGAGGCGGGCCTGCTCACCATCCCGATGATGGCCGGCGTCCTGCTCACCTCGATCATCTCCGGCCGCATGATCACCAAGACCGGCCAGATCAAGCCCTACATCATCGCCGGCGCGGTCGTCCTGGTCATCGGTTTCGGAGTGCTCTCCACCATCGATCATCAAACCGCTCTCTGGTACGTCGGTCTCGGCATGTTCCTCGTCGGCAGCGGCGTGGGAATGTCGATGCAGAACCTCGTCCTCGCCGTCCAGAACACCGTCGCCCTGAAGGACATCGGCGCCGCGAGCTCCACGGTCGCCTTCTTCCGCTCCCTCGGCGGCACCATCGGCGTCTCGGTCCTCGGCGCCGTCCTCGCCCGGCGGGTCACCGACCAGATCACCCACGACCTGACCGCGATGGGCGTCCCGTCCACCGGCAGCAGCGGCGGCAGCACCCTGAACCTGGCCGCCCTCCCCGACCCGATCGTGCACATCATCCGCGCCGCCTACGGCGACGCCACCGGCCACATCTTCCTGATCTCCGCCATCATCGGCGTGATCGGCGTCCTGGCCGCCGCTTTCCTGCGCCCGGTCACCCTGCGCGACAGCCTGGACCTCCCCGCCGAGGTCAAGGCCGCCGCGGTCGCCGCCGACGCCATCGACGGCGCCCCACCGATCGACCAGGTCACCCTCTCCCCCGCCGAACCCGAACTCTCCAAGCCCGAATCCTCCGGGACCGAGCTCTCCGGGACCGAATCCTCCGGGACCGAATCCTCCGGGACCGAACTCTCCGGGGCCGAGGGCGGGACCGCTACCCGCCGTTGACCTCACGCTGCCGGCGCGGGATCAGCTCCGCACCGGCGGGCCGGGCCCCGCAACGCCGCCACACGATGCGGGCCCGGCCCCACCCCTCACTCCCGCTCCGGCGCGCCACATCAGCCGACACGACCGGCGCCCCGGAGCGGGCCTCGATTCGGGCCACCCGCGGTTCGTGGGTGGCCCGTTCCGTGCCGGGTTCTGGCTGGTGCTCCGGGGTGTCTCGGCCCTCGTGACAGACCCCTGAGCACCAGCCAGAACCCGGCACCGCCGCACTTCCGTGCCCACGGCCCACGCCCGCGCCCCGGTCTGTCGCGCTCGTCGTCGTGCGCCGCCCGGCACGTCGCCTTGAGCATCCTAGGAGGATAGGAAACGAGAGCCGGGAACTGATCGCGCCTCTCGAACGACTTGTCGGGGACAGGACCGACATCGATCGAGGAGCACTGCCCTGACTACCGTCAGCGACATCACCATGGAGAGGACCACGCCGGGGGTCTGGAGTGTGCTGCGGCCGTTGCTGCTGCGGCTGCACTTCTACGCGGGCGTGCTGATCGGGCCGTTTCTGCTGGTGGCAGCGGTCAGCGGAGCGATCTACGCGATCAGTCCGCAGGTGGAGAGGGTGGTCTACGCCGACCTGCTCGAGCCACGCTCCGGCGCCGCGAACCCGGTTCCGCTCGCACAGCAGGTAGCGGCCGCCGCGCGCGTGACGACCGTGCCGAACCTGGTCGCGGTGCGCCCCGCGCCGGAGAACGGGACGACGCGGGTCATATTCGACGACGGGTCGATGGCGGAGTCGTACCGGCACGCGGTCTTCGTGGACCCGGGCAGCGGCGACGTCCTCGGGCAGGCGACCGTTTACGGCACGTCCGGCGCGCTGCCGCTGCGGTCCTGGATCGATGAACTGCACCGGTCACTGCACCTCGGCGACGTCGGCCGGTACTACAGCGAGCTGGCCGCCTCCTGGCTGTGGGTGGTCGCCCTCGGTGGCGTGGCCCTGTGGGTGGCCCGGGCCCGAGCCCGGCGATCGGTCCGCGTCGCGCTTCTCCCCCTCTCCGGTACGCGCGGCCGCGCTCGCACCCGCACCTGGCACGGCGTCCTCGGCCTCTGGACGGCCGCCGGTTTCCTGGCGCTCTCCGCGACGGGTCTGACCTGGTCACAGCTGGCCGGCGAGAACGTGACCGCGCTGCGCTCCGCACTGAACTGGTCCACGCCGTCGGTCTCCACCGACGCCACCGCCGCCGCGGAAGAAGCCGCCTCCACAGGGCACGCCGGGCACGGCGGTGGAGCGGTGGCCACAACCGGTCAAGTGGACGTCAGCACCATCGACGGCGTGCTGGCCGCGGCCCGGACCGCGCGGGTCGATTCCGATCAGGTGGAGATCGGGCTGCCCGTCGGCGCCGGTAAGACCTGGACGGTGACCGAGATTCATCGTGCGTACCCGACCTCGGTGGACGCCGCCGCGGTGAACCCGGTGACCCTGGAGGTGACCGACGTGGTCCGGTTCGCCGACTACCCGTTCATGGCGAAGCTGGCCCGCTGGGGCGTCGACCTGCACATGGGCACGATGTTCGGCCTGGCCAACCAGATCGCGCTGGCCGTGCTCGCCCTCGTCCTGGCCGCGATGGTCGTGCTGGGCTACCGGATGTGGTGGCAGCGCCGCCCGACCCGGGGCCGCGGGTTCGCCGGCCGGGCACCCGCGCGGGGCACCTGGCGGGAACTGCCACCGTGGCTGATCGCCGTGGGGATCCCCGTCGTCTTCGGAATCGGCTGGTTCCTGCCGCTGCTCGGCTTCTCCCTGCTGGCCTTCCTCGCCGTCGACTTCACCATCGGCGAACTCCGGGCCCGGGTCGCCCCGGCCGGCTGACCGGACCGCCGTCGCCGCACACGTCCCGGGCGTTGAGGTCGAGCCGGACCAGCTCGTCGCGGACCTCGAGGACCCGGCAGACGATCAGCCCGCACTGGTCGAGCAGCGCGCGAC
>NZ_JBFAYF010000041.1:0-93334 GCF_040681165.1 Actinoplanes sp. NPDC051851 | reverse complement strand
CCCGGCCAGGCCACCATCACAACGGCGACGAGCCTTCCACCAGCACAAAGCTAAACAAAATCAAGAAACTGTCTCAGTTGACTTGACAGGTTCCGGTCAGGCCGCGGCGGCGTGGTGGCGGTTGCGGATTTCGTGGTAGACGGCACGGAACAGGGTCGGGCGGGAGTGGAAGTCGACGCCCTGAGCCCAGAGCTCGGTGTTGACCGTGCCGCCGTCGTGGCGGTCCAGCAGCACGGTCATGCCGCTCTGGATCTCCCACGGGCCGAGCTTGTGGGTGGCCCGGTGCAACCGCACGGCCGCGATGTCGCGCCACCGCACGGCACGGGAGCGCAGCAGGCCCCGGATCAGCACGCCGTCGGGGCCCACGTAGACGCCCAGCTCCCGAATCCGCCACGCGCCGAGCACCCAGATCGCCGCGAGCATCCCGGAGACCACCCGGACTCCGTGCCCCATCAGCTCGAACTGACGGATGGTCGCCCAGGTCAGCAGCGCGAGTGCGACCGCCTCCCAGGCGATCACCAGCCATCGGCCGGAGCCGGGCGTGTACGGGCGAACCCAATTGTCGGCCACCCGAAAAGTATGCCCGTGCTCAGACCGCCGCCAGGACGCCGTCGCCGATCGCCGTGATTTCCCCGGCACCGGCCGTGATCGCCGCGGCGTAGTGCCGTAGCCAGGATCGGACACCGTCCGGTGTGCCGGTGGCGTACGCGCCGGAGCTGCCGACGTACTCCGGTTCGCGCGAGAGGTGACCGATCTCGACCACGACGAGGCCACGCGGGTCGAATCCCCGGTTGATCAGCGTGAGGCGCGCCGCGGCCCGGGCGACCACGCCGGAAGGGCCCGCGAACGGCCGGAGGGTGAGCAGTTCGGCGTGCACGATCGCGGCGAGCAGCAGCGGCGGCGTGGTCTCGTTGCCGGCGACCAGCCCGGCCAGCCCGTCGATGCGTTCCGCAAGGGCGGCGGCGGAGAGCGAACCCGCGGCGGAGTGCGAACCGGCGGCGCCTGGGGCACCGGCGGCAGAGGGACCGGCGGAGGCACCCGCGGTCAGGCGGCCCAGGTCGTGGTCGTGGACGACGCCACGGGCCGCGAGGACGTGCAGTTTCGCCAGGACCTGCCGGGGCGCGCGGGGCCAGAGGTCGACCAGTCCGCCGAGGGCCTCGGCGACGCGCAGGGCGCCCTGGACCACCGGGTCGGTGATCGTGCCGGCCCGGACGTCGTCGAGCTCGTACCGGCTGCCGTCGAGGGCGGCGCTGGCGACCGCGGCGCGCAGGCTCGCCTCGGCGGCGACCTGGCCGCCGTTCCGGCGCAGCGCGCGGTGCCGCATCGCGGCGTCGACCGCCTCACGGGCCTGGCTCAGGGCGGGCGCGACGTCGGCGAGGTCGAGCAGGGGTGCTAGTGGATCCACACCGCACACGGTAACCCGTAAGACTCACGAAACATGGGGTGCACAAAGACGAGCGCAACTGGCAAGATTCGCGCAGTACCGATCATAGAGACGTCAGTCGGCGCGCATCCGGGACCATCCGGCGCGCCCCTGCGCAGCAACCCTTCGCCGGGCCCTCCGGCAGAACTAGTGTGCAACGAAGAGTGAAACCGGCCTTGGCAGAGGAGCCGCCCTCATGAGCGAGACACTGGAGAATCTGTACTCGGAGACACGGCAGTTCCCACCGCCCGCCGACCTCGCCGCCGCCGCCAACGTGACGGCCGCGGCGTACGAGCAGGCCGGGTCGGACCGGCTGGCGTTCTGGGCCGAGCAGGCCGGGCGACTGGCCTGGGCGAAGCCCTGGGACCAGATTCTGGACTGGACGACCCCCCCGTTCGCGAAGTGGTTCGTCGGCGGCGAGCTCAACGTCGCCTACAACTGCGTCGACCGGCACGTCGAGGCGGGCCACGGTGACAAGGTCGCCATCCACTGGGAGGGCGAGCCCGGCGACACCCGGGCGGTGACGTACGCGGAACTCTTGAAATCGGTCTCCCAGGCCGCCAACACGCTGACCGATCTCGGTGTCGCCGCGGGTGACCGGGTCGCGATCTACCTGCCGATGATCCCGGAGGCCGCGGTCGCGATGCTGGCCTGCGCCCGGATCGGCGCCACCCACAGCGTGGTGTTCGGTGGCTTCTCGGTCGACGCGCTCGCCACCCGGATCCAGGACGCCGACGCCAAGGTCGTGATCACCGCGGACGGCGGGTACCGGCGCGGCAAGCCGTCGGCGCTCAAGCCGACCGTGGACGAGGCCGTGGCGCGCTGTTCGAGCATCGAGCACGTGCTGGTGGTTCGGCGTACCGGCCAGGACGTCGCCTGGACCGAAAAGGATAAGTGGTGGCACGAGACCGTCGAGCAGGCCAGCCCGGAGCACAAGGCGCAGGCCTTCGACGCCGAGCACCCGCTCTTCATCCTCTACACCTCGGGCACCACCGGTAAACCGAAGGGCATCCTGCACACCACCGGCGGCTACCTGACGCAGACGTCCTGGACACACCACGCGGTCTTCGACCTCAAGCCCGAGACGGACGTCTACTGGTGTACGGCCGACATCGGCTGGGTCACCGGGCACTCGTACATCGTCTACGGCCCACTCTCCAACGGCGCCACCCAGATCATGTACGAGGGCACCCCGGACACCCCGGGCCGTGACCGTTTCTGGCAGATCGTCGACCGATACAAGGTGTCCATCCTGTACACCGCGCCGACCCTGATCCGCACCATGATGAAGTGGGGCGACGACATCCCCGCCGGGTACGACCTCTCCTCGCTGCGCGTCCTGGGCAGCGTCGGCGAGCCGATCAACCCCGAGGCCTGGATGTGGTACCGCGAGCACATCGGCCGCGAGCGCACCCCGATCGTCGACACCTGGTGGCAGACCGAGACCGGGGCCGTGATGATCTCGCCGCTGCCCGGGGTGACCGCGGCCAAGCCCGGCTCGGCGATGACCCCGCTGCCCGGCATCAGCGCCGACGTGGTCGACGACACCGCCGCCTCGGTGCCGAACGGCGGTGGTGGCTTCCTGGTGCTGCGCGAGCCGTGGCCGTCGATGCTGCGCACCATCTGGGGCGACGACCAGCGCTTCCTGGACACGTACTGGTCCCGCTTCGGTGCCGGGGCGGGCCAGGGCGACGAGTGGATCTACTTCGCCGGCGACGGCGCGAAGAAGGACGAGGACGGCGCGCTCTGGCTGCTCGGCCGGGTGGACGACGTCATGCTGATCTCCGGCCACAACATCTCCACCACCGAGGTGGAGTCGGCGCTGGTCTCGCACCCGTCGGTGGCCGAGGCCGCGGTGGTCGGCGCGACCGACCCGACGACCGGCCAGGCGATCGTCGCGTTCACCATCCCGCGCGGGAACGTGGCGACCGACGGCGAGGCCGGCGAGCAGCTGATCAAGGACCTGCGCGACCACGTGGCGAAGACGCTCGGCCCGATCGCCAAGCCGCGGCAGATCATGCTGGTCACCGAGCTCCCGAAGACCCGCTCCGGCAAGATCATGCGGCGGCTGCTGCGGGACGTGGCGGAGAACCGGTCGCTCGGCGACGTGACCACGCTGCAGGACTCCGCGGTGATGGACCTGATCTCGTCCGGGATGCAGTCGGCCAAATCTGAAGACTGACCGAAATCGATAAAGGCTGGTGGCGCGAAGGCGTCGCCAGCCTTTTGTCCCTTATGCCAGTTACGGTGTTATGGCCGGGGCATATCAGGTAACCGTTGGTCATCAATATCCTTTGCATTCCCCGAACATCAGTCTGTTTGCATACGTTCACCTACAGTCCCGAACCCCGGGGCCGTTTGACGCTGGGCGCGGCACACCGTGCCCGGCCGCAAAAACGGAGGTAAACGTAGTGCGCAAGGTGGTCGTGGGACTACTCGGCGCCGCGATGGTGACCAGCGTCGGAGCGATGGCTCCGACCGCTGCCCTGGCGGCACCGGCGGTGGATACAGCGCCGGTCACAGCCGCGGAGAGCGCCCCGCAGGATGATCTGCCGAACCCCCTCGAAGAGAAGCGCCGTGCGCTCCGCGAGGAGGCCGTCTCCCAGGTCGTAAGCGGCAAGTCCAAGGTCGAGACGAAGAACGGCAGCAAGGTCGTCAACCTCGGCAAGACGTACGGCAACGGCGGCTTCGGCCAGCCGGGCAAGAACCAGTACGTCGAGCTGGCACGCGAGAAGACCGACAAGATCTTCGTCATCCTGACCGATTTCGGCAACGAGCGTCACCCGTCGTACCCGGACCAGGACACCGACCCCGACACCGCGGGTCCGGCCACGTTCGACGGTCCGGTGCACAACAGCATCCCCGAGCCGGACCGCTCGACGGACAACTCCACGATCTGGCAGTCGGACTACTCGGCCGACTACTACCGGAACCTGTACTTCGGGACCGGCAAGAACGTGGAGTCGGTCAAGACCTACTTCGAGACCCAGTCGTCGGGCCGCTACAGCGTCGACGGCGAGGTCACCGACTGGGTCAAGGTCAAGTACAACGAGGCCCGGTACGGCCGCTCCAACGACGACCCGACCGACGCCAACGGCGACGACCCGGCCGTCTGCGCGAGCAGCACCTGCTCCAACACGTGGGCCCTGGTCCGCGACGCCGTCACCCAGTGGTACGCGGACCGGATCGCGGAGGGCGCCAGCGCCGCCGACGTCAAGGCCGAGCTCGCGTCGTTCGACCAGTACGACCGGTACGACTACGACGGCGACGGCAACTTCAACGAGCCGGACGGCTACCTCGACCACTTCCAGATCGTGCACGCCGGCGGCGACCAGGCCGACGGTGACCCGCAGCAGGGTGAGGACGCCATCTGGAGCCACCGCTGGTACGCGTACGCCTCGGACGCCGGTCTGACCGGCCCGGCCGGCAACCTGCTGGGCGGCACCCAGATCGGCGACACCGGCCTCTGGGTCGGCGACTACACCATCCAGCCGGAGAACGGCGGCCTGAGCGTCTTCGTCCACGAGTACACCCACGACCTGGGCCTCCCGGACGACTACGACACCAGCGGCCTCGGCGACAACAGCAACGAGTACTGGACGCTGATGGCGCAGAGCCGGCTCGGCGCCAAGAACGACCAGGCCATCGGCACCCACCCGGGCGACCTCGGTGCCTGGAACAAGCTGCAGCTCGGCTGGCTCAACTACGAGTCGGTGACCGCCGGTCAGAAGAAGACCGTCGAGCTCGGGCCGCAGGAGTACAACACCAAGAAGAAGCAGGCCATCGTGGTCAACCTCCCGGACAAGGAGGTCACCACCGAGCTGGGTGCGCCGTACGACGGCAGCAAGCAGTTCTTCTCCGGTAACGCGGACGACCTGAACGTCTCGCTGTCGAAGACGATCGACCTGACCGGTAAGTCCAGCGGAAGCGTCTCGCTGCAGGGCCGGTACTCGATCGAGGACGACTACGACTACCTCTACGCCGAGGTCTCCACCGACGGCTCCACCTGGACCCGGATCGACGGCACGGTGGGCGGCTCGCCGTTCATCACGGACGGCAGCGGCAGCCCGGCGATCTCCGGTTCGTCGGACGGCGCCTGGGTGCCGGTCGAGGTGCCGCTGGACGCGTACGCGGGCCAGAGCATCCAGTTCCGCCTGCACTACGTCACCGACGGTGGCGTCTCCGCGGGTGGCTTCTTCGGTGACGACCTGACCGTCACGGCCGACGGCGCGACCGTCGACGTGGACGGCGCGGAGGGCACCTCCACCTGGACCGCGGACGGCTTCAGCATCGTCGGTTCCAGCGTCACCAGCGATTTCCCGAACTACTACATCGCCGGGTACCGCAGCTACACGTCGTACGACAAGTACCTGCAGTACGGCCCGTACAACTTCGGGTGGGCGAGCACCAAGCCGGACTGGGTGGAGCACTACAACTACCAGACCGGCCTGCTCGTGTCGTACTGGGACACCTCCCAGGCCGACAACAACACCAACGAGCACCCGGGTTCGGGTCGGAACCTCTACATCGACGCGCACCCGAAGCCGTTCAACAACCCCACCGGTGTTCCGTGGCGTGCCCGGGTCCAGGTCTACGACGCTCCGTTCAGCCTGTACCCGACCGACGGCATGACGCTGCACCTGAACGGCGTGAAGTCGGTGGTCAAGCCGCTCTCCGGCGACTCGACCTTCAACGACAAGGACAAGTACTACTACGACGAGCTGCCGAACCAGGGCGTCAAGCTCCCGGCCGTGGGCGTCAAGCTCTCGGTCGTGCAGCAGGCCGGCACCTCGATGACGGTGAAGGTCTCCTGACCGGTCTCACCACCAGCAGCGCCCGGGGACCCTACTCCCCGGGCGCTGCCCTTTTCCCAACCCATTCCCACCCCTTCTCCGGTACGGGAACCGAGACCGGGCGCGTTTCGTCATAGCAGGACCGAAACGCCGGAAGGATGCAGTCATGAGGTCCACGAATCTGATCGGTATCGCGGTCGGCACCGGCGCGTTCCTGGCCGCCTGTGCGACGGGACTCGAGCCGTCCAGCGCGACCACCCCGAGCAGTCAGGGCAGCCCGAGCAGTCCTAGTCCGATTCCGACCATCTCGTTGACCGAGAAGCCGCCCCGGGAGCCCACCGACAACCTTCCGGACACCGGCTGGGTGGCGGGCATGGTCACGCGGGGCGGTTCCGGGCCCTGCTACGGCCTCACCGCCGACGACGGCACCCGGTACGCGCTCTACTCCGCCACCGGCACCGAGCTGGCCAAGGGCGACCGCGTGAAGGTCAAACTGGAGACCACCCGACTGAAGATCTACTGCGGCCCGGGCTCGCTGATGGCGATGACCGCGTCCGAACCGATCGGGTGATCCGGCCCGTGTTCCCGAGTGCCCGGCGCCGCGCGTGACACCTCAGCCTAGGCTGACGGCATGGACGACTCGGTGGTGCTCGCAGAGGGGCCGTGGACACACCGGTTCGTCGGGGCCAACGGTAGCCGGTTCCACGTCGCCGAGGTCGGCACCGGGCCGCTCGTCCTCTTCCTGCACGGCTTCCCCGAGTTCTGGTGGGCCTGGCACGACGTGATGACCCGGGTGGCCGACGCCGGCTTCCGGGCCGCCGCGATCGATCTTCGGGGGTACGGCGCCAGCGACAAGCCGCCGCGGGGCTACGACGGCTACACCATGGCCGCCGACGTGACCGGCCTGATCCGCGCGCTGGGCGAGCGCTCCGCGACCATCGTGGGTGCCGGTGCCGGCGGGATGGTCGGCTGGGCCGCCGCCGCGTTCCACCCGAAGCTGGTGAACCGTCTCGTCGTCCTCGGCGCGGCGCACCCGCTGCGGCTGCGGGCGGCCCTCTTCGCCGATCCGCGCGGCCAGTTCGCCGCCTCCTCGGCCATCCTGCGCTTCCAGGTCCCGCGGTACGAACACGTGCTGACCAGGAACGACGCGGCGCTGATCGGCGAACTGATGGAGCACTGGAGCAGCCCGGAGTGGGCGGCCACCCCGGAGTTCGCCGACTACTCGTACCGCTGCCGTCAGGCCATGCAGATCCCGCAGGCGTCGTTCTGCGCGCTGGAGGCGTACCGCTGGGTCGCCCGAAGCGCGCTGCGGTTGCAGGGGTACCGGTTCGTCAAGCTGATGCAGCAGCCGCTCGGCATGCCCACGCTGCAGCTGCACGGCTCGCTGGACACCGCGGTGCTGCCGCGTACGGCCCAGGGATCCGGACGCTACGTGACCGCGCCGTACGAGTGGCGGCTGGTGCCCGGCGCCGGGCACTTCCTGCACCAGGAGCGACCCGACGTGGTCACCGGCGAGATCCTGCGGTGGCTCAAGACTCCGGCCTGAACATTCACCGTGATCTCTCCGTGACCAGATGAACTTTTCCGGGTCACCCTCGACGCCGGTCCATCGATCGCCCTAACCTTGCGGCTCGGCAAACGATCCGGTAACGGAAGGTCTCACGATGCCTGGCGCGACGGTAGACGTCGGCACCAGCCCCGACGGAACTCTTGTCGTCCGGCCCCACGGTGCTCTCGGCGCCGCGGAGGCGGTCGAACTGCGGCGCACCCTGGTGCACGCCATCCGCCACGACCGGCCGTTACGGCTGGTCGTGGACCTCACCGACGTGACGGAACTCGACTCCATCAACCTCGGCACGCTCGTCGCCGCCTGCCATCTGGGCGACGACCATCGCGTGGCAGTCTTCCTGGACCATCCGGCCGGCCCGGTGGCCGACCAGCTCACCGCCGCCGGCGTGCCCACCCATCGGGTACGCCACGTCGTCGAGGGCGCCGCCGGTCAGACCCGGTGCTCGTAGAGGTCCCGCACCTCGTACGCGGGAGCCCAGCCCTGGTAGACGCCGTAGTCGAACTCCTCCAGCCCGAGGCGGCGGGCGACCGGGGCGCGGCCCCCGGTGTACTCCAGACGGAGCCACGTGTCGGCCTCGGCCAGCACGATGAACGGCTCACCACGCCAGGTGCAGAGGGTCCGGACGTACGCGATCTCGTCGTACTCGTCCGGCTCCAGCACCCGGACGTAACGGCCCGGCTTGACCTCGCTGAAGCCGTCACCGGGGCGGTTCGCGTAGATCCGCACCTTGTCGCCGTCCGGCGCCGCCTCGAACTCCTGGCCCTGCCAGGTCACCACGTAGCCGTCGCGCATCACTGCTCACCCACCCGGCGCCAGAGCGGGCCGTCCGCGTCGAAGATCGCCAACATCCGCTCGTGCCCGTCCGCGTCGATGCGCCACAGCTGGGCGCCGTGCGGCAGCCGAACGCTGTCCACCTTGAACTCGGCGATCACGTCACGGCCCTCGCCCGGGGCGAAACCGTTACCGCGGAACGGCGGGCGCTCGATCACCCAGCCGTCCATCGCGCGCAGCGCCTGCTCGTTCTGACCGCCGTACGGGATCCGGTAGAGGCTCGGGCGGAACGCCGGCCAGCGCAGCACGAACGCCTCCTTGGCGTCCGGCTGGAACGGCGACTCGTCGTAGTAGAGCCCGAGCGCGCCGAACAGCTCGACCGGGGTGCGCAGGTGCTCCACCTCGGAGGCGCGGTGCACGAAGCCGGCGACCCGGTCGTACCCGCGGTCCAGGTAGTAGTCCACCTGATCGGCCGCGATCGCCTTCTGCATCACCGTGGCGTGCTGCGCCTCGTCGCTGGCCGGCTCCGGCGCGGGCACCGGGGCGGCCGCCCCCTCGGCGAGCGGGCCGTCGATCGGATCGGCACCGAGACCGGCCTCGGCGGCCCAACTGGCCAGCGCGACGATCTGGGTGCCGGGGTACTTCGCGCCCACCGGGGTACCGGGGTTGACCGCGAATGACCAGTTCTCGTCCGGCCAGTTGCGGATCAGTTCGTAGAACCGGGCACCGACCGTGCGGGTCGGCTCGCCGTAGTACTCGGAGAGCCGGTCCTTGCTGGTGAAGACGATCAGGATGCGCTCGCCGTCCACCTCTTCCGGCTGGAACGCGAACCCGGACTCGCCGGGCGCGCTGCCCGGACGGGAGTGGTGTGCCACCGGAACGAGGACCGTCGCGAGCAGCAGCGTGGAGAGGAAGACGTCGGTGTTCCCGGAGTCCGCGGCCTCCCGGAGCTCGCGCTCCACGTCGTTGGCCGGGGTGAAGTCCTCCACCGCCTGGTCGCTCTGCGGCGCGCCGGAGCCACTGCCGGACCCGGTCGCCGAGCCCGCGACGCCCAGCCCGGAGCCCGGAGCCGCGGCGGTGGACGCGTTGTAGCTGGGCAGGATCTGGGTCGCGTACGACTGCGTGGCGTACGCCGCCGCCGGACTGCCCTGCGGCGGCATCCCGTACGCGGGCCCGGGCGGCGGAGCGGCGTAGGCGGACGGCGGGGCACCGGACGGGCCGTACCCCGAGGAGACCGGCTCGCCACGGTCGGCGCCGGCCGAACCCGGGATGACCGGGGGCAGCAGGCCGGGGCGGGCGCCCTCGATCCGCGGCGTCACGCTCGGCGCCGGTCCGGACGGCCCGAACCGGTCCACGCCCGGAGCCTGGATCCGCTGGGTCAGGGCCGGGTCGGAGATGCGCTGCGTGAGAGCCGGGTCGGCACCCCGCTGAGCGAGCGACGGGTCGGTGATCCGCTGGGTGAGGGCCGGGTCCGGAGCCGGGGTACGCCCACCGGTCAGCGCCTGCGCGGCGGCGGCCATCGAGGCGGGCCGCTCCGACGGCGGGGTCACCTGCCGACGGGGAAGCGGGCTACCCGGTCCACCCGGCGCCGCGGCACCGGAGGTCGGCGCCGCCTGAGCCGCCGCGGCCTGCGGAGAGGCCGGCCCCTGCGGGAACCCGGAGTTCGACGAGCCCGAAGCCGGGCCGAATCCCGTGCCCGGAGCGCCCGGGCCACCGGGGAAGGCAGCCGGGGCAGCCGCGGCCGGGGCAGCAGGCACACCCGCGGCCGACGCGGCCGGAGCCGCCGGGAAGCCCGAGGCCGGCGCGGACGGCGTGGTGGCCGGGCTCGTTCGCGCGTTGGAGAAGCCGGAGAACGACGAGGTCGGCCCGGCGCCGGTGGTGGAGCCGGGCTGCCGCCGCGGCAGACCGGAGGCGGCCGAGCCGCCACCCAGACCCGGGCCGCCACTGCTCAGGCCGCCGGCGCCCAGTGCGGGAGCGGGCGGGGCAGGAGCCGGCGGAGCGGCGGGCGGCGCCGCGGAGGCGGCAGCCGGGAAGTCGGCCGCCGACGGCGGGGCCGACGCGGGGAAGGCTGCGGGCGAGGCCGACGCGGGGAAGGCGGCCGGCGGCGCGGAGGCCGGGAACGCCGCGGGCGGCGCCGAGGCCGGGAAGGCGGCCGGAGAAGGCGGTACCGAGGCCGGGAAGGCCGCGGCCGCCGAGGAGGGCGACGGCGAGGCGTCGGGACGACCGCCACCGATCGCCGCCCACTTCGGGTCGACCTGCGCCTCGTCCGGGTCGTAGGGCTTGACGTGCTCGGGCACCGGCGGCGTGTTCGCCATCGGCGTGCGCACCGGCAGCGGACCCTTGAGATCCTGCAGCGGTCCGCGCGGATCGTTCTCCGGCCCGAACGGCAGCGAGTCCGAGTTCCACCCGGGCGTGGCCAGGCCACTCCCGGCCGCGTTCGCGGCGGGGCCGGAGACGGGCAGGGACGAGACCGGCATGGCCGACACCGGCGCCTGAGCCGGCGCCGCGGCGGGCGGGAAGTCACGCGGCACGGCCGGAGCCTGGTACGCGGACGGAACCTCACTCGGCGAGGCCGACGACAGAGGCGAGGCCGACGGCATCGACGGCGACGGCGACGGCGAATAGGCGGACGGCGCGCCCTCGCCCGGCGACGAATAGGCGGACGGCGCGTAGTCGGACGGCGCGGTCGCGTAGTCGGACGGCGCGTAGGCCGGCGGAGCGGTCTCGGCCGGGGCCCCATAGGGCGGCGGAGCGGTCTCGGCCGGGGCCCCATAGGGCGGCGGGGCGGACTCGGCCGGGCGGCCGGACAGATCGGAGGTTCCGGGCGTACGCACCGGAAGACCGCTCGCGGTGGTCGCGGCCGGAGCCGACGGTCCACGCGTGGGCAGCCCACCGGAGGCGGCAGCGGGCGGCACGACAGGGTTCGGCCCGGTCGCCGCCGACGGCCGGCCAGCCCAGTCACCGGACGACCCGGAAGCAGAGGAACCCGGACCGGACGAGCCGGGAGCGGACGAGCCGGGACCGGGCGAGCCGGAAGCGGCGGAGCCGGGGTCGGACGAGTACGCGGATGCCGTCAGCGCGGGCAGATCGTCGTCATAGGCCGGGCCGCCCGGGCCCCCGCGGTTCGCGGCGAGCGCGGCGGCGCCCAGCTCCTGAATCTTGGAGCCGTGTGGCTCACGACCCGGGCCGCGGGTGGGCAGGCGCAGGTCACCCCGGGCCAGCTGGGCGACGAACCAGGCCGGAAGGTAGCCCTCGATCGGCAGGCCGGGGTTGACCGCCAGCCACCACTCGAGGTTCGGCCAGGTGTTGGCCAACTCCGCATACGGCACCCGGCGCGCCGAGCCGGCGTAGTCGGACAGACAGGACCGCAACGCCTCCTGCGACGTGAACGCCAGGACATGGGTGCGACCACCGGTGCTCCAGGTGCCCCAGCCGAGCGGGGCCAGACCGGCCAGCGCCTCAGCGGAGACCGGCAGCAGGAGGTCGACACCGGCGAGAATGCGGAAATAGGACTCCTGGTCGTCGGTGCGCAGCGCATCGCGCATCGCGATCTCGGCGTCCGTAGCCGGTTCCCACTCGGACACGTCCACCTCTCCCCACACGCGTGCGAACGAGCCATCTCAACGCGTATAACCTACAAGCCCGGGCCGTAATGACAATGGGCGGCAGCGCGTGAACAGCCGAGTTGTGTCCAGGTGGCACCCGGACCACGCTCACACCGGCTTAGTAAGCACGCGCTGATTCCCGGCGCAATGATCCAACAACCGATGGTAGCCGCGTCAAGCCCCCAAAGCAGCACGCGATCGGGCGACCCCGGTTTTACACGGATCGTGCCGCGCAAATCATCCGAAAGTTCACCGGAACCGCTGAGTGGCCGCCCGCTCGGTGTCGGTGTAGTCGAGGGCCGACTCCTCCATTGCGATCTTGATTCGGTGCAGGATGTTCTGCAGGTCGACCGAGGCCGCACGCCACCTGACCTGCCGTTCCGCATACGCCTCCCGCGCCGGGCCGGCCCACGCGGCGACCAGCGGGGCCGCGTCGCGTTCGAGCTGGTCCAGCGAGCCCCGCAGGGTGGTCAGCGCCTTGTCGATGTCAGCACCCGCCTGCCGGAGAGCGCCGAAGTTCACGAGCAGGAGACCGTCGTCCACCACTTCTCCCTTTCCGACTTTCTTCGTAAAACGGATTAGAGGGGCAGGATCAGGCCGCCACCGGCCCGCGTCACCCGGCCGGCCGCACCCGCGTCGGCGGCCTCGTATCCCACGCCGGCCGCCCGAATCGACGCGGCCGTCTCGGCGAGTGCGGCGCTCAGCCTGCGCAGGTCGGCCGCGTACTCCGTCTTCACCTGCTCGAACGCGGTCGCGCCCTGCCCTCGCCAGGAGCCCTCGAGCACCGACAACTCCGCCATCAGCGTGCCGAGCATCGCCTGCAGCGCGCCGTCGACCTCGTCGAATCGCGCGGCGGTGGCCGTCAGCACCGCGGACTCGGCCCGTGTCGTCACCATTGCCGATGCACCTCCGATGTGGACCGCTACGGGTGACCCGGGTTCGACGCTAGCTCCGCCTCCGATGCGCCGACAGTGCCTGTGGATAACCCCGGCCTGTGGATATCCACCCCGGCTTACGATGGGAGGTGCGAAACTGTCGATGTCCTCGGCGGGGGCGAAGGTGGTCACCTTTTCGGTCCATCGTGGACGCGTCACGGTCGTACGCGTCCATCAACTGATCGCCACGCAGCTGGCCGTGGCGGTCCTGCTCATCGCTGTCGCCCTCGGCGACGGCCTGCCGTTGGCGGCGTTCTGCGCCGCCACGACGATCGCGCTGACCTGGCTGCGCCCGCGCGGCCGCTGGGCCTTCCAGTGGCTGACACTCGCGCTCCGCTTCGCCCTGCGCCGCCGCCACACCCACTCCGACCTGCTGAAACGCGTCGCGCCCGGCACCCGCCTCATCGTCACCGAGCTCCCGGGCGGCCCGGCCGGCATCCTGATCGACCGCCTCGGTCTCACCATGCTCCTCGACCTGGGCGACAATCCACCGCAGATCAGCCCATCACCGGTCAGACCGACTCAGATCGGCCCGCCACCGCTCAGCCCCTCAACGCTCAGCCAGCCACCGCTCAGCCAGCCACCGCTCAGGCCGCTGCTGCTCGACGACGGCCGCACGAGACCGCCGATCCACACCCAACTCCTGCTCAGCGCGATCGCGGCGCCCGATCCGGAGTGCGCCGACGGCCCGATCGCCGCCTCCTACCGCCGGCTCAACGCCGATGTCATTCCCGGTCACGCCCGCGCCATCCTGGCCGTTCGGATGCCGCGCGCCGAGGGATGGACCGAGGCCGAACTTCGACGATCATTGACCGGCTTGGTGCGCAAACAGGCTTATCGCTCAGCTCCCCCTTTATCGGATTTTCTTATCGTACGAGCCCTCGCGCACTCCGCCCAGGCAGAGGCGGACGGCGACACCGGCCTCACGGAGAGCTGGACGAGCCTGCGCATCGGCGGTCTCGTGCAGACGACGTTCCAGTGCCGCCCCGGTTCCGCCTCCCCCGACCTGATCACCCGGCTGCTCACCCTGCCCGCCGCCGCCACGACGGTGAGCGTCTCCCCCGGCTCGCTCCTGATCCGCCTCGCCGCCGCCGACGAGCCCGCCCTGGCAACCGCCGTCCAGGCCCTGAATCTGCTGGCCGCCGCGGAACACGTCACCCTGCACCGCTGGGACGGCGAACAGCTCGCCGGACTCGCCGCCACCCTCCCCCTCGGCATCGGCGCCGCCGGGGTGGTCGACCCGCCACCCCACATCCCCGCGGGCCTGGTGATCGGCCTGGGCCGCGGTGGCGCCCCGGTCCTCCTCCCGCTCTTCGGCCCGCGCCCGACCCGCGTCCACCTGATCGGCCACCTCCGCACCGCCCACCTGCTGGTGTTCCGTGCCCTGGCGATCGGCGCCCGGGTCCGGGTGCACACCCGGCACCCCCGGCGCTGGCGCTCCCTGGTCCCCGCCGAGGCCCTGATCATCGGCCCCACCGACCCACCGCCGCCCGGTTCGCCGCGCCACCCGGTCCTGATCGTGCACGACCGGACCACCGACGCCGCCCCCGACCGAACGCACACCACCTCGCCGGACGCGACCGACCCGAGCACCCCGAACACCATGGCCGGCTCGAACACCATGGCCGACCCGAGCACCATGGCCGACCCGAGCACCATGAACGACCCGAGCACCATGAACGACCCGGAGAACGCGACCGATCCGAGCGGCAGGGCCGACCCGGCCGGACCGTGGCGGGCGACGCTGATCGTGCGGGACGCCGTCACCTCCGCGAGCATCGCCGCGGCCGCCGGCGCCGATCTGCTGGTCATCCAGCGCCTCACCCCGGCCGAGGCGGAACCGCTCGGCGCCGCCCTCGGACTCGGCACCGCCACCGCGCTGCTCACCCGCCTGCGCCCCGGGCTCGTCGCGGTCGTCCACCGCCGAACCGTCCGCTGGGCCCGGCTCGCACCGACCCTCATCGAGAGCGCCCTGTTCGGAGCGGCGAACGAGAGATAGGCGGCGGGAGACAGGCGGCGGGCGAGAGATAGACGGTCATATGCCGGAATCTCGAGGGCCCGCGGATGAAGATCGCGGAGTGTCGTACCCGACAGTGGCGAGGTCGTGGCACGATCCCCTGCCATGGGCATCATCATCCGACTGTTGATCACCGCAGTCTCACTGTGGATCACGACCCTGGTGATCGACGGCATCGACCTCACCGCCGACACGACCGCCGGTAAGGCCGGCACGCTGCTCGCCGTCGCGGTGATCTTCGGTCTGATCAACGCGATCCTGCGGCCGATCATCAAGACGGTGGGCTGCGGCCTCTACGTCCTCACCCTCGGCCTGGTCGCGCTGGTCGTCAACGGCCTCCTCTTCCTGCTGACCAGCTGGATCGCCGGGCAGCTCGACCTCGGCTTCCACGTGGACGGCTTCTGGCCCTCCGCGGTGCTCGGCGCGCTGCTGGTCGGCATCGTGAGCTGGGTGCTGAACGCCCTGGTCCCGGATGGCGACGACTAGGCCGGCCGAGCAGGCCACCGGGTACGGATTGGTCACGTGACCTGAAACATATGCAACGACCGTCGCTCATGCCCGACCCTACGGTGAGGGCATGAGCGACGAGCGGCGCGGATATCTGTACGGCATCACGGCGTACGCGCTGTGGGGGTTCTTCCCGATCTACTTCAAGCTGCTGCAGCCGTCGCCGCCGCTCGAGATCCTGGCGCACCGCGTGATCTGGTCCGTGGTGTTCGTCGCCCTCCTGCTGGCCGCCGCACGCAACTGGGCCTTCCTGATCCGGATCCTGCGCACGCCACGACTGCTCGGCGGGATCTCCGCGGCCGCGCTGCTGATCGGCGTGAACTGGGCGACCTACATCTACGGCGTCAACTCGTCGCGGGTGGTGGAGACGGCCCTCGGGTACTTCATAACGCCACTACTCGTGGTCCTGCTCGGCGTCACCGTGCTGGGCGAGCGCCTGCGGGCCTGGCAGTGGGCGGCGGTCGGCGTCGGCGTGCTGGCCGTCGCGATCCTGACGATCGACTACGGGCGGCTGCCGTACATCGCACTGACCCTGGCCGTCTCGTTCGGCAGCTACAGCCTGATCAAGAAGCGGATGTCGCTGCCGCCGGCCGAGGGGCTCTTCGTCGAGTCGGCGGTGCTCGCGCTGCCCGCGCTGGCCTACCTGACCTGGCTGAACCTGCACGGCGGGGCGAAGTTCGGGCACGTCTCCACCGGGCACACGATCCTGATGCTCTTCGCCGGGGTGGCCACCGCGATCCCGCTGCTGCTCTTCGCCGGCGCCGCCAACCGGGTCCCACTGGTCGGCCTCGGCATCCTGCAGTACATCGCGCCGATCCTGCAGCTCGCCTGCGGCCTGCTGATCTACCACGAGCCGATGCCGGCCGCCCGGCTCGCCGGTTTCGCCCTGGTCTGGATCGCCCTGATCATCTTCACCGTCGACGGCCTCCGTACGGCACGCGTCACCGCGCGGCGGAACCGCCAGGAGCCGGCCGGCTCGGTGGCCTGACCCGCTCCGAGCCCTGACCGTCTCGGCGGCCGGGCCAGCCCGTGTTCCGAAACACGGGCTAGCTCCGCGGCTTGTAGGTCAGCATGACCTTGCCGTCGAAGCGGACCAGGTCGAGCCGGTCCAGGCTGGTCATCGCGATGTGGGTGACCCCGGGGACCTTCGACTCGCTGCCCGGCTGGGCGACCCAGGAGCCGAGCTGCTCCTCCTCGTCGTCCGGCCCGTACGCGATCAGCTTGAAGGTGTACGGCTTCTCCGCCTCGTCGCTGTACGAGCAGGTCATCTCGACCTTGGTGCCACCGGCCGTGCTGCTGAGCCGGATCGTGGCGCTGATCGGCGACTTCTCCTGCGTCGGCGTCATCGCCACGGCGGGTCCGGTCAGCTGGCCGGTGTCCGTGTCACCCCCGCGCATCACCCAGGCGGCGACCCCACCCCCGAGGATGAGCACCAGGACCGCGGCCGCGAACGTGCTGACCAACCTGATCGGAAAGGTGCGCACGGGTGCGGGCCTGGGCTGCCGCGTACCCGGAAAGCTCGTGGAGAAGGGTTGAGATCCACGTGGCGGCGACAGGGACGGGTCCAGTAGTCGCACGAACTCGTCCGCGTCGAGCCGGTCCAGCATGTCCGGCACCCGGGAGAGATCCGCCACCGCCTCGCGGCAGAACGAACAGGTCGCCAGATGGCTCTCGTAGGCCGCGCGCTCCGCCGGCGACAGCGCGCCGAGGACGTACGCGGCGTCGTCGTGCCCGTCCTCGCACCGCATACGTTCCGCCTCCAACCGGCTGCCCTGTGTTCGCACTGTGGTACGCGATTCACGCCGAGGAGGTTCAAAGAACTCTTAAAGCCGCATGTCAAGCTGTAGCGATTCGGTAACAGGAGTTCAGGCGGTCGCGGACTCCCCGCCGGAGAGGGCCTCGGCCACGTTGCGCGCGGCGGCGGTGAGTTTGGCCCGGACCACGCGCGCCGAGGTCAGCATCTCGGCGGCCGGCATCGAGCAGGCGAGCACGAGCCGGCGCTCCATGTCCCGGTCCGCGACGACCACCACGGCGGCCGACGCCAATCCCTGCCGGAATTGACCCATCTCAATCTGCATTCCGCGGCGTTCACCGGCGGCGAGATCTGTCTCCAGGGTGTCCGGAGTGGTCAGGGTCGCGGGCGTGAACGACCGCATTCCGTAATCGCGCAGATACCGAGAGCGCTGATCCGGGGTGAGCGTCGCCAGCAGCGCCTTCCCCAGCGCCGTGGCGTGCCCGCCCTCGTCGAAGCCGGGGGCGACGTCGTCCAGGAACGGCGACCGGGCACCCTCGGCCGACGCGGTGACGGCTATCCGACCGCCCACGAACCGCCCGAGATAGTGGCTGTATCCGGTATCTATCGCGGCCCGGCGCAGGGCGTCGCCGACCGCGGGCGGGCCGCGGAAGGCCGACACCAGCTCGCGATACCGATCGGCGATCTCAAGTCCGACGATGTACGTGCCGTCCTCGCGACGGATCACGTAGCCCTCGTAGGCCAGCGTGCGCACCAGGTGATAGGTGGTCGCGACGGTCAGCTCGCAGCGCCGGGCGATCTGCTTCACGGTCAACCCGCGTGGCGCACGACCGACGGATTCGAGCACCCGCAGCGCGCGTGACACGCTCCGAATGAGATCTGACGGCTCCGCTAGGGGGTCACGCACAGCTACCTCCGAGGCCAGGGACTTACACCATATGAAGAAACGTCCGTCGACGGAATGCCAAAAGCATGTGGATCACGGTCGATTTACACGGCGCGTGTGATCAATGGAACTGTCCGCGTCCGATCGTGCCCGAATCGGCTTACTCTGCGTGGGATGCCAACCGCTCCGACGCACCCCCAGCCGACCGCGACGACCAGCGGAAACGCTGTACGGGCGACACTGGGCGCGCTGACCACCACGATTTCTGTTTCGATACCGGTCTTCCTCGTCGGTGGACTGGCAGTTCAGATCGGCGACGAGCTCCATTTCTCGCCGACCGGCCTCGGGCTCGTCGTGTCCGCCTACTTTGGAGTCAGCGCGCTCGTCTCGGTGCCCGCCGGTGCCCTCGTCGAGCGATTCGGATCAACACCGGTTTCGCGTACGGCCATCGCCCTCTCGGCCACCACGCTCCTCGCCGTCGCGGTCGGCGCGCGTTCACTGTGGAGCCTCCTGGCGATCCTCGCCCTCGGGGCGGCCGCCAACGCGATGGGGCAGCTCGCGAGCAACACCAGCCTGTCCCGGCACGTACCCGCCCATCGACAGGGGCTGACCTTCGGCGTGAAGCAGGCCGCCATCCCGGTCAGCACGCTGCTGGCCGGCGCGGCGGTACCCGCGGTGGCCCTGACCGTCGGCTGGCGCTGGGCGTTCGTCCTCGCCGCCGTCCTGTCCGCCGCCGCGATCCTGCTGGTCCCGGTCGACGGCCCGGTGCAGCGGCGGTCCCGGGAGTCCGGACCGGCCACCGGCGCCCTGGTGGTACTCGGCGTGGCCGCCACCCTCGCGGCCGGCTCCGCGAACGCCCTCAGCACCTTCCTGGTCTCCTCCGCCGTACGGCACGGCATCGCCCCCGGCCCCGCCGGGCTGGCCCTGACCCTCGGCGGCGCGATCTGCGCCGCGGCCCGGCTCACCGGCGGCTGGCAGGCCGACTCCCGCCCGGACCGTCAGGTGGGCACCATCGCGGCCCTGCTGGCGTGCGGCGCCGCCGGGCTCGCCCTGCTGGCCTTCCCCGGCGAGCTCACCCTGCTCCTCGGCGTGACCCTCGGCTTCGGTTTCGGCTGGGCGTGGCCGGGCCTGATGAACTTCGCGGTGGTACGCCTGCACCCTCAGGCCCCCGCCGCCGCCACCTCGATCACGCAGACCGGTGTCTACGCGGGTGGCTGCGTCGGACCGCTCGGCCTGGGCGCGGTCGCCGACCTCGCCGGCTATCCGGCGATGTGGACGACCGCCGCCGTCGCCATGGTGCTCGCCGCCGCCCTGATGCTCTTCGGCTCCCGCCTGCTCTCCCGCCACACCGGGCCGTAGCGCGGCTCCCGGTCCTGGCTGGCCCTCAGGGGTGCCTCACACGCCCTGAGGGACCCCTGAGGACCAGCCGAGGACCGCAGGCGCGCCAACGGCCGGGAGGGGGCACGGCGTCCGCGACCCCGTGGTCACGCCGCCTTTTGAGCGCGGCGGGTGCGGGGAGCGCGTACCGGAAGGGATTTAGCTTGATCGATCGGCGATGTAATCGCAGAGGGATTCCATCGCGCGCTTGGCCTCGCCCGCGGGGAGCGGGGCCAGGCGGGCACGGGCCTCCTCGGCGTAACCCCGGACGGTCTCACGGGCCCGCTTGAGGGCGGCGGACTCGCGCAGCAGCGTCAACGCCTCGGCGTGCAGGTCGTCGTCGGTGATCGGGCCGGCCGAGAGGAGCTCACGCAGACGGACCGCGGACGGGTCGGCGTCGTCGTCGGCCAGCGCGTAGAGCACCGGCAGCGTCGGGACGCCCTCGCGCAGGTCGGTGCCGGGCGTCTTGCCGGACTGGTCCGACTCGGAGGCGATGTCGAGCAGGTCGTCGGAGAGCTGGAAGACCAGGCCGATCAGTTCGCCGTACCCGGCCAGGGCCTCGACGTGCTCCGGCGCCGCACCGGAGAACAGGCCGCCGAACCGGGCCGCGGTGGCGATCAGCGAGCCGGTCTTGTCCGCGATGACCTGCAGGTAGTGCTCGATCGGGTCGGTGCCGCGCGGGCCGGCGGTCTCGGCGATCTGGCCGTGCACCAGCCGGGAGAAGGTCTGCGCCTGCAGGTGCACCGCCTCGGTGCCGAGCTTGGCGGCCAGCTCCGCCGCCTGGGCGAAGAGGTAGTCGCCGACCAGGATGGCCACCGAGTTGCCCCAGCGGGCGTTGGCACTGGGCGTGCCCCGGCGAACCGGGGCCTCGTCCATCACGTCGTCGTGGTACAGCGTCGCGAGGTGGGTCAGCTCGACCACGTTGGCCGCGTCGATGAGCTCGGGCCGGGCCGGGTCGCCGAACTGGGCGGCCAAAGCGACCAGAATCGGGCGCAGCCGCTTGCCTCCCGCGTCGGCGAGATGCCGCGCGGCCTCGGCCACCAGTGGGTCGGCGCTCGCCACGTGGTGGTGCAGGGCCTCTTCCACGGCGGCCAGCGTCGCCGACACCGACGCGTCCATGGCCGGATCGACGTCGAGGCCCAGCGACGACAGCGTCATATCACCGGTGCTCACCACGCGTTCACGATGCCATACCCGCCGAAGTGTTTCAGTCCCAGGGGTGTCCACAACAAGATCCAAAATCGGACAGAAAGATCAGTTCTTCGGTACGGCGGCCCGGATGGCCCGGTATGCGTCCCAGGGCACGGCCGGACGGGCCAGATCGCGGCGCTCCAGGTACCGGCGAGCCGTGACGCGCATCTCCCGGGCGAGGCGGAGCGGCTCGAGCCTCCCGGGCTTCCGGCCACCCGCCGGCCCGACCAGTCGCGACGGCCGCAGCAGCCGGCTCACGCCGTCGTGCTCCAGGACACCCCGCACGTTGGCGTTGTGGAGGCTCGCGAGCGCGTCGTCGTGCCGATGGACCAGCAGGGCGGCCGGACCCGCGGCGACCGGGACGCCCTCGGGTACCGCGACGCGGTAGCCGGCCGCGCCCGCCGTGATCGTCGTCCGGACCAGCAGCGGTGCGCCGTCCGCGTCCACGGCGGTCAGCACTGCGGCGGCATAGACGTCGGTGAACCTGGTGATCGGCCAGTCCAGGTACTTCCGGCTCACCGGCCGGCGCTCCATGACCAGCGCCCGGAGCCGGCCCGATCCTAGATGGACGTATTCCCGGCTCAGGGGGCACGAAACCGGACAAAGACAGTGGCCCCGGCGGGATGCCGGGGCCACTGATCTGCCGTGATTGACGACCGGTCAACGGACGAACTGCGACGCCTCCCGGGTCAGGTCGATCAGCTGGGTCGGCGACACCCCGAGCACCACCGTGACGATCACCCCGAGGGCCAGCGAGGCCGAGGTGAGGAAGCCCGGGATGGAGACCGACGGGGTGCTCTCGCCCGGCTCGGAGAGCCACATCAGCACGACCACCCGCAGGTACGGGAAGGCCAGCAGCATGCTGGTGATCACGCCGAAGATGACCAGCCAGGCCTGGCCGCCCACCCAGGCCGCCCCGAAGACCGCGAACTTGCTGCTGAATCCGCTGGTCAGCGGGATGCCGGCGAAGGCCAGCAGGATGAAGGTGAAGACGCCGGCGAGCAGCGGGCTCTTCCGGCCGATACCGGCCCACCGGGAGAGGTGGGTGGCCTCGCCGTCCGAGTCCCGCACCAGGCTGATGATCGCGAACGCCGCGAGCACCGAGAAGCCGTACGCCACCAGGTAGAACATCGTGCCGCTCAGGCCGTCCTCGTTGAGCGCCAGCACGCCGACCAGCAGGTAACCGGCGTTGGCGATCGACGAGTAGGCCAGCAGGCGCTTCATGTCGGTCTGGGTGACCGCCAGGATCGCGCCGACGAACATGGTGAGCACCGCGATCACGCCGAGCACCGGCTGGAAGTCCCAGCGCACGCCCTCGAAGGCGACGTAGAGCACCCGCAGCAGGGCCCCGAAGGCGGCGACCTTGGTGCAGGCCGCCATGAACGCGGTGATCGGCGTCGGGGCACCCTGGTAGACGTCGGGCGTCCAGACGTGGAACGGGGCCAGCGCGCTCTTGAAGAGCAGGCCGATCGCGAGCAGACCCAGGCCGGCGTAGAGCAGGGTCTGGCTCTGCTGCGGGCTCGCCACCGCCTGGTGGATCGCGCTGAGCTGGACGGAGCCGGCGAAGCCGTAGAGCAGGGCGACGCCGAAGAGGAAGAAGGCGGAGGCGTACGACCCGAGCAGGAAGTACTTCAGCGCGGCCTCCTGGCTCAGCAGACGCCGGCGGCGGGCCAGCGCGCAGAGCAGGTAGAGCGGCAGCGAGAAGACCTCCAGCGCGACGAACATGGTGAGCAGGTCGTTCGCCGCCACGAAGAGCAGCATGCCGCCGAGCGCGAAGCTGGTCAGCGGGTACACCTCGGTCGCGCCGGGCCGGCCCGCGGCCTGCCGGGCGTCCTTCTCCGAACCGACCACGATCGCCGCCTGGGCGACGAACGCGCCGCCCGCCTCGACCGTCCGCTCGCCGATCAGCAGCAGCGCGCCGACCCCGAGCAGCAGGATCGCGCCCTGCAGGAAGAGCGTCGGCCCGTCCACCGCGACCGCGCCGCCGACGGTGACCGCCCGGGTGTCCCGGTGCATGATCACCTCGACCAGCGCCGCGACGATCCCGAGCAGCACCAGCGACAGCTGGACCGCGTTGCGGGACCTCCGCGGGACGATCACCTCCAGCAGCACCCCGAGGCAGGCCACCCCGAAGAGGATCAGCATGGGCGACAGCGCGCCGTAGTCGATCGGGGGCAGTTTGAGCTCGCCCATGGCTATCGGCCTGCCTTTCCGTTGGCGACCGCCGCCGGGGCCGGATCGGTCGTGCCGACTTCCTGCATGGTCGCCTGCACCGCCGGGTTGATCACGTCGGTGACCGGCTTCGGGTAGAAGCCGAGCACCAGGAGCAACACGATCAGCGGGGCGACCACGACCTTCTCCCGCAGGGTGAGGTCTTTGGCCATCTCGGGCCTCTCGGCCAGGGCCGGATTGAGGGTGCCCTGGGTGGTCCGCTGGATCATCCAGAGCACGTACGCGGCGGCCAGGATGATGCCGCTGGTGGCCACCACCGCGTACGCCTTGTGGGTGCTGAACGTGCCGAGCAGCACCAGGAACTCACTGACGAACGGGGCGGTGCCGGGCAGCGCCATCGACGCCAGACCGGCGAAGAAGAGCACCCCGGCCAGCACCGGGACCAACCTGCCCGCCCCGCCGAAGTCGCTGACCAGGGACGAACCGCGCCGGGCCACGAACATGCCGACCACGATGAAGAGCAGGCCGGTGGCGAGGCCGTGGTTGACCATGTAGAGCACCGCACCGGTACCGGCCTGGGTGGTGAAGGCGAAGATGCCGATGCCGATGAAGCCGAAGTGCGCGATCGACGTGTACGACACCAGCCGCTTCAGATCGTTCTGCCCGACCGCCAGGAGCGCCGCGTAGATGATCCCGATGACCGCGATCACCAGCGCGGCCGGCGCGAACCAGCGGGACGCCTCGGGGAAGAGCGGGAGGCAGTACCGCAGGATGCCGAACGTGCCGACCTTGTCCATCACGCCGACCAGCAGCGCGGCCGCGCCCGCCGGAGCGGCGCCACCGGAGTCCGGCAGCCAGGTGTGGAACGGGAAGAACGGCGCCTTGATCGCGAACGCCACGAAGAAGCCGACGAAGAGCCAGCGCGCGGTGTCCGTGTCGATCGACTGCGCGGCGGCGGCCAGCTCGGTGAAGTCGAAGGTGTGCCCGCCGGCCGCCCAGAGCCCGATCACCGCGGCCAGCATGAAGAGCCCGCCGACCAGGCTGTAGAGGAAGAACTTCACCGCGGCGTACTGCTTCTGGCCCTCGCCGAAGGAGCCGATGATGAAGTACATCGGGATCAGCATGATCTCGAAGAACACGTAGAAGAGGAAGACGTCCGCCGCGGCGAACACCCCGATCATCGTGAACTCGAAGGAGAGCAGCAGCGCGAAGTAGACCGGCGCCGACCGGCGGCCCTGGTCCACGTCGTGCCAGGACGCCAGGATCACCACCGGGAAGAGCACCGTGATCAGCATCAGCATCACCAGCGCGATGCCGTCGGCCGCGAAGGTGAAGTTCGCACCCCAGGCGGGGATCCACGGGTACGACTCGTGGAACTGGAAACGGTCGCCGTCGACGCTGAACGCCACCCACATGAAGATGCTGAGTACCAGCGTCACCAGCGAGGAGATCAGCGCGACCAGCTTGGCCAGCTCGGCCTTCTCCCGTGGGATGCAGGCCACCGCGATCGCCCCCGCCAGCGGCAACAGCGTGAGGATCGACAGGTAGGGAAAATCTGTCACGCGAACCACCCCAGCTGAATGGCGAGGAAGGCGCCGACCACGAGCATGGCGCCGGTGAGCATGGAGAGCGCGTACGAGCGGACGAACCCGGTCTGCAGCCGCCGGAGCCGCGCGGAGCCACCACCGACCGCCGCCGCCAGCCCGTTCACCAGGCCGTCGATGCCCCTACCCTCGAGGTAGACCAGCGCCCGGGTGAGGTAGATGCCGGGACGCTCGAAGACCGCCTCGTTGAACGCGTCGGTGTAGAGGTTCCTGCGGGCCGCCGTGACCACGAACCCGGCCGGCTCCGGCTCGAGCGCGGTGCCCTTGCGGAACAGCGACCAGGCCAGACCCGCCCCGAGCAGGGTGACCAGGATGGAGAGCACGGTGATCACGGTGTGCGAGAGGACGCCGTGCGCCTCCGCCTCCTCCGCGCCGAAGACCGGGGTGAGCCAGTCCGGCACCGTGGTGCTCATCACCCAGCCGGCCCCGATCGAGCCGATCGCCAGCAGGATCAGCGGGATCGTCATGATCGCCGGGGACTCGTGCGGGTGCTCGTTCTCCTCGGTCCAGCGGGCCGGGCCGTGGAAGGTGAGCACGAAGAGCCGGGTCATGTAGAACGCGGTCAGACCGGCACCGATCAGCGCCGCCATCCCGAACGTCCAGGCCTGCCAGGTCTCCTCGCGCTCGAACGCGGCCGCGATGATCGGCTCCTTGGAGAAGAAGCCGGAGAGCGGCGGGATGCCGATGATCGCCAGCCAGCCGGTCGCGAAGGTCAGCCAGGTGATCCGCATCTTCGTGCTCAGAGCGCCGAAGCGGCGGATGTCGACCTGGTCGTGCATGCCGTGCATGACCGAGCCCGCGCCCAGGAACATGTTCGCCTTGAAGAAGCCGTGCGCCAGCAGGTGCACGATGGCCAGCGCGTACGCCGCCCCACCGAGCCCGACGCCGAGGAACATGTAGCCGATCTGGCTGACCGTGGACCAGGCCAGCACCCGTTTGATGTCGTCCTTCGCCGAACCGATGACACAGCCGATCAACAGCGTCAGCGCCCCGACCGCGACCACGATCAGCTGCAGCGTCTCGTTCGCCGTGAAGATCGGGTTGGACCGGGCGATCAGGTAGACGCCCGCGGTGACCATGGTGGCCGCGTGGATCAGCGCCGACACCGGGGTCGGGCCCTCCATCGCGTCCGGCAGCCAGGCCTGGAGCGGGAACTGACCGGACTTGCCGCACGCGCCGAGCAGGAGCAGCAGGCCCATCGCCAGGACGGTCCCGGAGGACATCGCGGCGACGCCGTTGAAGACGCCCGCGTAGTCCACCGTGCCGAGCTGGACGAACATCAGGAAGACCGCGATGGCCAGGCCGGCGTCACCGACCCGGTTCATCAGGAAGGCCTTCTTGCCCGCGGTCGCCGCCGACGGCTTGGTGTACCAGAACGAGATCAGCAGGTACGACGCCAGACCGACGCCCTCCCAGCCGAAGTAGAGCAGCACGTAGTTGTCGCCGAGGACGAGCAGCAGCATCGCCGCGACGAAGAGGTTGAAGTAGCCGAAGAACCGCCGCCGACCGGGGTCGTGCTCCATGTAGCCCACCGCGTACAGGTGGATCAGCGAGCCGACACCGGTGATCAGCAGGACGAAGACCCCGGAGAGCGGGTCGAAGAGCAGGCCGAAGTCGACCTTCAGCCCGCCGACATCGATGAAGTCGAAGAGGTTGAGCTCGGCCGACCGCTGCGCGGCGTCGAGGCTACCGAGGTTGATGAAGAAGGTCAGCCCGAGCACGAACGAGGCCGCGACCGCGAGGACACCGAGCCAGTGCCCCCAGCGGTCGGCCCGCTTGCCGAGCAGCAGCAGGATCGCTGCGCTGGCGAGCGGGATGGCCACGAGCAGCCAGATGCCGCTCAGCACTCCCGTCGCGGGGGCGTACTCCACTGTCTGTTCCACGTCGCGCCCTTCAGTACTTCAGGAGGTTCGCGTCGTCGACGCTCGCCGAGCGCCGAGTACGGAAGATCGACATGATGATGGCGAGGCCGACCACGACCTCGGCGGCGGCGACGACCATCACGAAGAACGAGATGATCTGGCCGTCCAGGCCGCCGTTGATCCGGCTGAAGGTGACCAGCGCCAGGTTCGCCGCGTTCAGCATCAACTCGATGCACATGAACAGGACGATCGCGTTGCGGCGGATGAGCACCCCGGTCGCGCCGATGGTGAAGAGGATCGCGGCGAGAACGATGTAGTAGTCAGGAGTCACTTCTCGGTCCCCTTCGGTGCGACCTCGCTGGCGGTCAGTTCCCGGACCGGCAGGATCGGCGAGATGCTCCGCTCCGAGCCGTTGCCGTCGGGCAGCCGGCCCGGCGCCGCCACCGACATGGTGTTGGCGTAGATGCCGGGGCCGGGCTTCGGGCCGGGGTAGTTGCCGGGGCGGAAACGCTGCTTCATCCGGGTCACCTGGTCGAGCTTCTCCTCGGCCGGCCGCTCGACGTGGGCCAGCACCATCGCGCCGACCGCCGCGGTGATCAGCAGGGCCGAGGTGACCTCGAAGGCGAAGACGTACCGGGTGAAGAGGAGGGCGGCCAGGCCCTGCACGTTGCCGTTCTGGTTGGCCGCGTCCAGGCCCGCCGTGGGGGTGTCCCCGAGTGCCCGCGCCAGACCGGTTCCGATCAGGCCCGCGAAGCCGATGCCGAGCACCACCGCGGCCAGCCGCTGGCCGCGGAGCGTCTCGATCAGTGAGTCCGAGGCGTCCCGGCCGACCAGCATCAGCACGAAGAGGAAGAGCATCATGATCGCGCCGGTGTAGACGATGATCTGCACGAAGCCGAGGAACGGCGCCGAGTTGATCACGTAGAAGAACCCCAGGTTGAGCATGGTCACGACCAGCCAGAGCGCGGAGTGCACCGCGTTGCGGGCCAGCACCATGCCGAGCGCGCCGATCACCGCGAGCGACCCGAGGAGCCAGAAGGCGACCTGCTCGCCGGTGGAGACGTGAGTCATTCCGCACTCCCCTGCGTCTCGGAATCGAGCGCCCACGGCGCACGCTCGGCGCCCGCCGAGGTGCCCGGGTTGGTCAGCGCGCCGACGTAGTAGTCCTTGTCGGTCTCGCCGAGCCGCATCGGGTGCGGCGGCTGCTCCATGCCGGGCAGCAGCGGGGCCAGCAGCTCCTTCTTCGTGAAGATCAGGTCCTGGCGGCTGTCCCGGGCCAGCTCGTACTCGTTGCTCATGGTCAGCGACCGGGTCGGGCAGGCCTCGATGCAGAGCCCGCAGAAGATGCACCGGGCGTAGTTGATCTGGTAGATCTTCGCGTACCGCTCGCCCGGTGAGAACCGCTGCTCGTCGGTGTTGTCGCCGCCCTCGACGTAGATCGCGTCGGCGGGGCAGGCCCAGGCGCAGAGCTCGCAGCCGATGCACTTCTCCAGGCCGTCCGGGTGCCGGTTGAGGATGTGCCGGCCGTGGTAGCGCGGTGCCGGGGTGGGCGGTGTGAACGGGTAGTCGGTGGTGACCACCTTGCGGAACATGTGCGCGAAGGTCACGCCGAAGCCCTTGAAGGAGCCGGTGAAGGTACCCACGTCACACCTCCTTCGCGTCTTCGATGGGCCCGGCGTCGCCGACGGTGGCGGGGGTTCTCTCGGCCACCGCGCGGCGGGCGCGTGGGCTCGGGGGGATCTGCAGGTCCATCGGCGGAACCGGGAAGCTGCCCGGTGGGCGCCGGGCCAGCTCCTCCTCGATGGAGCGCTGCCGCGGCTTCTCCGGCGACGGCCAGCGCCAGGCGACGATCAGGATCACCAGGACCACCGCGATGGTCGAGCCCCAGCGGGCCTCGTCGGAGAGGGCACCGCTGCGGGCGACCTTGTAGTACGCCAGGAAGAGGATCCAGACCAGGTTGATCGGGATCAGCACCTTCCAGCCGAAGCGCATGAACTGGTCGTAGCGCATCCGGGGCAGCGTGGCCCGCAGCCAGATGAAGCCGAAGAGCAGGGCGAACACCTTGAGGAAGAACCAGATCAGCGCGAAGTACCCGGAGCTGGCACCGGCCCAGATCGCGGTGATCGGCCAGGGTGCCCGCCAGCCGCCCAGGAAGAGCGTGGTGCAGAACGCCGAGACGGTGATCATGTTGATGTACTCGGCGAGGAAGAAGAGCGCGAACTTGAACGACGAGTACTCCGTGTGGAAGCCGCCGACCAGCTCGGACTCCGCCTCGGGCAGGTCGAACGGCGCCCGGTTGGTCTCACCGACCGCGGCGATCAGGTAGATCACGAAGCTCGGCAGGAGCTGGAGCGCGTACCAGCCGGGCATGGTGATCTCGGTACCGAAGATCGTCGTGGGATCGCCGCTGGCCTGGGCCGCCACGATCTGCGAGGTGCTCATCGAGCCGGCGGTCATGAACACCGCCACGATGGAGAGGCCCATCGCGACCTCGTACGAGATCATCTGCGCACTGGAGCGGAGGCCGCCGAGCAGCGGGTACGTCGACCCGGAGGCCCAGCCGGCCAGCACCACGCCGTAGACGCTCATCGAGGAGCAGGCCAGCAGCACCAGCACCGAGACCGGTACGTCGGTGAGCTGCAGCGCGGTCTGGTGACCGAACATGTTCACCACGCCGCCGAACGGGATCACCGAGAACGCGGTGAACGCCGTGGTCGCCGAGATGACCGGGGCGATGAAGTAGACCACCTTGTCGGCGGTCCTCGGGATGATCTCCTCCTTGAACGGCAGCTTCAGGCCGTCGCTCAGCGAGGTCAGGTAGCCGCGGAAGCCGACCTGGTTGGGACCGGGCCGGACCGCCATCCGGGCCACGACCTTGCGCTCATAGTTGATCGTGAAGAGCGTCAGGATCAGCAGCAGGGCGAAGAGCCCGACCAGCTTGATCAGCGTGATCCACCAGACGTCCTGTTCGAACGTCTGCAGGGTCGGATCCTGGGCGTGCGCCGCCAGCAGCAGCGGGCTCATCGCTCAACCCCCTCGGCGAGGATCGGGCCGGGCAGGCCGGCGGAGAGCCGGACCACCGCACCGGCGGTGACGCCGAGGCTGCGGCGCACCGTCGAGCCCGGCGAGTTGGTGGGCAGCCAGACGACCCGCGGGGGCAGGTCGGCGACCGCGGCCGGCAGGGTCACCGAGCCGCGGTCGGTGCGGACGGTGAGCAGGTCGCCGTCGCCGACGGCGAGCTCCTCGGCCAGCTGCTTGCCGAGCCGGACCACCGGCGGCCGGGCGGTGCCGGCCAGCACGTCGTCGCCGTCGGTCAGCGAGCCCAGGTCGATCAGCTGGTGCCAGGTGGCGAGCACGGCGGCCCGCTCGTCCGGCTCCGCGACCGGCGCGGGCGCCACCTCGGGCGCCGCCGGGCGGGCCGTGCTCGCGGGCATACCGCCCAGCTCACGGCGGACCGCCTGCACGTCGCCGGTGTTCAGCGTGGTGTCCAGCAGCGCGGCGATCGCCTCCAGCACCCGGCCGTCGGTCATCGCCGTACTCCCGCGCAGGACCGTGGCGAAGGACCGCAGCCGGCCCTCCCAGTCCATGTAGGTGCCGGACTTCTCCACCGCCGGGGCGATCGGCAGCACCACGTCGGCCCGCCGGGTCACCGCGCTCTCCCGCAGCTCCAGGCTGACCAGGAACGGCACCGCGTCGAGCGCCTCCTCGGCGAGCCGGGGGTCGGCCAGGTCACCCGGGTCGACACCGGCCACCAACAGGCCGCCGAGCGTGCCGTCGGCCGCCGCCGCGATGATCGCGTCGGTGTCCCGGCCCACCCGGCTCGGCAGCACGCCGGAGCCCGCGTCCCAGGCGATGGAGAGCTCGGCACGGGCCGCCGGATCGGTGACCGGACGGCCGCCCGGGAGCAGGTTCGGCAGGCAGCCGGCGTCCAGCGCGCCACGGTCACCGGCCCGGCGCGGCACCCAGGCAAGGCGTGCTCCGGAGCGTTCGGCCAGCGCCGCCGCCGCGGAGAGCCCGCCCGGCACCTCGGCCAGCCGCTCGCCGACCAGCAGCAGACTGCCCGTCTCGCGCAGCGCCCCGGCCACGGCCGGATCGGTGTTCAGCACCCGGGCCTCGTCGCCGGGCACGCAGCTCACCACGCTCGCGCTCAGCTTCTCGAAACCCCTTGTCGGGTACGGCGAAACGGCCGTGACCCGAAGCCTCCCCCGCTTGGTCGCCTTGCGCAGCCGCAGGAAGAGGATCGGGCACTCCTCCTCCGGCTCCAGCCCGACGATCACCGCGGCGGGCGCCGCATCCACGTCGGCGTACGTGACCTCGGAGATCCCTGCAACCGAGGCGGCCAGGAAGTCGGCCTCCTCGGTGACCCCGAGCGGCGATCCGGTGGCGCGCACCGGACGGGCCCGGAAGTCGATGTCGTTGGTGCCCAGGACCAGCCGGGCGAATTTCGCGTACGCGTACGCGTCCTCCACGGTCAGCCGCCCGCCGGTCAGCACCCCGACGCCGCGTTCCCGGGCCGCCTTCAGCCCCTCCGCCGCCGCGACCAGGGCCTCGCTCCAGGGGGCTTCGCGCAGCTGCCCGGTGCGCGGGTCCCGGACGAGCGGGGTGGTGATCCGGTCGGTGGCCGTGGTGTAGCGGAAGCCCCACCGGCCCTTGTCGCAGTTCCACTCCTCGTTGACCGCCGGCTCGTCACCGGCCAGCCGCCGCAGCACCTTGCCCCGCCGGTGGTCGGCCCGCTGGGCGCAGCCGGCCGAGCAGTGCTCGCAGGTGGTCGGCGAGGAGACCAGGTCGAACGGGCGGGCCCGGAAGCGGTACTGCTCCCCGGTGAGCGCGCCGACCGGGCAGATCTGCACGGTGTTCCCGGAGAAGTACGAGTTGAACGGCACGTCGAACTCGCCCTCGCCGACCTGCCCGTCACCGGTGCCGGAGCCGCCGAAGAAGTCGTCCCGGTACACGTTGATCTGCTCGCCGGAGGAGCGGTCCATCAGGTCGATGAACTTGTCCCCGGCGATCTCCTCGGAGAACCGGGTGCAGCGCTGGCAGAGCACGCAGCGCTCCCGGTCCAGCAGCACCTGGCTGGAGATGTGGATCGGCTTCTCGTACTCGCGCTTCTGCTCGACGAACCGGGAGTCGGCGCGGCCGGTGCTCATCGCCTGGTTCTGCAGCGGGCACTCACCGCCCTTGTCGCAGGTCGGGCAGTCGAGCGGGTGGTTGATCAGCAGCAGCTCCATCACGCCGGCCTGGGCCTTGGCCGCCACCGGCGAGCTGAGCTGGGTCTTCACCACCATGCCCTCGGCCACCGTCTGGGTGCAGGAGGCGACCGGCTTGCGCTGGCCCTCCACCTCGACCAGGCACTGGCGGCAGGCGCCGGCCGGGGCGAGCAGCGGGTGGTCACAGAACCGGGGGATCGCGATGCCCATCCGCTCGGCGACCCGGATGACCAGCTCGCCCTTCTCGGCCTGGACCTCGATCCCGTCGACGGTGAGGGTGACCAGATCCGTCTTCTTCGCTACGTCCGTCATGCTGTTCTACCCTCCGATGCGGACTGCGGGGCTTGCTTCGCTGCGCTCCTCGCTCGCATCAGTGGGCCCCCACCAGGCTCTTCTCGGACAAGCGGGGTGCCGTACGGCCCTCGATGTAGCCGAGGTAGTCGTCCCGGAACCACTTCAGCGTCGAGACGACCGGCGTCGCGGCGCCGTCGCCGAGCCCGCAGAAGGACCGGCCGAAGATGTTGTCCGCGGTGTCCTGCAGCGTGTCCAGGTCCGCCACGGTGCCGTGCCCGGCGAGGATCCGCCGGTACGTGCGCACCATCCAGTAGTTGCCCTCCCGGCACGGGGTGCACTTGCCGCACGACTCGTGGTGGTAGAACTCCAGCCACCGCCACGTGTTGTAGACCGGGCAGTCCTGGTCGGAGAAGATCTGCATCGCCGTGGTGCCGAGGATCGAGCCGGCCGCGGCGACGCCCTCGAAGTCCATCGCGGTGTCGATGTGCTCCGCGGTCAGCAGCGGCGTCGACGAGCCGCCCGGCGTCCAGAACTTCAGCTCGTGTCCGGGCTGCATGCCGCCCGCCAACTCGATCAGCTCGCGGAGGGTGATGCCGAGGCCGCACTCGTACTGACCGGGATTGACCACCCGGCCGGAGAGCGAGTAGATCATCGGGCCGGCCGACTTCTCGGTGCCCATGCTCTTCCACCAGTCGGCGCCGCCCAGCACGATGTACGGCACGCTGGCGATGGTGCCGACGTTGTTGACCACCGTCGGGCTGGCGTAGAGGCCGGCGATCGCCGGAAAGGGCGGGCGCAGCCGGGGCTGGCCGCGGAAGCCTTCCAGGGAGTCGAGCAGCGCGGTCTCCTCGCCGCAGATGTACGCGCCGGCCCCGCTGTGCACCACCAGGTCCAGGTCGAACCCGGAACCGAGGATGTTCTTGCCGAGGTAACCGGCGGCGTACGCCTCCTGGACCGCGTTGCGCAGTCGCCGCGCGGCGTGCACCGCCTCACCGCGGATGTAGATGAAGGCGCGGTTGGCCCGGATCGCGTACGAGGCGATGATCGCGCCCTCGACCAGCGAGTGCGGGTCGTACGTCATCAGCGGCAGGTCCTTGCAGGTGCCCGGCTCGCCCTCGTCCGCGTTGATCACGAGGTAGTGCGGCTTGCCGTCGCCCTGCGGGATGAACCCCCACTTCAGGCCGGTGGGGAAGCCGGCGCCGCCGCGGCCGCGCAGCCCGGAGTCCTTGATCAGCTGGATCAGGTCGTCCGGGTGCACGTCGAGCGCCTTGCGGATCGCCTGGTAACCGTCGAGCCGCTCGTAGACGCCGATCTGCCACGCGTCCGGCGAGAGCCAGCGCTTGGTGAGAACCGGGGTCAGCTTCTGCAGGACCTCCGGCCGGGGCTCAGTCACTTCGCCTCCTCGCCGCGAGCGGGCTTGGTCTTGGTGATCGGGGCGTCCAGGGTGAAACCGGCCACCGCGACGCCGTGCTGCTCCGCGAGCCGGACACCGCGCAGCGTGGGCGCGCCGGCCACACCGTCGCCGACCGCGCCGTCCCGGGGGTCGGCGAAACCGGCGAGCTGGTACTGCTGCTCGCGCAGCGAACAGATCCGGGCGCCCCGGCTGGGGGTGGGGCGCTCGCCGTTGCGCAGGCTGTCGACCAGCTCGACCGCGGACTCGGGGGTGGCCTGGTCGACGGTGAAGTCGTAGTTGACCGTCACCACCGGGGCGTAGTCGCAGGCCGCCAGGCACTCGGCGTGCTCCAGCGTGATCTTGCCGTCGGCGGTGGTCTCGTCGTGCCCGACGCCGAGATGCTCGACCAGGCCGTCGTAGACCTCCTGTCCGCCGAGCACGTTGCACAGGGTGTTGGTGCAGACGCTGACCAGGTACTCGCCGGTCGGACGGCGCTTGTACATGGTGTAGAAGGTGGCGACCGCGCCGACCTGGGCCTTGTTGATGCCGAGGACGTCGGCGCAGAAGGCGACCCCGGCCGGGCTGACGTGGCCCTCCTCGGTCTGTACCAGGTGCAGCAGCGGCAGCAGCGCCGAGCGCTCCCGGCCCGCGGGGTAGCGGGCCAGGATCTCCTGCGCGGGGGCCAGCAGCTTCTCCGCCAACGGAGCAGCTACCGAGGAGAACTCGACTGTCACATCAGTCATCAGCGATCACACCCACCCATCACCGGGTCCAGGGACGCGCCGCCGGCGATCACGTCGGCGAGCAGCGCGCCCTCCGCCATCGCCGGGATGGCCTGGAGGTTGACGAAGCTCGGCTCGCGGTAGTGCACCCGGTAGGGGTGGGTGCCACCGTCGGAAACCGCGTGTACGCCGAGTTCGCCACGCGGGTGCTCCACCGCGACGTAGACTTGACCAGGCGGAACCCGGAAGCCCTCGGTCACGAGCTTGAAGTGGTGGATCAGCGATTCCATCGACTGACCCATGATCTTGGCGACGTGCTCCAGGGAGTTGCCGAGACCGTCCACGCCGAGCGCGAGCTGCGACGGCCAGGCGATCTTCTTGTCGTCGATCCAGATCGGGCCGGGCTTGAGCCGGTCCAGCGCCTGCTCGACGATCTTGAGCGATTCGCGGATCTCGGCGACCCGGACCAGGTACCGGCCCCAGACGTCGCCGGTGGTGGCGGTCGGCACGTCGAACTCGTACGTCTCGTACCCGCAGTACGGCATGGTCTTGCGCAGGTCCCAGGGGAGGCCGGCGGAGCGCAGCACCGGGCCCGTGATACCCAGCGCGAGACAGCCGGTCACGTCGAGGACCGCGACGCCCTGCGTGCGCTGCTGCCAGATGACCTGGCCGGAGAGCATCGCCTCGTACTCCTTGAGCTTCTTCGGCAGGTAGGCGAGGAAGTCACGGATCTTCTTGACCGCCGTGTCCGGCAGGTCCTGGGCCAGGCCGCCGGGACGGATGTACCCGTTGTTCATCCGCAGGCCGGAGGTCTCCTCGAAGATGTCGAGGATGTACTCCCGCTCGCGGAAGCCGTACAGCATCATCGAGATCGCGCCGAGCTCCATGCCCGTGGTGGCGAGCCAGACCAGGTGCGAGGCGATCCGCTGCAGCTCCATGAACATGACCCGGATGGTGGCGGTCCGCTCGGTGATCTGATCGGTGATGCCGAGCAGCTTCTCCACCGCGAGGCAGTACGCCGTCTCGTTGGACATGTTCGCGAGGTAGTCCATCCGGGTCACGAACGTGACGCCCTGGGTCCAGTTGCGGTACTCCAGGTTCTTCTCGATCCCGGTGTGCAGGTACCCGACCACCGGGCGGGCCTCGGTGACCGTCTCGCCCTCGAGTTCCAGCACCAGCCGGAGCACCCCGTGCGTGGACGGGTGCTGCGGGCCCATGTTGACGACGATCTTCTCGTTGCTGAGCGGGTCGATGCTGGACGTGACGCTGTCCCAGTCGCCGCCGGTGACCGTGAAGACCCGGCCCTCGGTGGTCTCCCGCGTGCTGGCGTATTCGGAAGTAGTCACTGGTAGACCCTCCGCTGGTCGGGAGGCGGAATCTCGGCGCCCTTGTACTCGACGGGCACGCCGCCGAGCGGGTAGTCCTTCCGCTGGGGGTGGCCCTCCCAGTCGTCCGGCATCAGGATCCGGGTGAGGTTCGGATGCCCGGTGAAGACGACGCCGAACATGTCGTAGACCTCCCGCTCCTGCCAGTCGGCGGTCGGGTAGACGCTGGTCACCGAGGGGACCGGGACACCCTCGGCGACGGCCGCCTCCAGGCGCACCCTCCGGCGGTACGTCATCGAGGTCAGTTGGTACGCGACGTGGAAGCGGCGCTCGTCGGAACCCAGGTAGTCGACGCAGTCCACCGACGAGCAGAGCTCGAAGCGCAGCGACTCGTCGTCACGCATTACCTGACAGACATCCGTGATTCTCTCGGGCCTGATGTGAAGTGTGAGTTCCGCCCTATCCACGACCACCTTCTCGATGGCCTCGGAGAACGCCGGATAAGCTTCCTCCAACGCGTCATAGACGTCGTCGAAATACCCGCCGTATGGCCGTGGGCTGTCAAAAACAGCAGGCCGGGGGCGGACCAGACGACCGAAACCGGAGACGTCGCCGGTGCCCTTGACGCCGAACATCCCTTTGTCCGGGTTGGGCGGAGGCGGTGCTGTTTCGGGAGCAGAACCGTTACCCTCAGTTCCGGGTTGAATACTCATTTGGCGCCTTCCCGCAAATGCGGCTGGAGCTTCATCCAGTTCTCGATCCGCAATTGCTCTTCACGGCCTTCCTTGACGGCCTGCGTCCATTCCGCGCGGCGGGTTTTGTCCACGCGGTACGACGACGGCATGGCACCCGGGGCGACGATCGGCAGTTTCCCCTCGGCGCGACGCTGTTCGAGCATCTTGCGGCCGTTGGGACCGAGTGGCTGGGCCATGACCTTCTCGCGCATCTTGAGGATGGCGTCGATCAGCATCTCCGGCCGGGGCGGACACCCCGGTAGGTAGATGTCGACCGGAACGATGTGGTCCACACCCTGCACGATGGCGTAGTTGTTGAACATGCCGCCGGACGAGGCGCAGACGCCCATCGAGATCACCGAACGCGGTTCGGGCATCTGGTCGTAGATCTGGCGCACCACCGGGGCCATCTTCTGGCTCACCCGGCCCGCGACGATCATCAGGTCCGCTTGGCGGGGCGAGGCGCGGAACACCTCCATGCCCCAGCGACCGAGGTCGTAGTGCGGACCGCCGGCCGCCATCATCTCGATGGCACAGCAGGCGAGACCGAACGTGGCGCCCCAGAACGACGACTTGCGAGCCCAGTTCGACACCTTCTCCACCGAGGTGAGCAGGATCCCGCTGGGCAGCTTCTCTTCGATTCCCATGGTTATCTCAGTCCCAGTTGAGGCCGCCACGCCGCCACACGTACGCGTAGGCGATGAAGACGGTGACGATGAACAGGACCATTTCCACGAATCCGAACAGGCCCAGCGCCTCGAAGGACACAGCCCACGGGTACAGGAAGATGGTCTCGATGTCGAAGACGATGAAGAGCATCGCGGTCAGGTAGAACTTCACCGGAAACCGGCCGCCGCCGATCGGCTGCGGGGCCGGTTCGATGCCGCATTCGTACGCGTCGAGTTTGGCCCGGTTGAAGCGCTTGGGACCCACGATGGGCGCGACGGACACCGAGAACAACGCGAAGAGCGCGCCGAGGATCAGTAACCCGACGATCGGGACGTAAGGGTTGATCGTCATGTTGTCTCCCGTACGACTGTTAGCCGTTTCACACTAGTTTTACGCTTTTGTGGTCCTTTGTCCGGGGTGCCCGATCTCCGCCGCTCAGACGGCGGGCGCCACCTTGGTCAAGCCGTTGATGATGCGATCCATGGCGTCGCCACCCCGGGGGTCGGTGAGGTTGGCCAGGAGTTTGAGGACGAACTTCATCAGCGTCGGGTGCGGCATCCCGTGCTTCGTCGCGAGCTTCATGATCTGCGGGTTGCCGATCAGCTTCACGAAGATGCCGCCGAGCCGGTAGTAACCGCCGAACCGCACGCTCAGCTCGTCCGGGTACGCCCGCAGCGCCCGCTCGCGCTCCGGTCCCGCCGGACGGGCCAGCGCCTGCACCGCCACCTCGGCGGCCAGCTCGCCGGACTCCATCGCATACGCGATGCCCTCGCCGTTCATCGGGTTGACCATCCCACCGGAGTCGCCGACGAGCATTACCCCGCGGGTGTAATGCGGGACCCGGTTGAAGCCCATCGGCAGGGCCGCGCCGAGCGTCTGGCCGTCCGCGTTGGCCTCGTCCCGCAGGCCCCACTCCTCCGGGGTCGAGCCGAGCCAGTCGGTGAGCAGGTGGCGGTAGTTCGTCTTGCCGAACGCGCTGGACGAGTTGAGGATGCCGAGGCCCACGTTCACCCGGCCGTCACCCAGCCCGAAGATCCACCCGTAACCGGGGAGGAGACGGTTCGGGTCCTGGGCGCTGCGCAGCTCCAGCCAGGACTCCAGATAGTCGTCGTCGGCCCGGACCGCGGAGTGGTAATAGCGCCGGACGGCCACACCGAGCGGGCGGTCGTCGCGCTTGGCCAGCCCGAGGGCGAGCGGGAACTTGCCGGAGACGCCGTCGGCGGCGATCACCAGGGGCGCGCGGTACTGGACCGGCTCCTTGCCGGGACCGATCTTCGCCTCGACGCCGATCACGTAGCCGTCCGCGTCCGTGACCGGGCCGGTGACGTTCACGTCGGTGCGCAGCAGGGCGCCGGCCTCGACCGCCCGCCGGGCGAGCAGGTCGTCGAAGTCCATCCGGGTGCGGACCAGACCGTAGTTCGGGAAGCTGGCGAGCTCGGGCCAGTCGAGCTCCATCCGGACGCCGCCGCCGATCACCCGCAGGCCGCGGTTCTGGATCCAGCCGGCCTTCTCCGAGGTGTCCACACCCATCCGGACCAGCTGGCGGACGGCGCGCGGGGTCAGCCCGTCGCCGCAGACCTTCTCGCGCGGGAACTCGGTCTTCTCCAGGAGCAGCACGCGTACGCCGTGGCGGGCGAGGTGGTAGGCGGCCGCGCTGCCGCCGGGTCCCGCTCCGACCACGATCACGTCCGCCTCGTCGGCGACGGTGGAGCTCTGGTGGTCGTTCACGGTGCAGTCCTCCGATCGTGCAGCGCTCGTGAATTAGTTCACAAGCACTCCTCGATCGGAGTCTAGGCCGACTATCGACGATCTTTGCGTTCAGGTCGGCCTAATTGTTTCGGCGTGGCTAACGAATCGGGTCAGATCCATCCAAAACGCGATCGGCCATCCCACGAGCCGGGCCATCGAGATGATCTCTGATGGTGCCGCCCATCGCCCGGTCCAGGGCGACGATCAATTCCTCTACCAGGTCTTGTGCGAGCGACGGGTCCTGCGCCGCGACCATTCGCAGGCGGGCGGCGAGCTCGGTGGCCCGCCGCTCACCGGCGTCGCCGTCGTCGATCGCGAGGTCGATGTCGGCGTCTTCCAGCTGCCCTACCTCTGCGTGCCCGATTTGCGTCATAACCTGAGCTAACAGCAGATAAGGGACTACGTACGCGAAATGCCGGATTTATTACCGACGCGCGCGATCAGCGCGTCGGTCAGGAGGCCAGGCGGGTCGCCCGGTGCAGCGCCACCACACCACCGGTGAGGTTGCGCCAGCCGACCCTGTCCCAGACACCCGAGGCGAGGATCTTCGAGGAGAGTTCCTGCTGGTCAGGCCAGGCACGGATCGACTCGGCCAGATAGACGTAGGCATCCGGGTTGGTGGCCACGCCGCGGGCCACCGCGGGCAGCGAGCGCATCAGGTACTGCATGTAGACGGTCCGGAAGGCCGGATTCACCGGCGTGCTGAACTCGCAGACCACCAGACGGCCACCCGGACGGGTGACACGGCCGAACTCACGGAGCGCAGCCACGGTGTCGACGACGTTACGCAGAGCGAAGGAGATCGTCACCGCGTCGAAGGTGCCGTCCGCGAACGGCAGCCGCAGCGCGTCGCCGGCGAGCAGCGGCACGTCCGGGCGGACCCGGCGGCCGGCCTGGAGCATGCCCACCGAGAGGTCGGCGCCGACCGCGAACGCACCGGAGCGGCCCAGCTCGTCGGTGGAGACCCCGGTGCCCGCGCCGACGTCGAGAACCCGCTCACCGGGCCGCAGCCCGAGCGCGGTCCGAGTGGCCTTACGCCAGCCACGGTCCTGCCCGAAGGAGAGCACGGTGTTGGTGAGGTCGTAGCGCTTGGCCACGCCGTCGAACATCTCGGCGACCTCGTGCGGCTGCTTGTCCAGATCTGCGCGTGTCACGTGGCCACCCTAGATGCCCTGGAAAAACAGAACGAGCGGGATGGGCAACCATCCCGCTCGCGCCTTGTGCGTTATATATACGACCGCCATCGGTCGGGTCCGACCACCCGTCACCCGGCACGGACCGCGGCAGGCGACGCTTCAGAGTTACCAATCCCTTACGCAGGCAACGTAACCAGCGGGAACGCGCCGGTACAGGCAACAGGCGGGCTCGTTACGAAGGAGCAACCCGGCATCCCCGGTCCGACGATCTGAACCTGGCCGAACGGTCGACCGACACCCCCCAACGGGGTCAGGAAACGTCCACCAGGGGGAGTTGGGTGCGTCCCGCGCCGCCCCCGGGAAGGGCGATCGAGGAGAAGTGCGAGACCACGCGGTCGTCGGTCGGGTCGTCCGCGGCGGTGTGGTGCACGGCGAGCCTGTTGTACCAGGTGTCGCGCCAGGCCGGGATACGGTCGGCGGTACGGATCATCGAGATCAGCTCCTGGAGGTTCGACCGGTGCCGGGCGCCGGCCGAGGAGATCACGTTCTCCTCCAGCATGATCGAGCCGAGGTCGTCGACGCCCATGTGCAGCGAGAGCTGGCCGATGTCCTTGCCCGTGGTCAGCCAGGAGGCCTGCAGGTGGGCCACGTTGTCGAAGAAGAGCCGGGAGACCGCGATGAAACGCAGGTACTCCATCGTGGTGGCCTGGGTGCGGCCCTTGAGGTGGTTGTTCTCCGGCTGGTACGTCCACGGGATGAAGGCCCGGAACCCGCCGATCTCCCGCGACTGCTCCACCGCGTCGTCCCGGTAGCCGTTCGCCACGGCCAGGTCCTGCACCTCGCGGATCATCCGGATGTGCTCGATCCGCTCGAACGCGGTCTCGCCGGTGCCCATCATCATGGTCGCGGTCGAGGAGAGGCCGTTGCGGTGCGCCACCGCCATCACCTCGAGCCAGCGCTCGCCGCTCTCCTTGAGCGGGGCGATCGCCTTGCGCGGCCGCTCGGGCAGCATCTCGGCGCCGGCGCCGGCGATCGAGTCCAGGCCGGCCGTCTTGATCCGGAGGACCGCGTCCTCGATCGAGATCTTCGAGACCTTGGCCATGTGCAGGATCTCGCTCGGGCCGATCGAGTGGATCGCGAGCTGCGGGTACGCCTGCTTGACCGAGGAGAAGAGCTCCTCGTAGTACTCCACCCCGTAGTCCGGGTGGTGGCCGCCCTGCAGCATCACCTGGGTGGCGCCGAGCTCGACCGCCTCGCCACAGCGCCGGAGGATCTCCTCGGTCGGGTGCGACCAGCCCTCCTTGTGCTTGGGCGCACGGAAGAAGGCACAGAACTTGCACGCCGTGACGCAGACGTTGGTGTAGTTGATGTTCCGGTCGATCAGATACGTGACGATGCCGTCCGGATACCGTCGGCGCCGGACCGCGTCGGCCGCCTCGCCCAGCGCATGGAACGGGGCCTCCGTGTAGAGCAGGAGCGCCTCCTCGGGCGTGATCCGCCCGCCGTCGGCACCGCGCTGCAGGATGCTGTCGATCTCCGCGTTCACCGTCACAGTGGGAAGCGTACGTCCACCGGCCGATACACGTCAGCGGCGCGGGTCACGGCCCGGCGCCGGTCCCCTCGGTAGGCTCGACGGACTGCGTCAGGGGGTCGAAGAGGTTGCTCGTCATTCACGGCGGTTGGATGCCCGGCGCGGGCCGCCCAGGCCGTCTGCTGCTCTGGGCCGAGGACACCACGGCGCCACTCACCTCGTCCTCCCGGGCCAGGGTGCGTCCGCATCCGTTCGCGGTGCCGCCTCCTCTCGAGGTCGCCACGACCGGCTCCGTGCTCGTGCGGTTGCCCAGCACCGCGCGGGGGCCGCTCCCCTCCCCGGAGACCGGCGCCGAGGCGACCGGCCGCGGCCTGCGGCTCACCGGCTGGACCGTGCCGGTGATGTCCGTTCCGGCCCAGGAGGCGGTCGCCGTGCTCGGCGCGCTCGCCGATCCCGACCCGGACGGGCCGTGGGTGGCCGGCGCCTCGCTGCGCTACCTCTGCCTGCTCGCCGGGTGGGCCTGCGACCTGGCCCGGCGCGGCCGGATGCTGCCGCAGCTGGTGATCGAGGATCGCGTACCGACGGCCCGATGGCGCTCCGTGATCACCGGTGCCGACCTCGCCACCTACCGTGACTTCGCGGCCGGGATGCCCCCGGTGGTCCGTGCCCTGGACGACGGTCACCCGGCCGGACCGACCCTGCGGGACGCGCTGGAGGCCCTGGTCGACGGTGCGGCGCGGAGCATCCTGCCGGAGCGGATCCTCGGCGGGCACCGGGCCGGGTCCAAGGCGCCGCTGCCGGACAGGTGGATCGCGGCGCTGACCGATACCGATCCCACCCTGCCAGGCGCGGCCGTCGGTGAGCTGCGTGACCTGCGCGGTGCCCTGGACGACTGGATGCGGGCCGCGAACGAGGCGAACGCCCCGGTCCGGGTCAGCTTCCGGCTCTTCGAACCGGAGCCGGGGGAGGACGCGTGGTGGCTCGAGTTCGCCCTCCAGTCGGCCGAGGACTCCGGTCTCTATCTGCCCGCCGCGGCGCTCTGGGCGGGTGAGCGGTTACCCGGGCAGACCCGGCCGGACGAGACGCTGCTCGCCGGGCTCGGGCGGGCGGTCCGGCTCTTCCCGCTGCTCCATCTCTCCCTGCAGGAGCAGCAGCCGGCCGCGATGGCGCTGAGCACCGCCGAGGCGTACGACTTCCTCCAGCAGACGGCGCCGCTGCTGCAGGCCGCCGGGTTCGGGGTGCAACTGCCGTCCTGGGCCGGGCGCAAGGCGGTGGGGCTGAAGCTGACCACCCGCGCCAAGCCGAAGGACAGCTCCGCCAAGGCGATGGGCACCTCCGGGTTCGGCCTGGAACAGCTGGTCTCGTTCCGCCTCGACCTGGTGATCGGCGACGGCGTGGTGAGCGCCGAGGAGCTGGCCGAGCTGGCCCGGCTCAAGATCCCATTGGTCCGGGTACGCGGCCAGTGGGTGGAGCTCGACGACCGGCAGCTCAAGGCCGCGCTCAAGGCGGTCGGCGAACGGCGCGAGGGCGACATCACCGCGGGCGAGCTGCTGCAAGAGGTGGTCGACGGCGGGGACGAGGACCTGCCGCTGATCGAGGTGGACGCCGACGGGATGCTCGGTGACCTGCTCTCCGGCGGCGAGCGCCTCACCCCGATGGCGACGCCTGCGGGGTTCCAGGGTGCACTCCGGCCGTACCAGGAGAGGGGTTTGTCCTGGTTGAGTTTCCTCGGCAGACTCGGCCTCGGCGGAGTCCTCGCCGACGACATGGGCCTGGGAAAGACCGCGCAGACGCTCTCCCTGCTGCTCGCCGCGGGCGGCAGGACGCTGCTGATCTGCCCGATGTCGCTGGTCAGCAACTGGCATAAGGAAGCCGCCCGGTTCGCTCCCGGGCTGACGGTGTACGTCCACCATGGCGGCACCCGGCAGCGCGGGGACGACTTCGCGGCGACCGTGGACGGCGCCGACCTGGTGATCACCACCTACGGCACCGCGATGCGCGACCTCGAGACGCTGCGCTCACCGAGCTGGGACCGCGTGGTGATCGACGAGGCGCAGGCGATCAAGAACAGCGGCACCCGGCAGTCGCAGGCGGTCCGGGCCATCCCGGCGCGGACCCGGCTGGCGCTCAGCGGTACCCCGGTGGAGAACCACCTCGCCGAGCTCTGGTCGCTGATGGACTTCTGCAACCCGGGGCTGCTCGGCCCGATGAAGCGGTTCCGCCGCCGGTTCCAGGAGCCGATCGAGGTACGCCAGGATCCGGACGCGATCGCCGCCCTCAAGCGCGCGACCGGCCCGTTCGTGCTGCGCCGGCTGAAGACCGACAAGTCGATCATCTCGGACCTGCCGGAGAAGAACGAGATGAAGGTGTGGTGCACGCTCACCCCCGAGCAGGCCACCCTCTACCAGGCCGTGGTCGAGGACATGATGGCCGAGATCGAGAACAGCGAGGGCATCCAGCGACGGGGCAACGTGCTCGCCGCGATGATGAAGCTCAAGCAGGTCTGCAACCACCCGGCCCACCTGCTCAAGGACGGCTCCCGGCTGCCCGGCCGCTCCGGCAAGCTGGCCCGGCTGGAGGAGCTGGCCGAGGAGATCGTCGAAGACGGCGACCGGGCCCTGGTCTTCACGCAGTACTCCGAGTGGGGGTCGCTGCTGCAGCCGTACCTCGCGGCGCACCTGGACCGGCCGGTGCTCTGGCTGCACGGCGGGCTGAGCAAGGCCCGGCGGGACGAGATGGTCGAGCGCTTCCAGACCGCGGACGAGCCGATGATCTTCCTGCTCTCGCTCAAGGCGGCGGGCACCGGGCTCAACCTGACCGCCGCCAACCACGTGGTCCACTTCGACCGCTGGTGGAACCCGGCGGTCGAGAACCAGGCCACCGACCGGGCGTTCCGGATCGGGCAGTCCCGCAACGTGCAGGTCCGCAAGTTCATCTGCACCGGCACCCTGGAGGAGAAGATCGACGCGATGATCGAGCGGAAGGCGGCGCTGGCCTCCTCGGTCGTCGGCACCGGCGAGGAGTGGATCACCGATTTGAACACCGACCAGCTGCGCGAACTCTTCGCGCTCGACCCGGGCGCGGTGCGCTGAGATGCCGTTCGATCGGGACCGGACGTTCTACGAGGCGGCGCGGCCGATCACGGTGGACGGCGGGCTCGCCGTCCGCTCGAAACGCGGCAGCATCGGTGAGCAGTGGTGGTCGCGGCGCTTCGTGGACGTGCTGGAGGGGATCTGCGATCCGGGGCGGCTCACCCGCGGTCGCGCGTACGCCCGCAAGGGTCAGGTCATCGACTTCGCGCTGACGCCGGGGCAGGTGGTCGCCCGGGTGCAGGGTTCGCGGCCGGAGCCGTACCGGGTGACGGTTCGGATGGCCGCGTTCGACGACGCCGCGTGGGAGGAGATCATCGAGGCGCTCGGGTCACGGGCGCTCTACCGGGCCGCGCTGCTGGCCGGGGAGATGCCGCACGAGATCGTCGAGCTCTTCGCCGACCTGGGGCTGCCACTCTTCCCGTCCGAACTGGGCATCGACTGCTCCTGCCCGGACTGGGGAGTGCCCTGCAAGCACGGGTCGGCCGCGCTCTACGTGCTGGCCGAGGCGTTCGACGACGATCCGTTCCTGGTGCTGGCCTGGCGGGGGCGGGACCGGGACGTCCTGCTCGACGCGCTGCGCGGCACCGCCGAGTCGGAGGAGGCGTTCGATCCGCTGGCGGTGGACGAGGAGCCGCTGGACTCGCGGCTGGCCGACTTCTACTCCCCCGCGATCAGCCTGGGCCGGCTCCGGGAACGGCCGGCACGCGTCTCGGCCCCGCCCGAACTGCTGATCCGGGCACTCGATCCGCCGAAGGTGTCGGTGCGCCACATCCCGCTGATCGACCTGCTGCGGCCGGTGTACCGGGATCTCGGCACGCCCCCGGAGGAGGCCTGAACCAGGGCCGCGCCCATCGTGGACCGATCGTGGGCGAGTCCACGATGGACGCGGCGGTCTCCTCGCACGCTACCCGGGTTTTCCCGATTTCGCCGCCCGAGAGTGCACATAAGCATGCGAGGCGTCACAACCCGTGTCAATAGATGTTTACCAATGTAAGGGTCTCCGTGATGATCTACCCGAACCGGCATAGGGTCGCCGTATGAGTGACATGAGCTACCGCCGACTCGGCGACTCGGGCCTGGTCGTCTCCGTGGTCGGCATCGGCTGCAACAACTTCGGCCGCAAGCTCGACGCCGACGGCACCCGCGAGGTCGTCGACGCGGCCATCGACGCCGGGATCACGCTGTTCGACACCGCGGACATCTACGGCACCCCGCACGGCAGCTCGGAACAGCTGCTCGGCGCCGCGCTCAAGGGCCGGCGCGACGAGGTGGTGCTGGCCACCAAGTTCGGCATGGACATGGAGGGTGTGAACGGGCGGGACTTCGGCGCCCGCGGATCCCGGCGGTACATCGTCCGCGCGGTCGAGGCCTCGCTGCGGCGCCTGGAGACCGATCACATCGACCTCTACCAGATGCACCAGCCCGACCCGGCCACACCGATCGACGAGACCCTCGCCGCGCTGGACGACCTGGTCCGCTCCGGCAAGGTCCGCTATCTGGGCAACTCGAACTTCACCGGCTGGCAGATCGCGGACGCCGACTGGACCGCGCGGGCCTCGGACCGTACGCCGTTCATCAGCGCGCAGAACCGGTACAGCCTGCTGCACCGCGAGGTCGAGGCCGAGGTGGTCCCGGCGTGTGAGCGGTTCGGGCTCGGCCTGCTCCCGTTCTTCCCGCTCGACTCCGGCCTGCTCTCCGGCAAGTACCGGCGGGGCGAGAAGCCCGGCGCGGGCACCCGCCTCTCCCAGGAGCGGTACGCACCGTGGCTCGCCGACGCCGACTGGGACACCATCGAGGCGCTGACCGCCTTCGGCGCCGACCGCGGGCACAGCCTGCTCGACGTGGCGATCGCCGGCCTGGCCGCCCGGCCCGCCGTGACCAGCGTGATCGCCGGTGCGACCACGGCCGAGCAGGTCCAGGCGAACGCCGCGGCCGGCTCGTGGGAGCTGAGCATCGCCGACCTGGCCGCCCTCGACGAGATCCTCGGTTAACTCCTGCGACGAAAGCAGGGCCGGCCCTGCTTTCTACGAACCAGGCTTACCCGGCGATCGTGATGATCCGGCGGCGGCGAGCCATCCGGAAGGCCACGAAACCGGCCACCAGCAGCGCCGCGCCACCGGCGGCGATCATGCCGGCCGGAGCACCGGTGATCGGCAGGGTGGCCTCGTCCTCCGAGGCCTGCACGGTCAGCTCGGCCCTGTCGTTCGCGCTGTTGCCGTCCTGCACACCGCCGTCGACGGTGACGTAGCCGGCGTCGTGGTCGCCCTCGAGGATCTCGGCGCTGAAGGAGAAGACCTCCTTGCCCCCCTTGGCCATCGGGTCCAACACGATGCAGACGTAGTCACGGCCGCTGAGGCTGGTGTAGTCCTCGTAGTCGATGTCGTCGAGCGAGGTGCCCGGCAGGCACATGTCGTCGATCGCGGTCACCTTCAGGTCGGACGGGATCCGGACCTGCACCGTCTGCATCCAGGTCGTGCTCAGCGGGACCACCGCGGTCGGGCCGAGGTTGCGGGCGCCGACCTTGACCGAGGAGATGTCGCCGGCCTCGCCCTTGAAGACCGCACCGACCGCGGCGCTGTCCGCCGACGACTTCGGCACGCTCACGTAGAAGAGGCTGGTGTTGTCCTCGGGGTTGAGGTCGTCCTTCTCGTCCAGGTCGACGGTGAAGCCGGACTGCAGCGTCGTCAGCTCCAGGTCCGACCCGGTCGCCCCGGCGATCTGCTTGCGGAACTCCGTCGCCGACTTGGCGGTCAGGGCGATCGCCCCGACGATGCCGGCGTACTTGTACGGACCGGCCGCGGTCGCGCTCACGCCGAGCGTGACCGGTGTGTCCGAGGAGACGGCGTACTTGCCGCCGGGCGCCATGCCATCGTTGAGCAGGCAGAACACGTAGACGGCGCCGTAACCGTCCTCGGACTCGGACTCCGTCTGGCAGTTCCGGTACTTCGCCTTGATCGTCAGGGCGTCCTGCGCCGCGAAGACCAGGGCGATGTTGTCGACGTCCACGTTCCCGGTGTTCCGGAACTCGGCGTTGAGCTTCGTGAACCCGGTCCGGCTCAGCGAGATGTCCTTGAGGTCGCCGGTCTCCAGGTCGATGCCGCCCTTGGCGGAACGGACCACGCCGACCGAGGTCTCGTCACTCTCCTCGCCGTCCACGGTCGCGCTGACCGGGAACGAGGTCGACAGGTTGGTCGTCGAGGTGGTGTCGGGCTTCAGGGTGAAGGTCAGGTTCCGCCGCTCACCGGCCGACATGTCGCCCAGCTTGCAGACGCCGTCGGTGCAGCCCTCGGGCGCGACGAAGCCGAGGTCGGCGGCGATCGGCTTGGCCTTGGTGCCGAACGTGACGACCACGTTCTCGGCCGCGCTGCCGTAGTTGTAGACGTCGAACTTGACCGTCTTCGACTGGCCGTCGATGACGGTCACCGTCTCGGGGGTGGAGAGGAAGACCAGCGGGAACGAAATATCGGAAGTGTCCGCTTGCGCCGGCAGGGCCAGCCCGGTGACAGCCAGGCTGGCAGCGGCCGCGGGCACGGCAAGACGGCGAATCAGGGCACGCAAACGCATGGTCACCGACTTCGGATGACGGGCCGCGTCGAAGCGGCTGACAGAGAATCCGGCGAGCCTAAGGCCTCTGATCAGCAAAGATCAAACATCGGCAAAGAGCAGACCATCCACCGGCAACGGCGGCACTTCACCGCGATTCGCCGCACGCCGGGCGAATTCCCGTACGCCCCGCTGCTGCCGCTCGCCGAGCGAGAAGTCGAGGGCCCGGAAGTAGTTCGCCAGGGTCGCCGCGTCGAACGGCTCCCATCGCGCGGCCGCCTCGGCGACGGCGTCCAACTCGCCCAGGCACAGCTCCTTGGACCGCTGGAACGCCTCGTGCACGTCCTTGACCTGACCCGGGTTCGCCGCCGCGAAGTCCCGGCGCACCGCCCAGACCGCGAAGACCATCGGCAGCCCTGTCCACTCCTTCCACGCCTCGGCCAGGTCGATCACCTGAAGGCCGTTGCGGGGCGCCTCATACATCGCCCGGAGCGCGGGGTCGCCGATCAGCACACCGGCGTCCGCCTCCATCAGCATCTGCGACAGGTCCGGCGGGCACCGGAAGTACTCGGGCTCCGCGGCGTACCTCTCGGAGAGCAGCATCTGCGCGAGCAGCACACCCGTGCGCGAGGTGGAACCGAGCGCGACGGGCCGTTCGTCGAGCTCGGCCGGCGGCCGGGTGGAGATCAGGTTGACCGAGAGGACCGGCCCGTCGCTGCCGACCGCCAGGTCGGGCAGGAGCAGCAGCTGATCCGCGTGCTTGAGGTACTCGACCAGGGTGATCGGCCCGATGTCCAGATCCCCGGCGACGAGCGAGGCACTGAGCCGCTCCGGCGTGTCCTTGCGCAGATCGACGTCGAGCAGTGCACCCGAGCGCATCAGCCCCCAGTAGATCGGAAGACAGTTGAGAAACTGGATATGCCCGACCCGAGGCCGACTCACGCTGCCGCTCATGCAGCGACGGTATCCCTGATCTCACCCCGGTCGCTGTGCGGAGGGCGCCCGGGTGTCTCACGTCGCACCAGGGGGAGGCAGATCAGTGCAGCTAGCAGGCCTGCGGCGCCCGCGGCGGCGACCAGGGGGCGCGGGTCGAAACGGTCCAGCAGCGGGCCCGCGACCATGAAGCCGATCAGGCCCGCGCCCTGGACCGCCGCGCCGAAGGCGGAGAACGCGCGGCCGTGCGCGGACTCCGGGACACGGGTCGCGATCATCACGCTGGTGAGGACGTTGACGCCGCCGTTGCCGGCGCCGCCGATGATCCAGAGCGGGATCAGCCAGGCCGCGCCGCTGACCGTCGAGCCGGCCAGCACCGCCGCGCAGGAGAGGGCGAGCAGGGCGAGGAAGGTACGGATGGTCAGCCACCGCTGCGGCATCCGGCCGACGAGCGGGCCGGCCAGCAGCATCCCGACCGTCCACGCGGCGGCGACCAGGCCGTACAGGGTGGCGGAGGCGGCCAGCGTCTCGCGGACGAAGAAGACGTCGACGACGTTGATCGCGCCCACTCCGGCCACCACGGCGGCCGTCGCGACGGTCATCACCAGGATCTGCCGGTCGGCGCGCAGCCGGAAGACCACCGTCCGGTCCTTCTGAGCCGATTCGTCACCCCGTCTTCTCGTACGCACGAGAAGCCCCACGGCGACCAGCCCCAGGTAGGTGCAGGCGTCGATGAGCAGGGGCACCCGGGAGCCGGTCGTGCCGACCAGGAACCCGGCCAGCGCCGGGGCGATCAGCATGCCCAGCATCCCCGCGGTCTGGTTCAGCCCGCTCGCCCTGGCCAGCTCCGACCGGCTGACCATCCGCGGCAGCAGCGCGGCGATCGTCGGCTGGGTGACCGCGAGCCCGCAGGCGAGCAGCGCGACCATCCCGATGATCAGGACCGGGTCGCCGATGAAGGCGAGCGCCACGCAGACCAGGGCCTGGGCCAGCCCCACCCCGACCAGGATCTTCCGGCTGTCCGCGCGGTCCGCCAGGCGCCCGGCCACCGGGGCGAGCAACGCGAGCGGGAGGGCCGCCGCCAGCATCAGCCCGGAGACCGCGAACCCGCCGTGCCCGGACTGCTGCAGCACCAGCGCGAGCGTGGTCGCCGCGAGGAAGTCACCGCAGACGGAGAGAGCCCGCCCACCGGCGACCAGGTAGACGTCTGCCCAACGGCTGGACTCGTCGACGGCGCTCGTGGCGACAGCACGCGACGCGGGAGATCTGAAGGACATACTTCGAAAGTAATCCTTCACATCTTCCGTACGCAAGAAGGCTCTTCGCTACCCCATGGGGAAAGCCGCATATTGGATGACGACCCTGCGGGCTCCCGCCGGCTTCTCCTCGTGCCGATCCCGCACCCGGTACGGTTCCAGCAGCCCTCGCACCTTCTCGTTGATCTCGACCAACTCCTCGGCGGTAACCAGCAGCTGCTGCCCCATCAACGCGCTGGCCTCACGCCACTCGACCGGCTCGTCGTGCTGCCGCGCCGCCCACTCCCGGAGCCGCTCCTGATCTCGATTCATGTAGAGGTCGATCAAGGCTCGCTCCGCCGCCACCGCCTCGGGCTGGCTGGCGTCCCCGTCGATCCACAGGCTGCCACCGGTGCTGCGCCAGCGCCGCTCCCGCCCGTCCCCCTGCCCCGGCGCCTGCTCCACCAGCCCATACTTGGCCAGTTCACGCAGGTGATAGCTGGTCGCACTGGGCGAGAGTCCGACCATCCCGGCCACCTCGGTCGCGGTCACACTCGTCCCGCTGACGTTCAGATGCTCCACGATCTCGATCCGCGCCGGATGCGCCAGCGCCCGCAACGCCCGCGCCTCCGTAACCCGCACATTCGCCCGCCCGGTCTCCTGCTCACCCATGCCCCCATTCTCACCGGAGGCATGGGTGGGTAATCAGGCCGTCCGCAGTCGTTCCACCGGCTTTCCGATGACGTCAGAGATGATGTCGAAGTCCTTACCGGTCACCGGCCGGCCTCGGCACCAGCGCTGTCATCGTCACGATCGGCGATCGCCTCTTCGCATCGAACGAGGTCGGCCACGGTCACCCGAGGTTCGCCCTTCGGGTATGCCTGCGCCAGCACGTACCGCAACAGGTCGTTACGCGTGACACCGACCTTCAACTGCTCATCCCCGAAGTCGGCGATGAGCTTGAGCGTCCCGCCGAGCGCGGCGATGTACCGGGCAAGGACCTCCTGCGTCGAGACGTCGCCCGACTCGATCTGGGACACCCGCGCCACCGAGACTCCCATCCGCGAGGCGACCTGCGGGGATGATCGGAACCGCATAAATGAGTGGACAGAGGGCGATGGTGGCGTAGCGTGGAGGGCCGCTTGACGGCCGTGGTGAGCATGCACCGCAGCGGGCGTCCGTCGCGCCAGGGGTGGCCGAAACGCCCTGTGGATACGCGAGCGCAGCCACCGTGAGTCTGCCGAGGATGAACCGTGTCCGCCTCTGAACTTGATCTCGATACCGAACTCATCGCCGAACGGGAACACCTGACCGAGTCGCGGGCCGCGTTGCGGCGGATGCGAGATCGGGCCCAGTCGCTCTTCGCGACCGGGGACAAGGTGGCCGGGGACGCGTACACCGCCGAGCAGCTGGGGCGGCACATGGCCCGGCGGGTCAAGGAGCTCGCCGACGACCCGGACACGCCGCTCTTCTTCGGGCGGCTCGACATCGACGCGGCGTACTACGTCGGGCGGCGGCACGTCACCGACGACGCCGGGGAGCCGATGGTGCTGGACTGGCGGGCGCCGCTCTCCCGGTCGTTCTACCGGGCCAGCGTACGAGACCCCCAGGGCGTCGCGACCCGCCGCCGGTTCGGGTTCGTCAAGGGTGACCTGACCAGCTTCGAGGACGAGCACCTGGACCGGGGTGAGGAGCTCGGCACCAGCAGCCGGATCCTGACCGCCGAGATCGAGCGGCCGCGCGTCGGGCCGATGCGGGACATCGTCGCCACCATCCAGCCGGAGCAGGACGAGCTGGTCCGGGCCGAGCTGGCCGACTCGATCTGTGTGCAGGGCGCGCCCGGCACCGGTAAGACCGCGGTCGGGCTGCATCGGGCGGCGTACCTGCTCTACCTGCACCGGGAACGGCTGCGGAAGTCCGGCGTGCTCATCGTCGGGCCGAACACCGCGTTCCTCTCCTACATCTCCGCGGTCCTGCCCACCCTGGGCGAGGTCGAGGTGAGACAGTCCACCCTGGACGGCCTCGTCGGCCGGGTGCCGGTCAAGGCGGTCGACTCGGCCGAGGCCGCTGCGGTCAAACATGACGTACGGATGGCCGAGGTGCTTCATCGCGCTCTCTGGGAACGTCTGCGCAAGCCGACCGAGCCGATCATGGTGTCCGACGGGTCGTACCGGTGGCGGATCGACACCGAGCCGCTACGCCGGATCGTCGACGAGGCACGGCGCGAGGAGCTGCCGTACGCGGTCGGGCGGGAGCGGGTCCGCGCCCGGGTGGTCGGGCTGCTGCAGCGCCAGTCGGAGTACCGGACCGGCAACTCGCCGAGCGAGACGTGGCTGCGCAAGATGAGCAAGATCGCGCCGGTGACCGGGTTCCTGGAGGAGGCGTGGCCGGCCTGCACACCGGAATCGCTGGTCGCGGAGCTGCTGACCGACCCGTCGATCGCCGGTGACCTGCTCACCGAGGCGGAGCAGGACGCGATCCGCTGGGTCAAGCCGCCCAAGACGGTGAAGTCGGCGAAGTTCACCACGGCCGACCTGGTGCTCGTCGACGAGGCCGCCGGTCTCCTGGAGCGGGAGAACAGTTTCGGTCACGTGGTGATCGACGAGGCGCAGGACCTGTCGCCGATGCAGGCCCGGACGATCGCCCGGCGCAGCGAGCACGGGTCGATCACCCTGCTCGGCGACCTCGCCCAGGGCACGGCGCCCTGGGCGACCACCGATTGGCGGGACATCCTGGCGCACCTCGGGAAGCCCGACGCGTCAGTGGTGCCGTTGACCGTGGGATTCCGCGTACCGGAAAAGGTGGTGGAACTTGCCAATCGTCTGTTGCCGGCGCTCGGTGTGAACGTGCCGGAGGCGGTCTCGCTGCGGAGCGACGGCGAGCTGTCGGTGATCGAGGTGACCGAGCCCGCCGATCTGGACGCGCGCACGCTGGCCGAGGTGACGGCGGCGCTGGGGCACGAGGGCTCGGTCGCGGTGATCGCGGCGGACGCGGCGGTGGAACGGCTGCGCGGTCATCTCACGGCCGCGGGGATCGAGCACGCGACCCCGGACGATCTCGATGCCGAGGCGCGGGTCATGGTGGTGCCCGCCACGATCGTCAAGGGCTTGGAGTACGACCATGTCATCGTGCACGAGCCCGCCGATATCGTCGCCGCCGAGCCACGCGGGCTCAATCGTCTCTATGTCGTCCTCACCCGCGCCGTGACCAGGCTCTCCGTCCTGCACGCACGGCCGCTCCCCGGGCCGCTGCGATCAGGAGCGGCGCAATTGCCCGGGTGATCGGCGCCGCCCGGCCTACGATCCGTTGATGCCTCGTATCGGTGTGATGTTCGATCGTGACCGTGCCCCCGAAGAGCTGCCGGGCTTCGCCGCCGCCGTGGAGGCCGCCGGTGTCGACGATCTCTGGGTGGTGGAGGACCTCGGCTGGGCCGGCTCGATCAGTGCGGCCGCGATCGCGCTGGCCTCGACCTCCCGGATCCGGGTCGGGATCGGCATCGCGCCCGCGCCGCTGCGGAATCCGGCCCTGCTCGCGATGGAGCTGGCCGTGCTGGCCCGGACGTACCCCGGCCGGCTGGTCGGCGGAATCGGTCACGGCGTACCCGAGTGGATGCGCCAGGTCGGCGCGGAGCCCGTCGCCAAGCTGGCGATGCTGGAGGAGACCGTCATCGCGGTTCGCGGGCTGCTGCGCGGTGAGACGGTCACCGTCGACGGCCGGGAGGTGCACCTCGACGGGGTCGGCCTGGTCCACAAGCCGGGGGTGGTCCCGCCGATCGTCACCGGCGTGGTGAAGCCCCGGTCACTGGAGCTCTCCGGGCGGGCCGCCGACGGCACGATCATCGCCGAGGGGCACGGGCCGGTTCAGATCGCGGACGCGCTCACCCACATCCGCCGCGGCGGGGCGGGGCCGGAGCACGAGCTGATCCTCTTCGCGTTCCTGCACGCGGACGACGACGCGGCGCGGACGGCGGCGCTCACCGACGAGACCCTGACCGTGCAGGCGGCGTGGATGGGCGTACCGAAGGAGGAGCTGTTCTCGCTGGTGGGCCCGGTCGAGGAGATCCCCGGCAAGGTCAAGTCGGTGGTCGACGCGGGGGCCGGCACGATCGTCCTGCGGGTGATGGACCCGGACCCGATCGCGCAGGTCCGGGCCGCGCTCACCGCTCTGGGCCGGTAACCCACACCTTTATCCACAGGCTCGACCGGGTTATCCACAGCTTTTCCCCTCAGGCTGTGGATAACCCGGTGGATAGCTCAGATCGGCTTAACCCAGCGGGACCACTCCGGCTGGGCGTGATAGCCGTGCCGGGCCCAGATGGCCTGGCCACGACCGTTGGCGTCGAGCACCATGGCGTCCGCCCGGGTGCCACCCAGGATGCGGAAACGCTCCTCGGCGGCGGCGATCAGGCGGCCGCCGATCCCCTCGCGGCGGCGAGCCGGGGCGACCGCGAGCCGGTACAGGTGGCAGCGCCAGCCGTCCCAGCCCGCGATGATCGTCCCGACGATCTCGGTGTCGTCCACAGCCAGGATCAGTGCCTCCGGGTCGCGCCGGTAGAACGCCTCGACCACGGCGATCGTGTCCACCGGGCGGCTGTCGTTCTCGGCCGCGTCGTGCCAGAAGTCCAGTACGGCCTTGAGCTCGAACGGCTCGGCCACGCGCAAGATCAGATCTCCCACGGGCGCAACCCTAGGAGAGACGGTCCACCCTCGTGTGGGAATTCCCAGCGTCGACCCCGCCACCCGGACTTCCCACACGAGCGCGGGGTGCACCGAGATCGGCGTAGGCGATCTGAGGGCGTACGGGAAACGGAATTTGATCTTGGGGTTGGTGATGGTTCGGCTAGAAGCTTGACAGTTTCGGGTTGGGGCCTGAGCCCGGATGTCATCATGCGGCCATGACCGTTCCATCTCCTGGCGTGCCCAATTGGGTGGATCTGGCCACTTCCGACATAGATGCGGCTATCCGCTTCTACACCGGTTTGTTCGGCTGGACCGCCCAGATCTCCGGCGATGACTTCGGCGGATACACGACGTTCCTGCTCAACGGACTGCCGGTGGCGGGCGCGGGACCCCTCTTCGGCGAGGGGCAGGCGACCTCGTGGAGCACCTATGTCGCGACCGAGGACGCCGACGTGGTGGCCGCCAGAGTCGAGGCCGCCGGCGGGAAAGTGCTGGTCGCGCCCTTCGACGTGGCGGATCAGGGACGGATGGCGGCATTCCTCGACCCGTCGGGCGCACCGTTCAGCGCCTGGGAGGCCGGGATGATGCGCGGGGCCGAGGTGTTCGACGTGCCGGGCGCGCTGATCTGGAACGAACTCAACACCCGGGATCCGGACGGCTCGGTGTCGTTCTACGGAGCGGTCTTCGGATGGTCGTTCCGGCCGGGACAGGTGGGCGGGCTGCCCTACGTGTACTGCGACCTGAACCGGCAACCGGTGGCCGGGGTGCAACCCATGGTCGGGGAGGGATGGCCCGCGGATCAGCCCCCGTACTGGCTGGTCTACTTCGCGGTCGGCGACTGCGACGTGGCGGCGGAGCACGCGGTCACGCTGGGCGCGCGGATCGTCAGCCCGCCGACCTCGATCACGTTCGGGCGGTACGCGGTGCTGACCGATCCGCAGGGCGGGATGTTCGCGATCCTGGCCCGGTGATGGTGTCTCCGGCCTCGGTCGCGTCTCCGGGCTCGGTCGTGTCTCCGGGCTCGGTCGTGTCTCCGGCTCCGGCTCCGGCACCGGCACCGGCTTCGGCTTCGGCTTCGGCTTCGGCTTCGGCTTCGGCTTCGGTCAGCGGAGCAGGTCGGGGACCTTTTCGAAGAGCTGGATGGTGTACGTCATCATCTGGTGCAGCATCCAGTTGCCGATGAAGAGGAGCGCGACGCCGATCGCGATGGCCTTGGGGACGAACGCGAGGGTCGGCTCCTGGATCTGGGTCACCGACTGGAAGAGCGAGACCGTGAAGCCGACCACGAGGGCCGTCAGCAGGATCGGGGCCGCGAGCTTCGCCGCGATGGTCATGGCTTGGAACCCGAGCTCAACCACCATGGTGTCCGTCATGTCTGTCATTTCGGACACCTGAGGAAAAGGTGGAGTGCAAGCTGGTTGCAGGCCGGTTGCGGGCCTACTTCTGGGCGCTGCTGTCCACCTCTTTGTCCGCTTCTTCGTCTCCTTCGCCCTTTTCCGGCGGCACGGCGGCGTCCTTTTCGAGCGACGCGGCGTCAGCGGCTGCCACCCGGTCGCCGGCAGCGGCGGCCTCGTCGTCGCCGGCCAGGGCCGAGCGGAGACGCTCCTTCTCGGCCTGGCGGCGGGAGGCGGCCGAGCCGAGTTGATCGGCCATCTGGTCGCGCCAGCCACGCAGCATGATCAGCGAGAGGATCGCCGAGATCGCGAAGGCCACCATCGCGGCGACCAGCGGGTTCAGCGGGAAGGGCAGCAGCGCGCCGAAGGCCAGGACGAAGAGCCCGAGCCGGCCGAGCGTGTACTTGAGGGCGGGATTCATGATCACTTATCTCTCTCAGCCGTTCCGGTCGCTGAGCCACCGGAGGCCGTAGAACCAGACGAGGGAGTACACGACGGTAGCGGTGGCCGCGCCGGCGGCTCCACTCACCAGGCTGGGCGTCACCGAGGCGGCGAGACCCGCCACGGTCATCCCGAAGGCCGCGCCGAAGCCGGCAGCCAGCACCACCACCATGATCCGAGGGGCGCCGAAGGCCTCGGCCCGGAACTCCTCGATGAAGAGCCAGACCGGCAGGATCACCGCGAACCAGCCGTTCGACTCGCCGAACGCGCCGACGCCGGTCAACGCCATGATCGCCTCGAAGACCAGCAGCACCACGCCGCTGACGACCAGGCCGGCGAGCGCCGCGCCGAGCAGGTCACCGACGGTCGCCAGCCGGCCTCCGGCATCCCGCCGCAGGCCACGTGCCTTCCTCTGCTCCTGGGTCATCCGGCCACCCTAGGTCGGCTCAGGCCCAGACCCGCTGCGGCTCGCTGCGCCGTGCGGCCAGCGTGGGCGGCTTGTCATACTCCCGGACCACGTCGTAGCGCGTGTTCCGCTCGACCGGCTGGAAACCAGCGTCCCAGATCAGGTCGAGCAGGTCGTCCCGGTGCATGGTGTGGGGCGTTCCGTACGAGTCGGCGTCGTGAGTGATCTTGTATTCCACCACGGAGCCGTCCAGGTCGTCGGCGCCGAAGTTCAGCGAGAGCTGGGCGACCGAGAGCCCGTGCATGACCCAGAAGCACTTCACGTGCGGCACGTTGTCGAAGAGCAGCCGGGAGACCGCGAACGTCTTGAGCGACTCGGCGGGCGCGGCCATCGTGGTGCGCTCCTGGATCCGGTTGCGGACCTTGCCGTCCTGCGCGTCGACGAAGTCGTGCTGGTAGCGCAGCGGGATGAAGACCGCGAAGCCACCGGTCTCGTCCTGCAGCTCACGCAGGCGCAGCACGTGGTCGACGCGGTGCCGGGGCTCCTCGATGTGCCCGTACAGCATGGTGGCCGGCGTACGCATGCCCTTCTCGTGGGCGAGCCGGTGGATCCGGGACCAGTCCTCCCAGTGGCAGGCGTGGTCCACGATGTGCTGCCGGATCTCCCAGTCGAAGATCTCGGCACCGCCACCGGTCAGCGACTCCAGACCGGCGTCCATCAACTCGTCGAGGATCTCGCTCGCCGAGAGGCCGCTGATCTTCTCGAACCACTGGACCTCGGTGGCGGTGAAGCACTTGAGCTTGACGTTCGGCAGGGCGGCCTTCAGCTCGCGCAGCACCTTGGGGTAATACCGCCAGGGCAGCGTGGGGTGCAGCCCGTTGACGATGTGCAGCTCGGTGAGCTGCTCGTCCTCCATCTCCTTGGCCTTGCGGACGGCCTCGTCGATGCGCATCGTGTACGCGTCCTTCTCCCCCGGCTTGCGCTGAAAGGAGCAGTACGCACAACTGGCGGAGCAGACGTTGGTCAGGTTGAGGTGCCGGTTGACGTTGAACATCACCCGGTCGCCGTTCAGCTCGGTACGCCTGTGGTGCGCCAGCCGGCCCAGCCAGGCGAGATCGTCACTCTCGTAGAGGGCGACACCGTCCTCGCGCGTGAGCCGCTCTCCGGCGTAGACCTTCGCCTCGAGCTCGCGCTTAAGCCCGGCATCCATGTGTCGTCCCTCTCTCGCCGTTCGCCATCGACCTCGCCGTCGAGAGTACGTCCAGGGTCCGACAGCCGGGCCTCGCGGTGGCGGTACACACAGGCTGAGCTGGATCGATCCGGTTTCGATCATCTGATGGCGGTCCGCCGAACACCCGTATGACGAAAAATTCTCAGCGTCCTTTCATCTACTTTCGATCGACATCGGTACGGACCCTGGGGTAGGAATCTCTAGGACGACTAGCGACTGTCATGACCGTCGCGGACGGGGAGCTCATGTCGAAGGCACTGCGATACGGACCGGTACCATCACTCTCCGTGCGCTTGCGACTGCGGCCGCTCCTCTTCTCGGTCGCCGTCGCCACAGCGCTGGCTGCACTATTCCAGCCGGTGCCGGCCATGGCGTCACCCGCCGACAGCACGTCGACGACCACCACGGTCTCCGTGCCCGATGTCGGGTCCCGCCCCATACAGCTGGGCTCCCTCGTGCTGCCCGGCACCCCGGCCTCCACCACGACCACCGCGATCCCCGGCTCGGCGACCAGCCCGGTGCTGGCGCAGATCGAGAAGGGCCGCGCCGAGGTGGCCGGCCTGGGCGACGACCTGATCAAGGTGAAGCAGGACCGCGACCTGGCACAGGCCCAGGTCACCACGACCACACAGAAGGTGACCGAGGCGCAGACCGCACAGCAGTCCGCGCAGAGCGAGGCGGCCACCGCGGCCAGCAACGCGATGCAGCAGGCCGCGGCGCTCCCGCCGGGCGCCAGCCTCGACTCCGGCCTGCTCGACCTGGACACGCTCGCCCGGATGCAGCGTGGCGAGACCGCCGCCGACGACAGCGCCGCCCGGCGCCTCGACGCTGCGCAGATCACCACGCAGATCGCGCTCGACGAGCAGACGATCGCCACCGAGAAGTACGCCGACCTGCTCGCCGAGTACACGAAGCTTTCCGCCGAGCTCACCGCGAAGCAGGCCGCCCAGCAGAAGCTCGAGCTGGAGCACGCCGACGAGCTGAGCGCTGCCGAGAGCACCGAGAACGCCGCCGACCAGGCCCTCGGCGCGGAATACCTGGCCGGTTCGGCGAGCGGGCGCGGTGCCGACCCGAGGGCGATTCAGGCTCTTCAGTACGCGCTGGCGCAGCGCGGTGACCCGTATGTGTGGTCCGAGGAGGGCCCGGACGAGTTCGACTGCTCCGGCCTGATGTACGCGGCCTACCACTCGGTGGGCTACCCGCTGGTCCGCGTCTCCCGTGACCAGTACTACCAGACCCGTAACAAGGTGGTCGACCGGTACAGCCTGCTCCCCGGCGACCTGCTCTTCTTCAGCTACTCCAACAGCTGGACGGGCATCCACCACGTCGCCATGTACGCCGGCAACGGCATGATGGTCGAGGCACCGCGGACCGGTCTGAACGTCCGGCTGGTTCCGGTCCGGTGGAGCCGGCTCTTCCAGGCCACCCGGGTCTTCGGCTCGGTGGAGGGCGGCGACGACTCGGTGACCCTGGGCACCCCCGACCCGGAGGATCCGGACAGCGGGACCACGACCAGCCCGACGGCGAGCCCGACCAGCACGACGAAGTCGCCGAGCCCGTCGGCCACCACGAAGTCGCCGAGCCCGACCGCCACGACCAAGTCGCCGAGCCCGTCCACGGGTACGACCTCGCCGTCGGTCACGCCGACCACGACGTCGCCGAGCCCGACGCCGACGCCCAGCCCGTCGCCGAGCACCACGAGCGCCGAGCCGACCGAGTCCGCGTCCGCCACCGAGTCCGCCACCGAGTCCGCCACTGAGTCCTCTTCCTCGGAATCGTCGGCTTCGTCGGAATCGGTGTCGGCCTCGGCGAGCAGCTAGCGTCGGCAGGCCAGGGGGTCGGCACGCCAGGGAGCCGGTGCCGGCCTCATCGAGCTGCTGGCACGGGCATGCCATCCTGCGATTAGCCCGGAAGTCGTGTAGTAAGGATCCGGCGGGTTCCGTCCCCTCGTCGAGCGAGGATCGGACCCCTGCCGGGTGCGTTCACACCGGCTGATGTGGCACGGTTAAGGTCAGCGACCGACGTCCTCACCGTCGGCAGCGGCGGTCGGGAGGGGCCATGGACGAGCAGCACGCGAGCGAGCCGTCGACCGCCACGTCCGAGGGGTTCACTCCGCCACCGCCGCCCAAGCCGGGGACCGCGCTCTGGGGTGGCGCCTCCGTTCCCGCCCCGCGGGTCTCCGGGTCGGCGCCGGTCTCCAGTCCCCCCGCGGCCGCGCCCAAACCGGCGGCGACCGTGGCCAAGCCTGGTTCGGAGTCGTCGCCGATCTCGGCACCGGTGGCCAGCACGCGAGCGTTCGGATCGGCTCCGGTGTCGAGTCCGCCGGCCTCGCCGCGGTCCACCGCCGTCTACGGGGCCTCGACGACCGACATGACCACGGCCATCTCCGAGCCGCCCGCCAAGTCCCCAGCCGCCGATTCCCCAGCCGCCGAGCCCTCGCCCGCTGAGCCCTCGCCCGCTGAGCCCTCGCCTGCTGAGCCCGGCCTCGTGTCCTCTAAGCCTTCCGAGCGTTCCGGGCCTTCCGGGCCTTCCGAGTGGGAAGAGCCGGAGAAGCCGGACGAGCCGGAACCCGCGGAACCGGAGCCCGCCGAACCGCGGCCGGTTCCCGTCCCGGCGAAGCCGGTCGAGCCCAAGCCGGCCGATCCCGAGCCGCCGGCGCCGCCGACGCCCCTGCCCGATCCCGGGCCCGGCCCGCTTCCCACACCGAGCCCCACTCCGGTGCCGCCCACCCCGGATCCGACCCCGAGCCCCTACCCGCCGCCCGGTCCGGTTCCGCCGGTGCCGAGTCCGGTTCCGCCCAGCCCGGTCCCGCCGGGTCCCGGGCCGTCGCCCGTTCCGCCCGGCCCCGGGCCCAGCCCGGTGCCCGGTCCTGTTCCACCGGTCTTCCCGCCACCCCTGGTGATCGACAAGACCGACGCGGCAAGCAACGGCCTGCCCGCTTACACGATGCCGCCGTCGAGCGGCCCGACGGGAGTCCTGCCGCCCATGTCCTACGGCACACCCGGCTACCCAGCCAACCCGGGCAACATCGAGATGACCCAGCCGGTCGGCATGGTCACTCCCGGCAACATCGACATGACCATGCCTGTCAACATGCTGACTCAGGGCAGCCCGGACATGACCATGCCGGTGAACAACATCGACATGACCATGCCGGTGAACATGGTGCCGCCCGGCGCCTCACCCGACGCCACCATGCCGGTCTCGGTGCCCGGACAGCGTGGTCACGACCACTTCGGCACGCTGTACGGCACCGGCGGCTACCCGGCGCTCCAGATGCCCATGCCGATGCACGACCCGGTGGAGAACTCCGGCTCGCTGACCGGCCACATCCTGGCCCAGGGCTGGCACGACGCCCCGGTCGACGAGCGCCGGAGCAACTTCAAAGTGGTGCTCGCGATGCTGGCGGTGCTCGGCCTGCTCGTCACCGTGAGTCTCGTGTTCGTCCTCACTGCGGGCAGCGCGTTCACCGACATGCTCGGTGGGCTCTTCAACTGACCCCGACCAGGGCATTGCCGCTCGACTGAACACGCCCTAAGCTTGCGAGGTTGTACTGCGGCGTGAGCCTGCCCACTACCGGCCCGGAATGCGGTCGGCGGGTTTGGCGTTGACCCGTACACTTATGGAAGTTATTGACGCGGCGTGCCCACCCGGTGCACGCCACGGGCGTTCTTGCGGGCAATTCAGCGGTGGTTGGCAACCGACCGCGGCGGGCCATTCGCGAGCATGCGCCCCCGTAGAGAGGTTCTCTTGACCACTTTCGCTGACCCCAGCACGTTCCCGTCCGTACTCGAGACCCCCACCGACGCGACCGTCGAGCCGGAGAGCACCGACGCTCCCGCCGCCGCCCCGGTGCGTAGCTTCGCCGATCTGGGCCTGCCCTCCGAGATCGTCCGTGTCCTCAACCGTGAGGGCATCAGCACCCCGTTCGAGATCCAGGCCGCCACCGTGCCCGACGCGCTCGCCGGTCGCGACGTGCTCGGCCGTGGCCAGACCGGCTCCGGCAAGACGCTGGCGTTCGGCCTGCCCGTCCTGGCTCGCACCGCGCAGGGCGGCAAGGCGCGCCCGCACTACCCCAAGGCCCTGATCCTGGTGCCGACCCGTGAGCTCGCGATGCAGGTCGCCGACTCGCTGATGCCGATCGGCCGCTCCGTCGGCGTGTTCCTGAAGACCGCGGTCGGCGGCGTGCCGTACGACCGCCAGATGGACGCCCTTCGCCGCGGCGTCGAGGTGATCGTCGCGACCCCGGGCCGGCTCGCCGACCTGATCGAGCGGGGCGCCTGCCGCCTCGACGACGTCGAGATCACCGTGCTCGACGAGGCCGACCAGATGGCCGACATGGGCTTCCTGCCCGAGGTCACCGACCTGCTGGCCAAGACGCCGGAGACCGCGCAGCGGCTGCTCTTCTCGGCCACTCTGGACGGTGACGTCGACACCCTGGTCAAGCGGTTCATGCACGACCCGGTGACGCACTCGACGGCTCCGGCCGAGGCGAGCGTGTCCACCATGGAACACCACCTGCTGCTGATCCCGCCGGCCGACAAGTTCCCGATCACGTCGTGGATCGCCAACCGGGAGGGCAAGACCATCGTCTTCGCCCGTACCCAGATGGGCGTCGACCGGCTGGTCGAGCAGCTCGCCGCGGTCGGTGTCCGGGCCGGTGCCCTGCACGGCGGCAAGACTCAGCGGGTTCGTACCCGTACGCTCGCCGAGTTCAAGGAAGGCCGCACGAACGTGCTGGTCGCGACCGACGTGGCGGCCCGTGGCATCCACGTCGACGGGATCTCGCTGGTCGTGCACGTCGACCCGCCGAAGGACCCGAAGGACTACCTGCACCGCGCCGGGCGTACGGCTCGGGCCGGCGAGTCCGGCGCCGTGGTCACCCTGGTCCTGCCGAAGCAGCGGCGTACCACCCAGGCCATGATGGCCAAGGCCGGCGTCAACCCGGGCGAGGTCCGGGTCCGTCTCGGCGACGACAAGCTGGCCGAGGTCACCGGCGCTCGCGAGCCCAGCGGCGTCCCGGTGGTCGACGAGCCGGAGCCCCGGCGCGAGCGTTCCGGCGGTTCCCGTCGCTTCGGCGACCGCCCGCGTGGCGACCGTCGCTCCTTCGGCGACCGCAACGACCGTTTCGGCGACCGCCCGGACCGCTTCCGTGACCGCCCCTCCGGCGACCGCGGCGGCTATGGCGACCGTCCGGCTCGCGACCGCGGCTCCTTCGACCGGGGCGGCTTCAACGACCGGCCGACCGGCGACCGCCCGCACAGCGACCGGAACGACCGCAACTCCAGCGACCGCCAGAACGGCGACCGTCGTTTCGGCGACCGCCCGCGCGGCGACCGTTCGTGGTCCGACCGCAACAGCGACCGCCCTTCCAGCGACCGTCCCTCCGGCGACCGTCACTCGGGTGAGCGTCACGCTGGCGGCGACCGGCCCACCGGTGACCGCGCCCGCACCGACCGTCACACGGGCGACCGCCCCTGGTCGGACCGTCACTCGGGCGACCGTCCGGCCGGCCAGCGCCGCGACCAGCGCACCGACCGTCGCGAGGGTGGCCCGTCGTCGGGCCGGTTCGGTTCCTCTCGCCCGGTCCGCAGCTACTGACCCACTTTCGGAAAGGCCCCGGCACGCTTCTTGCGCGCCGGGGTTTTTCTTTTCCCGTACGCCCTCCGCAGCTCCCGTACGCCCTCCCTCAGTACCTGTTACGCCCCGTACGCCCTCCGGAGCGCCGCCTCCCGCAGTCCTCGGAGCTCGCCCGCGCCGGGGTGTTTCGTCTGAAGCAAGCGGGCCGCCGGTGGCCGTACCCGGTCCCGCGGGTGGAGTTCATTCCCGCTCCGCAGACGGACGGCACGAGCAGCGCGACACACGCACACCAACGGCACGAGCAGTGGCTACACGCGCACACCAACAGCGCGAACGGGACGGCGCACGCACACCAACAGCGCGAACGGGACGGCGCACGCGCACGAACAACCGTGAGAAGGGCGGCAGGCGCACACGATCCGCGACCGTGTACTCGCACAGCCGCCAGAGGGGCGCCAGAACGACTCAACCAGCGACCGCGAGCTCCCGCCGCCCCTGCAAGCCATGATCGTGAACCTGGACCGCCCCGCCGTGACGCCCGGGACCGCCCGGGAAACGGTGTAAACGGCACCGCATCGATCGCGGAGTGCCAGGTCAACGCCGTCCGCGCACCGCCGTCACGGCGATCGGTGGACAGTCCGTGACGCCCTGCCGATTTCCGCGAGAGGGTGGCACATGTGATGGCGACGGGGACTTGAGTCTGCCCCTGGGACAAGGCCTAGCCTCGATGCATGCCCACCGCCGATGGGCTGGGTGGCCACCTTGTTGAGGGCGGGAGAGCGGGAACGGGCCGACTTGTTGAGGGCGGGAGAGCGGGAACGGGCCGATGGGAGTGGGGAGAGGAAGGGGGCAGTGCGCCGACGGCGAAAAAGCGGGGGTGAAGGTGGGGAAGTGCGGGGCTTGAGAGCGGTGGGGAGCGGGTAGCTTGCCGGTATGTCGGTTCTGCCTGCGGGATTGTTCTGGGCGCGGAAGGACGTGCCCGGCAGTGAGTACGTCCGGCTGAGTGCCAAGGGCGGCCCACACGCCGGGGACACGTCACGTTCCGAGGACAGGACAGGCGCCGGGAACGGGACGGGCATCGGGGAGGGGCTCTACGCGCAAGGAAGCGTGGTGGCGGCGGCGCCGGTGGGGTTCGTGTGTGAGTACGAGTTGCGGACCGATCCGGGGTGGGTGACCTCACGACTGGACGTGCGGGCGCAAGGGGCGGGGTGGGCACGAGCGGTCCGGCTGGAGTTGGCGGCGGGGCGGTGGCGAGTGACCGCTTCTGAACAGGGGGACCTGGATTCGGCGCTGGTGGCGGCCGGGCACGCGCGGGCCGGGCAGCCGGGGATGGAGGATCCGGACCTCCTGTACGGGGCCTTCGACGTGGATCTCGGGCACTCGCCGCTGACCAACACGCTGCCGATCCGGCGGTTGGGACTGCTGGGGAGTGAGGGTGTGGCGCACCGGCTGAGTGTGGCGTGGGTGCTGGTGCCGAGTCTGGAGGTGGTGCAGGCAGACCAGATCTACACGGCGATCGGCGAGAACCGGGTTCGGTATGCCAGCGAGACCTTCAGCGCGGATCTGACCCTGGACGACGACGGCTTCGTGCTCGACTACCCCGGCCTGGCCGAGCGGGTCGGCATCTGACAATCCCCGGCCCGGCCGGAGCAGACCGGCGCCTGATGATCAGACGCGGGCTTTGATCCATGTCAGGCAGCCCTTGTCTACCGTGCTGAAGGGCTTGCCGAAAGCGCTGCGCGATGCCTCGTCGGGCTTCTTCGCCTCGCGGAGGACCAGGGCGGTGAATGTCAGGAGTTTGCGTTCGCCGTACTTGTCGGCCATGCAGGCGGCCGCGTAGTGGCCCATCGCGTAGAGGGTGTTGACGGTGAGGTCGTCGGCGTCGTCGGCCAGGGACGGTACGGCGATCGTCTTCGGGGCGCCGCGCTTGCTGAACGACTCGGCCAGGACGTCGTGGTTGCCGGTGGCCTGGGGCTGGCGAGGGTACGCGCCGATGTACTCCGCGATGCCCTCGATGAGCCACTGGTCGTCGCCGGTGTCGCGCTGGGTCAGGCCGGCCAGGGTCGCCACGTGGGCCAGTTCGTGCTGGACGATGACGCGGAGCTGGCGGGTGGAGCCGAGCACCTCCGAGGAGTGCAGCAGTACGTCGGAGCCGGCGGCGTTGAGCGGGACGGTGTACCCGATCGCCCAGTCCGCGTCGAAACCGCCGTACCAGGTCTTCCAGGCCTTCTCGTCGGCCAGGTAGACGCGGTACTTGGCCTTCTGCCGGTTGTCGATGTAGCCGGCGTACCGGTCGGCCACGGCGGCGGCGAGCTCGGCCTGCCGGAGGACCGTCTTGACGTTCTTCGCCTGGCTCTTCGGGGCCGCGACGATGACCCGCTTGCCCTTGGCGATGGTGAGCGTCTGGCTCTCCCACGGGGTCGGGCTGAGGTACTGGTCGGTGTTGCCGCCGACGAACTTGGTGATGACGTACCGGCCGTCGCGGAGGGTCAGGGTCACCGTCTGGAACTCGCGGGGCGGGCCGTCGTCGGCGGAGCTGCGCCACTCCGGGCAGGCCGCGCCGGAGAAGCAGTACGCGAGGTCGGCGTCGATGTTCACCGCGCCGTCGGCGGCCTTCGTCTCGGCCGGGTAGGTGTGGTACTCGACGTGACTGACCTCCAGGCCGCGGAGGTTGCGGTAGATCATCCGGTACTTCGTGGTCAGCGTGGAGTCGACCGCGGCGAGCCAGCCCTTCTCGTCGCCCTTCAGGTACGCGGCGGCCTGCTTCTCGAGGACCGTCTGCGCCTGCTCGAACGGGGTCAGCGGACGGCTGGACTTCACGGTGGGCGTCGCGGCGGCCGGCTCCTCGACGTCGGGGCGGACGAGCAGCACACCGGCACCGAGCCCGAGCGCGATGGCGAGCAGGACGGCGACGGCGAGCGACTTCCGGGAACCCCGCGGACGCCCCGGCCCCGGATGCACCCCAGAACCGGGATACGCATCAAAACCGGGATACGCACCAGGACCGGAATGATCGACAGCCCCGAGATAGGCACCGGAACCGGGATGGGCGACGGGCGTGGGGTACGACGCAGCCGGCCCGGGATCTCCAGCCGGCGCGGGATACGAGTCCGGAGCCGGGTACGCGACCGGAGGGTACCCCGGAGGCACAGGCGGCTGCCGGTCCACCGGAAGCGAACGATCTTCCACGACCGGGATCTAATCACGTTCGGTCGATGCGGTCCTACCCCCCGGACGGACGGTTCCGCCAGGAAAAGAACGGTTCCCCGCAAGCCGGACTCCGAGCAGGCTCACGCCCGGCCCGGTTGAGGACGGTTCTCCCATTTTGTCGAGAGCGCTATGGCGGTACGGGTGGTCGCGACCCCCGGAGTCCGGTTCACCCGGACTATCAGTTGCTCCAGTTCCGCGATCGAGCCGACCCGCACGATGAGTTGATAAGACTCCACTCCCGCCATGAAATAGCAGCTCTCCACCTCGGGCATGGCCCGGACGGCGGCGAGCACGTCGTCGGTGTCCGCACCGGAGTCCTCGATGATGCCGATCAGCGCGGTGACGCCGAGCCCGACGGCCTCGTGATCGACGTCGGCCCGGTAGCCACGTATGGTGCCGGCGTTCTCGAGCTTACCGACTCGTTCGTGCACCGCGGGGGCGGAGAGGCCGACCTTGCGCGCCAACTCGGCGTACGACGAGCGTGCGTTCTCCCGTAGCAGGTCGATCAGCCGGAGGTCGATGGAGTCCATGGCTGAAACCCTAATCGGGTGGCGCTCCCACACTCACGCCCGGTAGCGGCGAATGGGCGGCAGGATAATGACCACTGTCGCAATCGGGGCTTTTTCCGCATTTCACGGACTTGGTTCAGGGGCGGTGCTCTAATGGCTTTACGTCCCGATCGAGCATGCCGACACTCAGTGTGACCACCGGCCGCTCCAGAAATCAGAACCGAGGAGGGGGTTGTGGACACTGGAGATCGTCTGCTGACTCCGGGCGAAGTGGCCGCATTATTTCGCGTCGATCCGAAGACGGTCACGCGATGGGCTGCGGCCGGGCGCATCGGCAGCATCCGTACTCCGGGTGGACACCGCCGATTCCGCGAGTCAGAGGTCAAGGCTTTACTCGAAGGCGACGGCGTGGTCGAGGAGATGCGCGAGGACGACGCGGCGAACAAGCCGCGTAACACCGGCCCCGCGAATCCCGGTGCGGGTTACGGCCCTCCCAACGGTCTCCGCTAGCGTCCGCCGCCCAGCTCTCCGGTCCACCGCCGGAAGAGCGTGTGTTCCACACCGAGTGCGTCCAGCACCTTGCCCGCCACGAAGTCGATCAATTGTTGTGCGGTGGCCCGTGCGCCCGACCCGTAGAACCCGGGGCTGGCGGGCAGGACCACCGCACCGGCATCGTGCAGGGCGATCAGGTGCTCCAGGTGACTCCGGGTGACCGGAGTCTCCCGGGGTACCACCACGGTGCGCCGCCGCTCCTTGAGATTGACCTCAGCCGCTCGCTGCAGCAGGTCCTTCGACAGACCGATGGAAATGCCTGCACAGGCGGCGGTACTCGCCGGCACCACCGCCATACCGCGCGCCGGGTACGAGCCACTGCTCGGCCCGGCGGCCAGGTCTCCGGCAGGCCAGTAGGCCAGGTCGCCGAGATCCCGGCCGAGCCATCCGGACACGTCGTCCTTCCAGTGCGCGTCCCGGATCGTCGCGCCGGTCTCGTCCATCAACGTCAACCGGGCAGCCCGGGAGACGATCAGGTCGACGGACTCTCCGGCCTCCAGCAACGCGGTCAGCACCGCGCGGGCGTACGGGGTACCGGAGGCGCCGGAGACACCGATGATCCAGGGTTCACGCATGTCAACCAGTGTGCCGCTAGCCGACTGTGATCCGAACCGAGGTGGGGAACGCCTCATTACCGGATGATCAGGTCGAGCAGGGCGAAGGCGAAGAGCGCGATCGCGATGAAGCCATTCGTGGTGAAGAACGCGCGGTTGACCTTGGAAAGGTCCTCCGGGGTCACCACGACGTGCTGGTAGACGAGACCGGCCGCGGTCACCGCCAGGCCCACCAGCCAGAACCAGCTCATCCCCACCATCTGGCCGAAGAAGGCGTAGAGACCGAAAGAGATCACGTGCGTCACGGTGGAGATGTGCAGCGCGGTGGGCACCCCGAAACGGGCCGGCGTGGAGTGCACGCCGATCTCCCGGTCCACCTCGACGTCCTGGCAGGCGTAGATGATGTCGAAGCCGCCGATCCAGAGGCCGACCGCGACGCCGAGCACCCAGGCCGGGCCGGAGCCGCTGAACGTGCCGGTGATCGCGAGCCAGGCACCGACCGGCGCCACCGCCTGGGCGAAGGCCAGGACGTAGTGCGGGAAGTTCGTGAAGCGCTTCGCGTACGGGTACACGACGAGCGGGATCACCGCGAGAGGCGAGAGCAGCAGACAGAGCGGGTTGAGCAGGCCCGCCGCCACGACCAGCACGACCAGCGAGATCAGCGCGCCGGTCCACGCCGTGCGGACGCTGACCGCGCCGGTGACCAGCTCCCGGTTCTTCGTCCGCGGGTTCAGCGCGTCGATCTTCCGGTCCAGGATCCGGTTCGCGGCCATCGCGAACGTCCGGCCGGAGACCATCGCGATCGTCACCAGCACCAGGTCGCCCCAGTGCCGGCCGGTGCCGTCCCGGTCGATGGCGATCAGCGCGGAGAGGTACGCGAACGGCAGCGCGAAGATCGAGTGCTCGATCATCACCAGCCGCAGGAAGGCCTTGATCTTGCCCGGCGAAGCCGGGGACGACGCTGACGGCGACGCAACCTCTGTCACAGCCCGTATTCCTTCCACCGCTTGTCGACCAGGGAGACCACCTCGGGAGACATCACCATCTCCTCCGGCCAGCCCCGGGTGTACCCCTCCGAGGGCAGTTTGCGGGTCGCGTCCACGCCGGCCTTCCCACCCCAGAACTGCTGGTACGACGAGTGGTCCAGGTGATCCACGGGCCCCTCGGTGAGCAGCAGGTCGCGGGCGTAGTCCACGTTGCCGAACGCGCGGAACGCCACCTCGTTGTAGTCGTGGACGTCGCAGTCCTCGTCGACCACCACGATCAGCTTGGTCAGCGACATCAGGTGGGCGCCCCAGATGGCGTTCATCACCTTCTGCGCGTGCTTCGGATAGCGCTTGCGGATCGAGACGATCAGGCAGTTGTGGAAGACACCGGCGGCCGGCATGTCGTAGTCGACGATGTCCGGGATCAGGATCTTCGCGAGCGGCAGGAAGATCCGCTCGGTGGCCTTGCCCAGGCCGTGGTCCTCCTGCGGCGGCTGGGAGGTGACGATCGAGTGGTAGACCGGGTCCTTCCGCATCGTCATGCACTCGATGTGCAGCACCGGGAACGGCTCGACCGGCGTGTAGTACCCGGTGTGGTCGCCGAACGGGCCCTCCGGCAGCCGCTCGCCCGGCTCGAGGTAGCCCTCCAGGATCACCTGCGCGCTCGCCGGAACCTGCAGCGGCACGGTCAGGCAGTCGACCATCTCGACCCGCTCGCCGCGCAGAAAGCCCGCGAACAGGTACTCGTCGATGTCGCCGGGGAGCGGGGCGCTCGCCGCGTAGCAGACCACCGGGTCGGCACCGATCGCGATGGCGACCGGCAGCCGCTGGCCGAGCCGCTCGGCGACCGCGTGGTGCGCGGTGGAGTCCTTGTGGATCTGCCAGTGCATGCCGAGCGTGTTCTTCGAGTGCTGCTGGAGGCGGTAGAGGCCGAGGTTGCGCTTGCCGGTCTCCGGGTGCTTCGTGTGGGTCAGCCCGAAGTTGTGGAAGATGCCGCCGTCGCCGGGCCAGACCTGCAGGCCGGGCAGCAGATTCAGGTCCACCTGGTCGCCCCTGAGCACGACCTCCTGGCAGGGCGCCGACTTCACCTTCTTCGGCGGGACGCCCTTGAGCTGCAGCACTTTGGCGATGCCCTCGCGGATGCCGGACCAGCCGACCGGGAGCTCCGGCTTGGCCAGCGCGCCGATCCGCTCACCGATCTCGTTCAGCGAGTCGACGCCGAGGGCCATCGCCATCCGCTTCTCGGTGCCGAACAGGTTGATCGCCACCGGCATCTCGCCGCGGGTCGGCTTCTCGAAGAGCAGGGCCGGACCGCCGGCCCGGACCGTCCGGGTCACCACCTCGCTGATCTCCAGCGTCGGGTCCACCGGGACGGTGACCCGGCGCAGCTCACCGGCCGATTCCAGGGCGGCGAGAAAGCTCTGCAGATCGGTGTAGGGAAACCCACGGGACGCCATGCGCATCAGTCTCGCACCGCCCGCGAACGGTTGTTCACCCACGGCCCTGGATAAAGGGCGAGCGTCACTGACTTCCGGGCGCGCCGTTGATCGCAGGTGTGAGGAACCTGGCACGGTGGTGCGCTCTGGCCGGACTGCTGGTCGCTCTCGGGGTCACCGCGCCGGCCCAGTCCGTCCCGCGGCGGCAGCTTCCGCTCTGCACGGCGGGTGCGGCGTCCACCCGGCCGCCGACCGGTCCGGCCGGTGCGGGCTCACCGCGCGCGTGCCGGGCCGTGGTCCGTGAGGCGGCCGCGGTCCCGATCCTGCCGACGCCCAGCGGCTATCACCATCTGGGCGCCGCGACCAGCGACGAGTGGAGCGGCGTCTCCGGCCGCTTCTCGGTGGTGGACAGCGAGATCCGGGCGAACACCTACGATTTCACGGCCGCCCGCTTCATGGTGAAACGCGACCTCGGCAGCGGGAAGATCTCCTGGCTGGAGGCGGGCTGGGCGGCGACCGGGTGGTCGTCGCCGGGCAAGCCGCGCATCTACACGTTCAACACCAACAGCAAGGCGTGGCAGTTCTACGACCAGTATTCGATCAAGCCCGGCGACACCGTCTGGCTGGATCTGCACAGCGACACGGTCGGCGTCTGGCAGGCCTGGCTCTGGTGGAACAACCGCTGGAACCTGCTCACCGCCCAGAAGCTGGCCCTCGGCGCGAGCGCGCTCGTCGAGCAGTACGTCGAGGTACACGTCGACGCGAGCAAACCGACCGAGATCGTGATGCCCGCGGTGAAGGTCGACAACGTCCAGCTGCGCCCGATCGGTGGCGGCACCCCGCGTTACTGGCGCGACGACGTCCCGACCCTCACCGGCACCCTCCCCGGCCAGCAGATGATCCGCGGCGGTTTCTGCCTCAACTGGCTCACGCGATACGACACCTGGACCGCCGGAAACTGCACCTGAAAACCACTTCTCCGGTACGGCCACGATGAGGCGCCGTGAGCAGTCCCAGCGCGACCTGCCCTGCCCTCTCCGGGCCGATGCGCGCCTCCCGCTCCTGGCTGGTGCTCAGGGGTGTCTCGCTCCGCTGAGACACCCCTGAGCACCAGCCAAAACCCGCGGGCGCGCTACGGCCTGGAGTGGGCACGGGCGTCGCGAGGGCGGGGCACGCTACGGCCGCACGCGAAAGGCGGCCCCGTGTGGGGGCCGCCTTTTGAGCGCGGAGTGGGCCGGGACGGCGTACTGGAGAAGGGGGTTGATCTTTAATCGCCGGCGTTGGCGTAGGAGTGCAGGCCCTCGAAGAACAGGTTGACGCCGAAGAGGTTCATCAGCATCGTGACGAAGCCGAGCAGGGCGATCCAGGTGGCGGTGGTGCGCTTGACGCTCGGGGTGGCGCGGGCGTGCAGGTAGGCCGCGTAGACGACCCAGGAGATGAACGCCCAGACCTCCTTCGGGTCCCAGCCCCAGTAGCGGCCCCAGGACGCCTCGGCCCAGAGCGGTCCGGCGATCAGCGCGCCGAACATGAAGAGCGGGAAGGCGAACGCGTGCAGGCGGAAGGTGAGGCGCTCCAGCATCGCGGCGTCGACCGGTACGCGCTTGCCGAGGGTGTACGGGAAGCGGCGCTTACCCTCGTCGTGGCCGTTCTTGATCAGGAACATCGCGGCCGGGACCGCGCCGATCAGGAAGATGCCGGACGAGATGATCACGGTGGAGACGTGGATGATGAACCAGTACGAGTTCAGCGCCGGGACCAGCGGGCCGACCGGGGTGTAGGCGACCATCGCGGCCGCGCCGAGCAGCACCACCAGGGCGAGCGTGGCGAAGAGGCCGAGGTGCCGGACCACCGGGCGGCGGAGCAGGACGCCCGCCCAGACCGCCGAGCCGACGAAGGTGGCGGAGAGGATGTACTCGTACATGTTGCCCCAGGGCATGCGGTCGGCCGCGATGCCCCGGGTGGTCAGCGTGCCCAGGTGCAGCACCAGCGCGACCAGGTTGAGCGCCACCGCGATCTGACCGGACCACTCGGCCCTGCCCTTGGCCGGCTTCGGCGCCTCCTCGGCCACGACGGCCTCGACCGGCGCTCCCGCACCCACGAGCTGACGGGCCGCCGCCTTGCCGATGTGGCTGCGCCTGCCGAAGGCGTACTCACCGGCGTAACAGACCATGGCCGTCAGATAGGCCAGCACGGTCAGCGCCATGAGCTGATTGGACAACTCCGCCATCAGGGCGTTCCTTCCTCAGGATCTCTTCCCGGCACCTGTTTGCTTCCCGGCGCCTGTTTGCTCAGCGTCGCGAACTCATCAGCGAAGCCCGGATAGTCGGTACGGGGCAGACCACCGGCTTCGATCACGCTACCGCCGGCTTGCCGATCGTCGGCGGGGAGGACCCGGAACCAGACGCGGCGGCGGTGCACGAAGAGCGACAGCATCAGGCCGATGAGCCCGGTCACCGCCCCGGCCAGTACCGACGTCTGGGTCGGGTCGTAGCGGATGGAGAGCGTGGCGTACTTGCGGGTGCCGACGAACTCCAGCTTGCTGCCGTCGTCCAGGGTCCAGGACTCACCCTTGTGCAGGGCCTGCGGGCGGTCGCCGCTGATCTTCTTCAGGTCGCCGCTGCTGATCTGGTCGCGGTCGAGCGCGTAGACCGAGCCGGGGATGCCCACGTCCAGGCCCAGGTTGCCGCGGTACGCCGAGAGGTAGAGCACCGGGTCGTCCTCGGCCGGGTAGGTCGAGCTGGCGCTCCCGTCGGTGCTGGCGGTCGGCAGGTAGACGCCCTCGAAGCCCATCTGCTGGGTATCGTCCCGCTTGCCGGTATCGGGGTCGATGTTGACGTCCGGGAACTGCGCGACGCCCTCGCTGGTCAGCATGGCGTCGGTGGGGAGGAACGGGACAATCTTGTCCTGCGAGACGCCGTACTTGTCGGTGTAGCGCAGCTCCAGCGCGTAGCCCTGGCCGAGCAGGTGCACGTTGGCGTGCTTGAGGCGCAGCGGGTCGTTGACCGTGAACGTGCGCGTCTGTTCCGCACCGCCGTCCTCGGTCACCTTCGCCGTGGCGAGGAAGGACTTCGCCTGCCCGGTGCTCTGGTAGGTGGCCTTGAAGTCGGCGAGCGTGATGCAGAAGTCGGGCAGGTCGGCGGCGTCCACCCGGGGGCCGAGCGAGGAGTCGTCGTACTGGGTGATCGAGTCACAGAACGCCTGGTCGTCGCCGGTGACCAGGATGCGGTTGCCGTGCCAGCCGTACCAGTGACCGAAACCGACCCCGATCAGCACGGTCAGCATGGCGAAGTGGAAGAACAGGTTGCCGGTCTCCCGCAGGTAGCCCTTCTCGGCGGCGATCGAGAACCCGCCGTCCGGCAGCTCGCGCAGCCGGGTCCGGAAGCGGCGCTGGCGCAGCGTGCGCGCGAGGCGCTCGGCCGCCACGGCGGGCTCCTCCTCGCTCGCCGTCGCGGGCGCGTGGTGCGGCAGGCGGTCCATCCGCTTCGGGGCTTCCGGCGGGACGGTGCGCATGGCACGGATGTGATCGCGGAGCCGGGGCAGCACGCACCCGATCAGCGAGGTGAAGAGCAGCAGGTAGATCGCGGCGAACCAGGGCGACGCGTAGACGTCGAAGGCGCCCAGCCGGTCCAGGATCGGCGCCGACTTCGGGTGGTTCGTGAAGTACTGGGTGACCCGCTCCCGGTTGACCGAGCGCTGCGGGTAGACCGAGCCCGGCACCGCCGCCACGGCCAGCAGGAAGAGCAGCACCAGCGCGGTCCGCATGCTGGTCAGCTGCCGCCACGAGTTGCGCAGCAGGGCCCAGACGAGGTTGGAACGCCGTGGCGGTGGGGCCTCCGCCTCGGCCGGCCGGTCCTCGACGATCGTCACAGCAACGTCTCCCCACTGAAGTTCACCGAGGTCATCAGCCAGGCGAGGAAGTAGTTCCACTGCCCGCTGACCAGGGCGATCCCGACGACGATCAGCAGCGCGCCGCCGATCCGGGTCACCCAGCGGCTGTTGCGGCGGATCGCGGTGAAGACGCCGATCAGCTTGCGGAAGAAGAGCCCGAAGATGATGAAGGGCAGGCCCAGACCGAGGCTGAAGGCCAGGGCCAGGATGATCGCCCGGTCGGTCTCCCCGGTCGTGGTGGCCAGGCCGATCACCGCGGCCAGGGTCGGCCCGGTGCAGGGGATCCAGGAGACCGCGAAGATCGCGCCGAAGACCGGGGCGCCGATCAGCCCGGCCGCCGGCAGCCGGGTGATCCGGGCCTCACGCTGCAGACCCGGGATCCAGCCCAGGTACGCCAGTCCGAGGCCGATGATCAGCACCCCGAGGATCAGGTTCAGCGTCTCCCGGTTGGAGGCCAGGGTGAACGCGACGTTCGCGACCAGGGCGGTGATCAGCGTGAAGACCACCGCGAAGCCGAGCACGAAGAGCGCGCTGCCGGCGAGCACCCGGCTCTTCAGCGTGAGGGTCTTCCGGCTGGTCGCACCCATCGCACTCTCCAGGTCGTTTCCGGCCAGGCCGGTCACGAAGGAGATATAGCCTGGTACCAGCGGGAGCACGCAGGGCGAGAGGATGCTGACCAGGCCGGCGATGAGTGCCGCACCGATCGCGAGCAGCAGCGGTCCGCCGGCCGCCGTGTCGTGGAAGGCGTCGCCCATGCTCAGCCGTTCCCTTCTGCCGCCACCCGTTCCACGAGGGGCTGCAACTCACCCGCGGTGGTGGAGCGCCGCAGCGCGACCGCGATCCGGCCCTGCCGGTCCAGGATCAGGGTGGCCGGGGTGCTGGTCTGGGTCACGTCGAACTTCAGCGCGACCTTGCCGGAGAAGTCGTAGACGCTCGGGTAGCTGACCCGGCCCTTCTCGAAGGCGATCGCCGAGTCCCGGTCGTCCCGCGAGTTGATGCCGAGGAACGCCACCTCCTTGGCCTTGGTCGCCTGGTACGTCTTCTCCAGGTCGGCGGCCTCGGCCCGGCACGGCGAGCACCAGGAGCCCCAGAAGTTGACCACGACCACCTTGCCGGCGTCGTTCTTGATGTCGTACGCCGAGCCGTCGAGCAGCTCACCGGTGACGTCGCCGACCTGCGGGCGGTCCGCGACGTCACACTCGACCACGCCGTTCGTGGTGGTGCACTTCTTCGCCCAGTTCTCCCCGCCGCAGCCGGCCAGGGCACCGGCCGCGACGAGCGCGGTGAGCACGGCCGCGGTGCGGCGGTACACGGTCACGCCCCCTTGGCGGTCTTGGCGGTTGCCGAGAGTGCGACCAGGTGGGCGGCGGGTTCGCTGTAGTCGATGCCGACCACCTTGGACCCCTCGAACCGGAACGAGGTGAGACTGGCCAGGCCGCACTCCCGCTTGCGCGGGTCGTGCCAGAGGCGCTTGCCCTCGACGTACCGGCGGAGCGTCCAGATCGGGAGCTGGTGCGAGACGCAGACCGCCTCGTGGCCCTCGGCGGCGACCCGGGCGGCCTGCACCGCCGCGAACATCCGCTGGGCGATCACCAGGTACGCCTCACCCCAGGACGGGGTGATCGGGTCGCGCAGCACCCACCAGTGCCGCGGGTTGCTGAACGCGCCGTCGCCGACCGAGACCCGCTTGCCCTCGAAGTAGTTCGAGCTCTCGATCAGCCGGATGTCGGTCGCGGTCTCCAGCTCGAACTCGGCGGAGATCGGGGCGGCGGTCTCCTGCGCGCGCTCCAGCGGGCTGGCGACCACGTGGGTCACGTCCCGTCCGGAGAGCGCCTCGGCGGCCGCCTTGGCCATCTGGTGTCCCAGCTCGGAGAGGTGGAAGTCGGGCAGACGGCCGTACAGGATCTTGGTGGGGTTGAAGACCTCGCCGTGCCGGAAGACGTGCACGGTGGTCTTGGTCGGCTCGCTCAACGCTGTCCCTCCGCTGCTGCTCGCGCCGCGTGTGGCAATGCCGTCGCGATCTGTTCCAGGGCCGCGTCGTCGATCGCGGTCGACACGAACCACGACTCGAAGGCGCTCGGCGGCAGGTAGACGCCCCGGGACAGCATGGTGTGGAAGAAGGCCTTGAACGCCGCGGCGTCCTGGGTCTTCGCCGAGTCGTAGTCCACGACCTCGGTCTCGGTGAAGAAGATCGAGAACATGTTTCCGGCGTACGAGAGACGGTGCGGCACCCCGGCCTCGGTCAGCGCGGCGCCCGCCAGTCCGCCGATCGTGGTCGCCAGTTCGTCGAGGCGCTTGTAGACGTCCGCACCGGCGAGCCGCAGCGAGGTCAGGCCGGCGGCGCAGGCGAGCGGGTTACCGGAGAGCGTGCCGGCCTGGTAGACCGGGCCGGCCGGGGCGAGCCGCGACATGATCTCGCGACGGCCGCCGAACGCCGCGGCGGGCAGGCCACCGCCCATCACCTTGCCGAAGGTGAAGAGGTCGGCGTCGACCGGGTGCAGCCCGGCCCAGCCACCGGCGGAGACCCGGAAGCCGGTCATCACCTCGTCCACGATCAGCAGAGCGCCGTGCCGGTGGGCGATCTCCGCGAGTCGGGAGTTGAAGTCGTCCCGCGGGGTGACCACGCCCATGTTGCCGGGCGCCGCCTCGGTGATGATCGCGGCGATCTCCGGGCCGTTCACGGCGAAGGCCGCCTCGACCGCGGCGACGTCGTTGTAGGGCACCACGATCGTCTCGGACGCGGCCGCGCCGGTGACACCGGGCGAGTCGGGCAGGCCCAGCGTCGCGACGCCGGAGCCGGCCGCGGCGAGCAGCGCGTCGACGTGACCGTGGTAACAGCCGGCGAACTTCACGATCTTCGACCGGCCGGTGTAGCCGCGGGCCAGCCGGATCGCGGTCATGGTCGCCTCGGTGCCCGAGTTGACCAGGCGGACCTCCTCGACGGCGGTGCGCCGGACGATCTCCTCGGCGAGCTCGACCTCGCCGGCGGTGGGCGTACCGAAGCTGGTGCCGAGCGACGCGGCCCGCTGCACCGCGTCGATGATCTCGGGGTGGGCGTGCCCGTGGATCAGCGGGCCCCACGAGCAGACCAGGTCGACGTAGCGCCGCCCGTCCGCGTCGGTGAGCCAGGCGCCGCTGCCGGAGACCATGAATCGGGGCGTGCCGCCGACCGCGCGGAACGCACGCACAGGTGAATTGACCCCGCCCGGCACGATGGCCTGGGCGCGGTCGAACAGGGCCTGGGAGGCCGGGGCGTCCTCCGGGTACGGAAGACCCGCGGCGGGATATGTCGTGGTCACAGCGCTTCCCATTCTGTCAGCGGGTACGGATGACGATGTCGAGAGGGTTCTTCACGTCACCGGGGGTAGCAGCCGGGATGTCGGGAACGGCCCGGTCTGCCCGCGCCCGAGGGGCTGATCCGCCCCCGAGAGGATAGGCTGACCTGCGTGGAGCGACCCGAGCTGTCCATCACGGTTCAGCGCGCCCCCGACGAGGTCACGATGCAGCTCGCCGGGGAGATCGACGTGCTCACGGTCACCGAGCTGTCCACCCTCGTCAACGATCTGCTCGCCGCCGAGCCGCCCACCCGCATCGTCCTGGACATGGCGGGCGTGACGTTCTGTGACTCGCAGGGGCTCGGCACGCTGGTCGTGCTCAGCCGGAAGGCACAGCACAACCAGTCGGTGCTCTCGCTGGCGAACGTCGGCGACTTCCTGATGCGGGTGCTCGACATCACCGGGCTCCGCTCGGCCCTCATGATTAGCACGAGCTGACGATAGCCCCGGTCGCCTGTGGACCGGCTGAAAGTCCCCGGGTCCTACTCGAACGCGCCGGTCACCGCGAGATCGGCGCCGGACTCGCTGGTGGCGGTCGCGCCGTAGGCGTCCGCAGTCGCGTCCCTGCCGCCCTCGGCGTAGGTGTACCGCGCGAAGAACGTGTACGTCCCCGGCTCCACGCTGTCGCCGGAGGAGAGCACGAAGTGGTAGACCAGCGCGTCCGCCTCCTCGGTGACGCTGCTGTTCACGCTCGCGCCGGGCACCTGCTGGCTGCCGCCCCGCGAGGCGAGACCGTCGGTCTTCGTCACCCGGATGATCACCTCGAGCGCGGTCAGCCGCTCGGTGGTCTTGATGGTCACGACGCTGTTCGCCTGGGTCTCGCCGCCCACGTCGACCGAGCCGTCGGACCAGAGCGGTCCCTGCGAGGGGCCGGCCACCGTGGCGGAGGCGCTCGGCGAGGCCGACCTGCTGGGCTTCCGGTCGCTCGACGACGTGGTCGCCGGAGCGCTGCTCGGAGCCGTCGAGGCGCCCGCCGACGGCGGCGCGCTCTCGGTGACCGCGGGTGCCACGGACGCGGTGACCGCCGGAGGCGGGGGCGGCGGGGTCCGGTCATCGCCCATGCCCCCCGCGAGCGCCCACTGGGCGAAACCGCCGCCACCGACGACGGCGGCCACCGCGACCGCGGCGCCCGCGATCCTGATGCGCGGACCGCGGCGCCTGGCCGCCTCGTTGCGCATCGCCGTACGTGTGAGCCGGTCCAGCATCGCGGCCCGGTTCGGCTGGTGGGCCGCTGCCTCCGCGCGCAGAACCGCGCGCAGCTCGTCCTCGCTGAGCATCATCGCGCCGCCTCCCAACCGTTGATTCGAGCCAGACTTCCGCCGAGCAGCTCGGCCAATTGCTTCGCACCGCGCGAGGTCGCGCTCTTCACCGCACCCTCGGAGATCCCGAGCGTGATCGCGACGTCGCGCTCGGACATGTCGAACGCGTACCGCAGCACCACGCAGGCGCGCCGCCGGTGTGGCAGCCGCCGCAGGGCACTGCGGACGTCCAGCACCACCGGCACGTCCGATTCCGGGGCCCGTTTCAGGACTTCCAGGGAGAAGAGCCGTTCCCTGCTCCGCTTACGGATCCAGTTGCGCGCGAGGTTCATCAGGATGCCGTGGCCGTACGCCCCCGGGTCGTCCGCCGCCTGGACCCGGTCCCAGTGCCGCCACACCTCGGTCATCGCGTCGGCCGCCAGATCGTCGGCGGTCGACGCGTCACCGGTCATCAGGTATGCCAGCCGCGACAACGAGTCGTGGTGCCGCTCGAAGTACGCGTGGTAGGCGGCGTCGCGCATCGGCACCCTTCGAGTCACGTACGGACCTCGCATCGTGGAAAGCGGTGGCCGCCGGGTTCCCTCCCGGCCCCGGCGGCCACCGGACATCACTTGAAGGTGATGTCGGAATCCGAGAATTTGCAGAAGGTGCCGTCGGCGCCGGTCCCGAGCTCGGTCGGCTCGGCGCCGGTGCTGTTGCCCTTGAACCGGACGCAGACGTCCAGATCGTCGGCGTCCACCACGGTGATGTTGGAGAGCGTCGCGGTGTCGCCGTAGTTCGAGTTGATCCCGACCAGGGCCTTCGCGTCACCGGTGGCGATCACGTTGTCCATGATCACCGTGCGCTTGTACTGGGTCGAGCAGTTGCCACAGGAGCGGTAGAGCTTGCCGTAATCCTCGACCTGGAAGTTCTTGATGGTGACGGTGCCGCCGCCGTTGTGCTGGAAGACCTTGTCGTCGGCGCCCTTGGCCCCGCCGCCGTTGACGGTGACGACGACCGAGTTGCCGCCGCGGAAGGTCGCGGCGTCCTCGCCGACGTTCTCCCACCAGACGTTGGTCAGGGTGCAGGAGCCCTTGCAGTGCACGCCGTCGGCGGCCGGGTCGCCCAGGATGACGTTCGACAGGGTGGCGCCGTCGGCGAGCTCGAAGAGCGGACCCTGGTCCTCGTCCTGCGAGTCGGTGCCGAGGTCACCGCTGCCGTAGTAGCGGACGTTCGCACCGTCGAAGGAGCCGGAGACCTCGATGGTCTCGGTGACCGCCTTCGAGCCGGTCGCGGTCGGCCAGGTGGTCGACGCGGTCGCGGTGGCGCTCGCCGTCGCCGTCGCGGTGGCGGTCTTCGTCGCGGACGCCGTAGCGGTCGCGGTCGCCGTCTTGGTGGCGCTCGCGCTGGCCGACGCCGTCGCGGTCTTGGTGGCGCTCGCGGTGGCCGAAGCCGACGCCGACGCCGACGTGGTGGCGGTCGAGGTCGAGACCGGGCTGACCGCGACGTCGTCGAACTCCGCCGACGCGTAGCTGGTGACCAGGCCGATCCGGCCCTTGGCGGTGAGCGTGCCGGTGCCGCCGCCGATCGCGGTGCCGTCCAGATAGCCGGTGATCGTGCTGCCGGAGGCGTCGATGCGCAGGGTGTGCCAGGCGGTGACGCTGCCGGCCGAGGCCGAGGCGAGCGTGGTGACCGTGCTGCCCTTGACCGACTGCAGCGCGACCTTGCCGGTGCCGAGCAGGGCGAGCCGGTACATGGTCGACGAGCCGCTGGCCCGGGTCGCCACGCCGGCGAGCCCGGTGCTGCCGACGCTGACGCCCTTGACCCTGGCCTGGACCGAGTAGTCGCTCCACGACGTCTCGCCGGCGAAGACCCGGGCGAGCTCGCTGGTGGCCTTGGACTGCTGGTACACCTTGGACCCGTCGGAGACGACGGCCCAGGTGCCGCCGGACTTCGCCCAGTCGCCAGCGCCGTCCTCGAAGTCGTCGCTGAAGAGCGTGCTGGCCGAGGCGGAGGGGACGAGGACCGCGACGAGCGCGGTGACCGCGCCGGCGGCGCCCGCGGCGCCGAGACCCGTGATCATCCGGCGACGACGCCGGCGGGCGGCGAACTCGTCGTCGGGATGTGCGTGCCGCATGTTGCTCCCTAGCTCCTGGGGGAAGACTCTCGACCGCTTGTGGTGCGGGCGATCAACTTCGTTGCCCCAGGTGACCCAGGTCACATCCAGCTCAACTGCCCCAGCGGGCCTTCTCCAGCAGATCCAGCGCGTCGGCCGCGGCGGACTCCCCGCCGGCACGCAGCACCCGGGCCGCCTCGTCGACGGTCTCGGTCAGTCGCTGCCACTGGGCGTCCCGCTCCCGGGTCGCGTCGGCCTGCGCCCGGAGCTGCTGATTCTTCGTCCAGAGCTCGACGAAGACGGAGACCTTGGCGCGCAGCACCCACGGGTCGAAGGGCTTCGTGAGGTAGTCCACGGCGCCGACCGCGTAGCCCCGGAGAGCCAGCTGAGCGTCCCGGTCCGCGGCGGTGAGGAAGAGGATCGGCACGTGCCGGGTCCGCTCCCGCCGCTTGATGTGGCTGGCCGTCTCGAAACCGTCCATGTTGGGCATGTGCGCGTCCAGCAGGATCACCGCGAAGTCGTCGGTGAGCAGCTGCTTGAGCGCCGCCTCGCCGCTCTCCACGGCCACCGGGGTCACCGGCAGGCCCTGCAGGATCGCCTCCAGGGCCAGCAGGTTGTCCCGCCGGTCGTCGACCAGCAGGGCCTTGGCGCGCTCACCCACGCGTGCTCCCCTCCGCGTTCACCCAGCGCGCCATCAACTCGATCAGCTCGTCCAGGTCGACGGGCTTGGTGATGTAGTCGCTGGCGCCGGCGGCGATGGCCGACTCCCGGTCACCGGGCATCGCCTTCGCCGTCAGGAACACTACCGGTAGGTCCCGGAAACGCTGATTCCGCCGGATTCCCCGGGTCGTCTCGTACCCGTCCTGATCCGGCATCATCGCGTCCATCAGCACGATGTCGACCTCGGGATGCTCCTTCAGCTGGCGTACGCCGTCCACCCCGTTGTCCGAGTACAGGACGTTCAGGCCGTGCATCTCCAGGGCACTGGTCAGGGCGAACACGTTGCGTACGTCGTCGTCGATGATCAGCACGGTGGCACCGTCGAGCGCCCGGCCGGCCGGGTTGGTGGGCGGCGGCGGCTCCTCCTGCCGGGGCGTGACCAGCGGCGGCATGTCCATCAGCGGCATCGAGAACGGCGCCGTGGGATGGACCGGGATCGCCTTGGCCGGGCCGCTGGGCAGCGCCGGCATCGGGATCGCGTCCGGCACCAGGGCCTCCGGCATGTAGAGCGTGAAGGTCGAACCTCCGCCCGCCACCGAGACCACGGTGATCGTGCCGCCGAGCAGGGCCGCGAACTCCCGGCTGATCGACAGGCCCAGGCCGGTGCCGCCGTACTTGCGGGTGGTGGTGCCGTCGGCCTGCTGGAACGGCTCGAAGATGATCGCCAGCTTCTCGTCCGAGATGCCGATGCCGGTGTCGGTGACCGCGAACGCCACCACCTGCCGGGAGGCGACCAGCGAGGGTACGTCCAGGTCGGTATCCCGGGAGGCGGCGTAGATGCTCAGCGTCACCGAGCCGGAATCGGTGAACTTGACCGCGTTGGAGAGCAGGTTGCGCAGGATCTGCTGAAGCCGCTGTGGGTCGGTGACGATCGAGTCGGGCAGCTCGGGCGCCACGTCGACCCGGAACTCCAGGCCCTTCTCCTCGGCCTGCGGCAGGAACGCCTGCTCGACGTAGCTGCGGATGCCGTCGAAGTCGACCACGTCCGGCTCGACGTCCATCCGGCCCGCCTCGATCTTGGACAGGTCCAGGATGTCGTCGATCAGCGAGAGCAGGTCCGAGCCCGCACTGTGGATGGTCCGGGCGAACTCGATCTGCTTGTCGGTCAGGTTCCGGTCGGTGTTGTCGGCCAGCAGCCGGGCCAGCAGGAGCAGGGAGTTGAGCGGCGTACGCAGCTCGTGGCTCATGTTGGCGAGGAACTCGGACTTGTAGGTGTTCGCCCGGGACAGCTGCTGCGCCTTCTCCTCCAGGCCGAGCCGGGCCAGCTCGATCTCCCGGTTCTTCAGTTCGATGTTGGCCTTCTGGTCGCTGAGCAGCTTCGCCTTGTCCTCCAGCTCGGCGTTGGTGCGCTGCAGCTCGGCCGACTGGTCCTGCATCTCGCGGGCGAGCCGCTGCGACTGGGCGAGCAGCTCCTCGGTACGCCGGTTCGCCTGGATGGTGTTGAGGGCGACGCCGATCGTGGCGACCAGCCGCTCCAGGAACGTCAGGTGCAGCCCGGAGAACGCGGCCACCGAGGCGAACTCGATCACGCCGAGCATCTCGCCCTCGAAGAGCACCGGGAGCACGACCAGGTCGTTCGGCGGCATCGCGAGCAGGCCGGAGCGCATCGTCAGTATGCCGTCGTGGGTGGCGCGGACGCGTATCGTCCGGCGGGAGACGGCGGCCTGGCCGACCAGTCCCTCCCCGGGGCCGAAGGTGACCTCGTGGTCGCGGGCCACGTACCCGTACGCCGCGGCCAGCCGCAGCCGCATCACCGCTTCCTCGTTGTCGACCAGGAAGAACGCGCCGAGCTGCGCGTCCACCAGCGGCGTCACCTCGGTCATGATCATGCGGCAGACCTCGCCGACGTCCCGCTGGCCCTGGAGCAGACCGCCTATCCGGGCGAGGTTCGAGTCGAGCCAGCCCTGCTCCGCGTTCGCCTTGGTGGTGTCGCGGAGCGTCACGATCATCTGGTTGATGTTGTCCTTGAGCTCGGCGACCTCGCCCTGGGCCTCGACCGCGATGCTCTGGGTCAGGTCGCCCCGCGTCACCGCGGTGGAGACCTCCGCGATGGCGCGTAGCTGGATGGTGAGCGTCGACGCGAGCTGGTTGACGTTGTCGGTCAGATCGCGCCAGGTGCCGGCCACCCCGCGCACCTGGGCCTGACCGCCGAGCCGTCCCTCCGAGCCCACCTCGCGGGCCACCCGGGTCACCTCGTCGGCGAACGACGACAGCTGGTCCACCATCGTGTTGACGGTGTTCTTCAGCTCCAGGATCTCGCCGCGGGCGTCGACCGTGATCTTCTGCGACAGGTCACCCTTCGCCACCGCCGTGGTGACCGAGGCGATGTTGCGCACCTGACCGGTCAGGTTGGACGCCATGTAGTTGACGTTGTCGGTCAGGTCACGCCAGGTGCCCGCCACCCCGCGCACCTGGGCCTGACCGCCCAGCTTGCCCTCCGAGCCCACCTCGCGGGCCACCCGGGTGACCTCGTCGGCGAACGACGACAGCTGATCCACCATCGTGTTCACGGTGTTCTTCAGCTCCAGGATCTCGCCCTGGGCGTCGACCGTGATCTTCTGCGACAGGTCACCCTTCGCCACCGCCGTCGACACCTGGGCGATGTTGCGCACCTGACCGGTCAGGTTCGACGCCATCGAGTTGACGTTGTCGGTCAGGTCACGCCAGGTACCCGCCACGCCCCGCACCTGCGCCTGACCGCCGAGCTTGCCCTCGGTGCCCACCTCGCGGGCCACCCGGGTCACCTCGTCGGCGAACGACGACAGCTGGTCCACCATCGTGTTGACCGTGGACTTGAGCTCCAGGATCTCGCCGCGAGCGTCGACGGTGATCTTCTGGCCCAGGTCGCCCTTGGCCACGGCGGTGGTCACCGACGCGATGTTCCGCACCTGACTGGTCAGGTTCGACGCCATGTAATTCACATTGTCGGTGAGGTCTCGCCACGTACCGGAAACGCCTTTGACCTGGGCTTGTCCGCCGAGTTTGCCTTCCGATCCGACCTCGCGGGCGACGCGTGTCACCTCGTCGGCGAACGAGGAGAGCTGGTCCACCATGGTGTTCACGGTGTTCTTCAGCTCCAGGATCTCGCCGCGGGCGTCGACCGTGATCTTCTGCGACAGGTCACCCTTCGCCACCGCGGTCGACACCTGTGAGATGTTGCGCACCTGCGCGGTCAGGTTCGCGGCGAGCTGGTTGACGTTCTCGGTGAGGTCGCGCCACGTACCCGAGACGCCTCTGACCTGGGCCTGACCACCCAGCCGGCCCTCGGTGCCCACCTCCCGGGCCACGCGCGTCACCTCGTCGGCGAAGGACGAGAGCTGGTCGACCATGGTGTTGACGGTGTCCTTGAGCTCCAGGATCTCGCCCTGCGCGGCCACCGTGATCTTCTGCGACAGGTCACCCTTCGCCACCGCCGTCGACACCTGGGCGATGTTGCGCACCTGGCTCGTCAGGTTGGAGGCCATCGAGTTCACCGAGTCGGTGAGGTCCTTCCAGGTGCCCGCCACGTTCGGCACCTGGGCCTGGCCGCCCAGCTTGCCCTCGGTGCCCACCTCGCGGGCCACCCGGGTCACCTGCTCGGCGAAGAGCCGGAGCGTGTCGGTGAGCCCGTTCATCGTGTCGGCCAGCTCGGCGACCTCGCCCCGGGCGGAGACCGTGATCTTCTGCGACAGGTCGCCGCGCGCCACCGCGGTCGCCACCTGGGAGATCGAGCGCACCTGGTGGGTCAGGTTCGACGCCATGGTGTTCACCGAGTCGGTGAGGTCCTTCCAGGTGCCGGCGACGCCCCGGACGTCGGCCTGGCCACCCAGCTCACCCTCGGTACCCACCTCGCGGGCCACCCGGGTCACCTCGTCGGCGAACGAGGACAGCTGGTCCACCATCGTGTTCACCGTGCGGCCGATGCGCAGGAATTCACCCCGCAGCGGCCGTCCGTCCATCTCCAGTGCCATGTGCTGCGAGAGGTCACCCTCGGCCACCGCGCCGACCACCCGGGAGATCTCGGTGGTCGGGCGGCCGAGATCATCGATGAGTGAGTTCACCGAGCGGACGCTGTCCGCCCAGGAGCCGTCGAGGCCCTCCTCGTCGAGCCGCTCGGTCAGCCGGCCGTCCCGGCCCACGATCCGGCTTATCCGGCGCAGGTCGAGATTCTGGCGTTCCTGCAGCGAGACCACCTCGTTGAAGGCCTCGGCCACCGATCCGGCGGGACCACTGCGCCGGGGCAACCGGACCTTGAGATCGCCGCGACGGACCCGGCGCAGCGCATCCTCGAGCTCATCGAGCAGAGCGGTCTCGTCGGGCCCGCCGACGCTGGCTTCCTTGGCCGCAGTCATGCTGTCCTCACTCGCTGTTCACTGCCGGGACTACCTATCCTCTCTCGCCCGACCGGGTCAATGCGAGAGACGACTTTGTGCATACACCCACCCACGGGAGAGGATGCATGGGTGCCAGCCGAGGTCGGAACCAGGACCAGCATCCCGTCGGGTGCCGTTCCCGGAGCGTTCGTGCGCCGCGCCCGGCTCCCCAACGACCGGCGCACCCCGGCCGCGGCGCGTGCCCTGGTCCGCGAGGTGCTGGAGGAGGCCGGGCTGATCGTCCTCCTCAACGAGGCACTGCTGCTGACCACCGAGCTCTCCACCAACGCGGTGGTGCACGCCAACACGGATCTGGACATCGAGGTCACCGCCGACACCGGCGGGCTCACCGTCACCGTCACCGACTTCGCGCCCGGCCCGGTCGAGCAGCTCGCGGTCGGCCCGCGCAACGAGAGCCCGGACATCGGCGAGGTGGCCGAGCGCGGGCGTGGCCTGCTGCTGGTCGACCACTTCGCCAGCCGCTGGGGCACCGTGCACGAGGGCGACGGCAAGGGCGTCTGGTTCCACCTCGACCACCACTCGCCGGACGGCGACTCCGCGGTACGCGCACCGGCCGGCGACGAGCCCAGCCTCGGCGCGCTCACCGGACTGCTGCGCAGCGGCGCCGACCGGCATTCCGAGGACGGTCTCGGCGACCTCGCCTCCGACCTGCTCTCCCGGCTGGCCCGGCTGACCGGCGCGGCGGGCGGGGTGCTCCGGGTCGACCGCGGCGACGGGATGGGCCGCCAGCTGCTCGGACGGTACGGTCGTGCCCCCCGCGACAACGCCGACACCATCCGCGTCCCGCTGACCGTGCACCGGCCGTACACCGGTGAGCTGGAGCTGGACGCCTCCCCGATCGGGTACGCCCAGTCCCTCGCCGTGATGGTCGCCGAGCGCTTCTCCCTGCACCTGGAGAACGACCGGCTGCGCCGCGCCGACGTACGCCGCCAGACCTGGATCACCTTCCTCGCCGAGGCCAGCGAGCTGCTCGCCCAGTCCCTCGACGTGAACCTGACGATGGCCCTGATCCCGCAGCTCGTGGTCCCCCGGCTGGGCCAGTGGTGCGCGGTGCACACCACCGACGCCTGGGGCCGGCTGCAGCTCGCCGCCGCCACCCACGCCGAGGAGGGCACGCTGGCCCAGCTGCACGCCACGCTCGCCGACTCCGGCCCCGAGTCGATCCTGGCCCGGCTCGAGGAGGCGTCCCGGCTCGGTACCCAGGTGATGTTCGGCGCGCCGATGGAGGGCTTCGCGGTGCCGCTGGTCGCGCGGGGCGCCCGGCTGGGGACCCTCGCGGTGGGGCGGCATCTCAGGCACCGGCACGACGCGGACGAGGTGGCCGTCCTCGAGGACGTGGCCCGGCGCGCGGCGCTGGCGATCGACAACGCCCGGATCCACGACGAGCGGCGCAGTGTCGCCCGTACGCTCCAGGCCTCGCTGCTCCCGCCCGCGCTGCCGCACGTCGAGGGCATCGGCTTCGCCGCCGAGTACGTACCCACCGGCTCCGAGGTGGGCGGCGACTTCTACGACGTGATGCCGTTCGGCGGCGGCGGTGGCGACGACCAGTGGCTCGTGGTGGTCGGCGACGTCTCCGGCAAGGGTGTCCAGGCGGCCACCGTCACCGGCCTGGTCCGCGACGTGATCCGGATCCTGGTGGACGACGGCAAGACGCTCAGCGAGATCCTCTGGCGGGTCAACCGGACGCTGGTGCAGCGCGGCGGCGGGCGGTACTGCACGCTCGCGATGGCCTCGGTGACCCGGCACGAGGACGGCACGCTCGGGGTCTGCCTGCACCTGGCCGGGCACGACCGTGCGGTGCTGGTCCGGGCGGACGGCAAGACGTCCTTCGTCGGCGAGGGCGGCACCGCGCTCGGCCTGCTGGAGACGATCACCTCGCCGGACGCCGGGCTCACGCTCTTCCCGGGCGACTCGCTGATCTTCTACACCGACGGGGTGACCGAGCGGCGGCGCGGGCGGGAGCTCTTCGGCCCGGCCCGGCTGCGTGAGGCGGCCGCTCCGCTGGCGGGCTATCCGGCCGACGTGACGGCCGCGCGCCTGCGCTCCACCACGATCAACTTCTCGGTGGAGGAGCCGCGCGACGACATCGCGATATTGGTAATCAGGAACGACGCCTGAAAGGCCCTTTTTGTCGGCCTGAAAGTGGCATCGTGTTGGTCATGGCGAAGACGCAGTATTACACCGCCACCAGCATCGACGGCTACATCGCCGACGAGAGCAACAGGCTGGACTGGCTCTTCGAGGTGGACGAGGGCACCGAGAACCCGTTCGGCGCGTTCTTCTCCGGCATCGGCGCGTTCGCCATGGGCGCGACCACCTACGAATGGGTGCTGGAGAACGACAACCTGCTGGAAGAGCCGTCGAACTGGCACGACATGTACGGCGACGTGCCCTGCTGGGTCTTCACCCACCGGGATCTGCCGCCGGTGCCGGACGCCAACATCTTCATGATCAGCGGGGACGTCCGCCGGGTGCACGAGGCGATGCTCGTCGCCGCCCAGGGCAAGAACGTCTGGCTGGCCGGCGGCGGTGACCTGGTCGCCCAGTTCGCGGCCGAGGGCCTGCTCGACGAGATCATCCTGGGCATCGCGCCGGCCATCCTCGGCGGCGGCATCCCGGTGCTGCGCCACCGGCTCCGGGTCGACGACCTGATCCTCACCGGGGTGCAGGAGGTGGGGCAGTTCGCCTACCTCACCTACGCCGTCGGCGACGTCGCCCGGCTCGGGCGCCACCTGGTCAACGAGACCGTCACCCGACTGCCGGTCGCGCCGATCTAGAACAGGTCGTGCGGGCGCGCCATGGTGACCTCCTCGGCGACATCCGGCGGCGCGGAGACCACCACGATCTTGCCGCCGCGCGCGACCAGCACGTAGTCCAGACCCTCCACGATCGACGTGATCCGCGCCGGGGTCAGCCCGGCGGGGAGCACCGCGTGGATCGTGCCGGTACCGGCCGAACCGCGGATCGGCACCGGTTTGCCGCAGAGGTCGCGGAGCGCGTACGACACCGCCTGCAGACCGGTCGGCTCCACCGAGATCCGGATCGCGACGTCGCCGGCGGTGAAGGGGTACCGCCCCCACCAGGGCGGGACCTTGTCGGTGATGACCGCCTGCTCGCCCCAGGACTGGGTGATCTTCCCGGCCCGGCCGATCGCCTCGCCGTCGTCGCCCTCGATCAGCAGCGCGACCGTACCCGCGCCGTTGCCGGCCAGGTTCACCTCGACCGCGCTGAGCTCGGAGTCCCGCAGCAGCGCCTGGTTGACCAGGTCGGCGACCTCGGCCGGGGTGGTCACCACGCGGCCGACCCAGAGCCGGGTGGCCGGCAGCGGCTCGACGGTCAGCACCGCAGAGGTGATCACGCCTTCGATGTCGGCGATCGGCGGGCGGTCGCCCTCGCCGTCCGAGTCGGCCTCGATGCCGTCCACGTCCACGTATCCCACGCTCAGGGTCTGCTCGGCGGGGCTGTGGAAGCGGTGGCTGAGCGGGCCGGACTCGTTGACCGCGAGCATGCCGCCGATCGTGGCGCCGGGCGACGGCGGGTCGACGGCGAGCCGCTTGCCACGCAGGGCGAGCGCGGCCTGAACCGCGGTGACCGAGGTGCCGGCCGCGACGACCGCGGTGGCGCCGTGGTGGTCCCACATCCCGTTCAGCCGTCCGGTGTCGACGATCAGGTCCAGCCCGGCCGGCGGCCGACCCCAGTCGATCTTGCTGCCGGCGCCGCGCGCCCGGACGGTCAGCCCCCGCTCCCGGGCGAGGCGCAGCGTCGCGGCGACCGAGCGCGAGGTCGACGGGACGGCCACGTAACCGGCACGGCGACCGGCGACCCGGTCCACCGACCGCGCCTGGCGCGCGAAGCCCGGACCACAGATGGCCAGCAGCTCTTCGAGAAGGGACTCACTCACGTCCGAAGCCTCCCCACCAGACCGGCGTACAGAGATCCCTGAAGATCGTCCACTCTGGCATATCGTACACATGTTCGAACCGGCGAGGTCCGATCCGGTACCACGAGAAACCGGTAACGTATTTCTGGTGACGATTCCACCGGTGGCCCGCCAGGCCCCCTCCGACCGCACCTTCCACGGCGACACGGTCACCGACGAGTTCGCCTGGCTGATGGCGAAGGACGATCCGGCGACGACGGCGTACCTGGAGGAGGAGAACGCCTGGACGGAGAAGGCCACCGCACACCTCTCCGACCTGCGCGAATCGGTGTTCCAGGAGATCAAGGCGCGGACCAAGGAGACCGACCTCTCGGTGCCCAGCCGCAAGGGCGGCCACTGGTACTACTCCCGCACCGTCGAGGGCAAGCAGTACGGCATCCAGTGCCGCGTCCCGGTCCGCCCCGGTGAGACCGCCCCGCCGGTCGCAGGCGCGCGGCCCGACGAGGAGGTCCTGCTCGACGGCAACGCGCTCGCCGAGGGGAAGGACTTCCTCGCACTCGGCACGTTCGACGTCAGCCCCGACGGCACCCGCCTGGCGTACTCGACGGATTTCGACGGCGACGAACGCTTCACCCTCCGAGTGAAGGACCTGACCACCGGCGAGGACCTCGCCGACGAGGTGCCCGACACGTTCTACGGCAGCGCCTGGTCCGCGGACGGCAGCGCGCTCTTCTACATCACCGTGGACGAGGCCTGGCGCCCCAACCGCGTCTGGCGGCACGTGATCGGCGAGTCCGAGGACACCGTCGTCTACGAGGAGGCGGACGAGCGTTTCTGGGTCGGCGTCGAGCTGACCCGCAGCGAGAAGTTCATCGTCATCGACGCTCAGAGCAAGATCACCTCCGAAGTACGCGTCATCCCGGCCGACCGTCCCCACGCCGAGCCCGCGCTGATCGCCGAGCGCCGGCAGGGTGTCGAATACACAGTGGAACATCACGGCCACCGTTTTCTCATCCTCCACAACCGGAACGCCGAGGACTTCGCTCTCTCCTATACCTCGGTGGACGCCCCCGGCGACTGGGTCGAGCTGGTCCCGCACCAGCCCGGCACCCGCCTGGAGTCGGTCGACGCGTTCTCCCGGCACATCGTCATCTCGCTGCGCCGTGACGGGCTGACCGGCCTGCGGGTGATGTGCGACGGCAGCACCGACGCGTACGACATGGAGTTCCCCGAGCCGCTCTACAGCGTCGGCCTGACCGGCAACCCGGAGTACGACACCGCCACCGTCCGGATCGACTACACCTCGCTGGTCACCCCCGACTCGGTCTACGACGTCGACCTGGTCACCCGGAGCATGACCCTGCGCAAGCAGAAGCCGGTCCTGGGCGGCTACTCCCCCGACGACTACGAGCAGTTCCGTGAGTGGGCCACCGCGCCCGACGGCACCCGCGTGCCGATCTCGATCGTCGCCCGCAAGGGCACGGTCCGGGACGGCTCGGCGCCGGCGGTCCTCTACGGCTACGGGTCGTACGAGCACAGCATCGACCCGTACTTCTCCATCGCCCGGCTCTCCCTGCTCGACCGCGGCGTGGTCTTCGCCGTCGCGCACGTCCGGGGCGGCGGCGAACTCGGCCGGAAGTGGTATGAGGACGGCAAACTGCTGGCCAAGAGGAACACCTTCACCGACTTCGTGGCCTGCGCCGAAGCCCTGGTCCGCAGCCGCTGGACGTCGGCCGCGCGCCTGGTCGCCCGGGGCGGCTCGGCGGGTGGGCTGCTGATGGGCGCGGTCGCCAACATCGCCCCGGAGGCGTTCGCGGGGATCCTCGCCGAAGTGCCGTTCGTCGACCCGCTCACCTCGATCCTCGACCCGTCGCTGCCGTTGACCGTCACCGAGTGGGAGGAGTGGGGTAACCCGCTCGAGTCCGCCGAGGTGTACGCATACATGAAGTCGTACAGCCCGTACGAGAACGTGACGAAGCAGCACTACCCGAAGATCCTCGCGGTGACCAGCCTGAACGACACCCGCGTGCTCTACCACGAGCCGACCAAGTGGATCGCCCGGCTGCGGTCGGTGGCCCCCGAGGGGACGTACCTCCTCAAGACCGAGATGGGCGCGGGCCACGCGGGGCCGAGCGGCCGCTACGACGCCTGGAAGGAAGAGGCGTTCAACCTCGCCTGGGTGTTGGAGGTCGTCGGGGGGGCCTGACTCTCGCCCTGGGACGGTTGGGGCCGTGGGTGCGCATGCAGGGCGGTGGAGCGTCTATGCCCTGCATGCGCACCCACGGCCCCAACCTTGCATGGTTTCAGCTTGCCCTCCGGCTGTGGTCGCTGATAGCTGGGTGCATGGCTGAGCTGGGACTTCACCTCCCACCCCGTGGTCTGGCTACCGCGCGCAACCCGCCCTGAGCCCACCCCTCACCCAGGCCCAGCCAGCCGACAGTCAGGCAAATAGACCACGCCGCTCCCGCCCAGCCAGAGCAACCAGCCAAAACGCCCAGCCAGGGCAACCGGCCAGGGCAACCGGCCAGGGCAACCGGCCAGGGCAACCGGCGCGGTCTATTCGCTTGCCCCGGCAGCCAGGCCGGCCTGCGTGAGGCGCGGGCTCGGGGCGGCCCCCGCGCGGTAGCCAGACCACTCGGCGAAAGGTGAACGATCAAGCTCAGCCATGCACCCAGCTGGTGAGCAACCTGTCGCCTGGCCGAAAGCGATCACCCGGCAAGGGTGGGGCGGTGGGTGGGCACGCAGGGCATAGACGCTCCACCGCCCTGCGTGCCCAC
>NZ_JBFAYF010000040.1:0-93941 GCF_040681165.1 Actinoplanes sp. NPDC051851 | reverse complement strand
CGCCGGCGACCAGGCCCGCGTCGACGTCGTAGGCGTGGCTGTTGCCGGAGACCATCAGGATGGCCATCCCCAACCTTGCATGGTTTCAAGCGGTGGCTCCGTGGTGGCCTGCCCGCCGCCGGGTACGGGGTCGGGCTCGTCGCTCACCTGTCGGTGCGCGGTCTGGCTGCCGCGCGGTGGTCGCCCCGGGCGGTTGCGTCAAGCCGGCCGGGCTTCGCGCCGGGGCAAGCGGACGAACCGCGCCGGTTGCGCGATACGGCCGCGCGGTCCGAGTCGGGGCCGACGGCCTGGTCCACGCCGTCGGCAAGGGGCGCCTCGCGGCGTTCCGCGACACGCACCGGGCTAACACGCGATCGCGCCCTCCGGCGGGTGCAGGTCCGGGTACCGGTCGAAGATCTCCCTGATCGCCCCGGCCGAGGTCGCCGTGGCCGCGAGACGGGCGAGGGTGTCGAGCGACCCGTCCAGTTCGTCGTGCGGCTGGTCGAGCGGCTCGACCCGCAGCCGCTCGCACCAGTACCAGCCGGACACCTCGACCTTCCCGAGAGCCGCGACGTCGTTGATCAGGGTCCCGCGCAGTTCATCCCAACCCCACAGATCACCGTTCCCGTACGACCGGGACTCCGCACCCCCGGCACGGCAGAGGCGCCACGCCGTCGGGCCGTCCTGGAAGTCGTCCACGGTCAGGTTGTGCCGACCGGTCTGCGGGTCGGTCAGCACCCAGCCGGAGTCGTCCCGGTACTCCACCACCCAGTGGTCGCTCCAGAGCCCCGCCGCGAAGTAGGAGGCGAACCCGCACCGGATCCGCGCCGGGACGCCCGCCGCCCGCAGAAGGGCGCAGTGCAGCAGCGCGAAGTGGTAGCAGAAGCCGACCATCCGGCGCTCGGCCGGGCGCGCCCGGATCAGCGGCGCCGGGTCGAGTCCGAGCACGTTGTCCAGGATCGGCTCCGCACCGACCGCCTCCCGGTGTGCCCTGCGGTCGGCCGGGAGCCCCGAGACCGCGGAGTCGTGCACGAGCAGTCCCCGGACGACGGCCCCGAGCGCCTCCGGGTCGTGGGGCAGACCGGGCACGAGATGGTCGTGGCGCCCGAGGCGGGAGGTCGGGCTCGTTTGCCGGTAGAAGCGGGTGATGTCGTCCACAAGCGACAGAGTAACCACTCTCCGTGGTCGACGGCGGCGGCGGGGCGACCGGGGGCATGCCGGCATCGCCGGAGACGGCGGCCGCGCCGCGAGCCTTGAGCGAGCGAGAGCCCGGTGCCACTGTGGACGGTGTGAGTGACGCGACGATCGATCAGCAGCGGCCCAGCAGCGCACGGGTCTGGAACTACATCCTCGGCGGAAAGGACAACTTCGAGGTCGACCGTACGCTGGCCGCCCAGATCCTCGACCGGTTCCCGGAGATCGCCGTGCTCGCCCGGGAGCAGCGCAGGTTCCTCGGCCGCGCGATCGGTCACCTGGTCCACGAGGCGGGCGTGCGCCAGTTCCTCGACATCGGCACCGGGCTGCCCACCGCCGACAACACCCACGAGATCGCCCAGCGCCTGGCACCGGAGTCGCGCATCGTCTACGTCGACAACGATCCGCTCGTCCTGGTCCACGCGCGGGCGCTGCTCACCAGCACGCCCGAGGGTGCGACCGACTACATCGACGCGAACGTCGAGGACCCCGGCCGGATCCTGGCCGAGGCCGCCCGCACGCTGGACTTCAGCAGGCCGATCGCCCTGACCATGCTCGGCATCCTGGGCAACGTCGCCGACTACGACCAGGCCCGGGAGATCCTCCGGCACCTGCTCGGCGCCCTGCCGTCCGGCAGCTACCTGGTCCTCTCCGACGGCACCGACACCAGCAGCAGCGCCCGTTCGGGCCACCAGGCCGCCAGGGACCGGGGTCACCCGTACAACGCCCGCAGCGTGGCCCAGGTCGAGGGCTACTTCGAGGGCCTCACCCTCCTCGCCCCGGGGGTGGTCCCGATCCCACAGTGGCGCCCCGGCACCGGCGAGGTCCCGCAGGCCATGGACGGCCGCTGCGGCGTCGCGCTCAAACCCTGACCGGCCGGTCCGCCGCCTGCCGCCGGGCGTGATCAGTTCCGGACAGGTGAGCGCGTACACCCGCCACGGTGCCCGCCGCCGTTCCTCAACAAGCCTATAAGATTGATATCCGTCAATCTAAAATCCCGGGAGCATCGCCGTCGGTAAATGCCGAACTACGGTTCCGCAGATGACGAACGAGACACTCGCCCAGGAATTGATCGCGATGACCGACCGGGATCGGGAACTCCAGCAGGGCGACGATCCCGCCGCACGGCTCGCCCATCGCCGCGTCACCGTGCGCAACGCGGAGCGCCTGGCGGAGATCCTGGCGGACCACGGCTGGCCGGCGATCACCGAGGTCGGCGCCGAGGCCGCGCGTCGGGCCTGGCTGATCGCCCAGCACGCCGACCGGCAGCTGGACCTGCAGCGGACCGCGCTGGAGCTGATGACCCGCGCCGCCGAGACGGGCGAGGCCGAGCCGCAGCACCTCGCGATGCTCCGCGACCGGGTGCTGGTCAACGAGGGGCGGCCACAGGTCTACGGCACGCAGATCGCCGGGGTGGTGGACGGCGCGCCGGTCTCGTGGCCGTGCGAGGACCCGGAGCGCATGGACGAGCGCCGCGCCGGGGTGGGGCTCGCGCCCTTCGCGGAGCACGTCGCGCGGCACGCCCCGCGTTAATCAATGTGTCGACAGTTTGGTCGACGGACATCGGCGTTCCGCGCCATCGAACTACTCCCAGAATCAACTATCTGAGCTGCTAGCAGCACCTTTGAGAAGCCTGTGAGGAGTGATTGCTGTGGATCAATAGGGATCCCTTGACCGAGGATACTGTCGACATTACTGTCGCCTGCCATACCCAACGGCAAATGCGACAAGGAGGTCGACGTGTCATCTGCAAGATCCAGACTCAGACGCCGGACGCTGCTGGCCGCGGCGGGTGGGATGGCGATCAGCGCAGCCGGGCTGTCGGTGAGCGGGCCCGCACGGGCCGCCGACGTCTTCGACCCCGACTGGCTGGTCGCCTTCGGCGCGGACAGCGCGTTCGCGTTCCAGCTGGACACCTCGAACGCCGGGTCCGGGGAATCCTCGCCGATCACCGCGGACTACCACCTCTCCAAGTACCAGGTCACCAACGCGCAGTACCAGGCCTTCCTGGACGACACCGGCGGGACGGCGCCCCGCGCCTGGCCCGACGGTGCCTACTGGGCGGGCAAGGACGATCACCCGGTGCTCTACGTCCCGTACACCTCGGCGGTCGCGTACGCCGACTGGCTCTCCGGGCAGTACACCGACTGGACGTTCCGGCTGCCCACCGAGGCGGAGTGGGAGAACGCGGCGCGCGGCACGGACACGTACGCCTACCCCTGGGGGAACTCGCTCGACACCGTCTACGCCGACGGCGTGCTGAGCAGCCACTGCAACTACAACACCGTCTGCGCGGCGTACGTCCTGGAGGCGTACGGCGACACCACCGTGACGTACGTCGGAGGCTCCTTGAACGGCCAGACCGCCATCCTCGCCGACATCCTGTCGATCTCCTCGACCGGGGCGCTGACCGGCTGGTACGACACCTCGGCCCGGACCGGTTTCGTCTACACCGACCTGTTCCAGGAGATCGAGGACGAGGGCGGCAACACCTCGGCGGTCGGCGCGTTCCCGGCCGGCGACACCGGCACCGGCCTCGCCGACATGGGCGGCAACTCGTGGGACTGGACGTCCAGCGAGATCGTCGCGACCAACGGCCAGGAGAAGGGTGACCTGGTCAACGCGATCCGGGGCGGTTCCTGGTATGCGAGCTCCCGCAGCTGCGCCACCTGGTACCGCGGCGAGGGCCGGGCCCCGGACGGCGGCGCGAACACGGTCGGCTTCCGGCTCGCGGCGGTGGCGGCATGAAGGCGGCCGTCGTCTCCCTGCTCGCCGCGTCGGTGATCCTGGTACCGCGGCCCGCGCTCGCCGCGGACTGCGCGCTCACCTTCGGGTCGACGGCCTCCTACGCCACCCAGGACAACCCACGCGACGTGACCAGCGCGGACCTGGACCTGGACGGCGATCTCGACCTGATCGCGGCCAACCTGGAGTCCGCATCGGTCAGCGTCGTCCTGGACGGCGGCACCGCGGTGAACTACGCCGTCGGTGCGAACCCCTACATGGTGGTGGCCGGCGACGTGAACGGCGACGCGGCACCCGACCTGGTCGTCGGGGACTTCGGCGGCGGCGCGATCAGCGTCCTGCTGAACGAGGGCGACGGCACGTTCGCCGATCAGGTCCAGTACGCGGTCGGCGACCGGCCGCGGGCGGTGGCGCTCGGCGACGTCGACGAGGACGGCACGGTCGACATCACCGGCATCGTCCAGGGGCTCAACGCGCTCGTGGTGTTGCCGGGCAACGGTGACGGAACGTTCGGCACGGGATCGTTCTTCACCACCGGAGCCAGCCCGCACGGCATCACGCTGGGTGACTTCAACAGCGACGGGCACCTGGACGCCGCCACCGCCAGTTCCAGCAGCGGCGGCATGGTCGTCCACCTGGGCGACGGCACCGGCGACTTCACGACCACCACCGCGTACGCCGGAGCCACCAAGCTCTACTCGATCACCAACGCCGACCTGAACGGCGACGGCGTCCTGGACGTGGCCGCGATCAGCCAGAGCGCCGGCGTCGTCGACCTCTACCTGGGGAACGCCGACGACAGCGGTGACGGCGACGGCACCTTCGCCGCCGCCCTGACCTCGCCGATCGCCACCGGCGCCGTCGCGGTCACCTCCGCCGACCTGTACGGCGACGGCACCGCCGACGTGCTGGTCTCGAACTTCACCGTCAACACCCTCACCTGGATCACCGTCGGTACCGACAACGCCGTCACCAGCACCGACATCACCACCGGCTCGTCGCCGTACGCCGTCACCGCGGGTGACCTCACCGGCGACGGCACGACCGACCTCGCGGTCGCCGACAGCGGCTCCGACACCGTCGAAGTCCTCACCGGCACCTGCGCCTGACGAAGACGGCGCCCACGAAAGCGCCCACCGAAGGCGCCCACGAAAGGCACCCACGAAAGGCACCCACGAAAGGCGCCCGCAGAAGGCGCCCGATGGACCGCGGTCAGCGCCGGACCCGAGAGCCCCGGCGCTGACCGCCCCCACCCACTCCCCCACCAGGAGTCCCCATGACGCACCTCAACCGCCGCTCCCTGCTCATCGCGGCCGCCGCCGCGACCGCCACCCCGATCCTGCTGAGCGGCGCGAAACCGGTACTGGCCGCCGCGAACACCCTCACCGTCGCCGACGGCGAGACCTACACCGTCACCGCGACCGCCACCTACGACCAGGTCGTCCTCGAGGAGGGCGGCGCGCTCACCGTCCCGGACGGCTACAGCCTCACGCTGACCGTGGACGGCGTCGAGGTCGGCTCGACCCTGGACAGCCTCTACGACGACGACGGCGTCGCCACCACGATCGCCGCCGGCACCTACAGCGGCACGGTGGTGCTCACCGTCGCCGAGCAGAACGTCATCTCCTACCAGGACAGGGACTGGCCGCTGCGGCAGGCGCTCTACGTCGGCGAGGACGGCATCGACTCCGGCAAGTCGGTGCTCGCCGCGATCTCCGGCACGCTCAGCGCGAGCGGCGCCACCGGCGCGACGGTCGTCTCGAACGGCGAGGCGTTCAACGGCATCTACGTGGCCGGCGGCGCGTACACGCTGACCGACCCGGAGATCACCTTCACCGGCAACGGGCGGACCGACTTCATCGGATACGGCACCGGCATCGTCGGCACCGGGTCGACCACGTCACTGGTGGTCGACGGCGCGACCATCACCAACGCGGGCGTGGTCCGGGACGGCATCGTGATCGACGACGGCGCGGTCGCGGTGATCAAGAACAGCACCATCACGGTCCAGGACGGCACCCCGTCCGACGAGTACGTGAACACCGGCGACCCCGCGTTCATGATGACCTGCCCGTGGCTGCTCGGCATGTACGGCACGGTCCGCGCCACCAACCTGCTCGGCGTCGACACCCGCGCCACCTACCTGAACACCACGATCACCAACGACCGGTGGGCGCTCTGGTCGGTGGACAGCGGCGCGTTCGGCGGGTCGGACGCCGCGCTGGTCGTCATCAACAGCACCGGGAGGCACCTCGGCGACGAGGGCTACGGCTCGTACGCGATCGGCAACCCCACCGAGTACTTCCTCGGCACCACCCTGGACGTCGGCACCTACCTGGCGATCATCTGGGGCGGCGAGAGCCTGCACTACGGCGACAGCGGCGCGTCGGTCGTCCGGGACCTGAACACCTCGCTCGGGCTGGGCCTGACCACGACGGACATCAGCTCGATCACCGCGCAGAGCTCGTCGCTGACCTCGCGCAAGTTCGGGTTCATGTGGCACTCGACCGGGCCCGTGTACATCGACGGCGGCACAACGGTGACCACGGCGCACACCACGTTCCTGTCCAAGGCGGTCGCCTCCTCGGTGATCGTCGACGGCTCGGACGGGGCGACCATCACCACCGGCAACGGCGTGATCTACCAGGTCATCGACAACGACAACCCGGGCAAGGTGACGGTCACCGGCAAGCCGTGGTCGGCGGAGTACACCAAGGCGTACACCCAGCCGACCGCCGCGGCGGTGAAGTCGTCGAGCTTCGACCCGACGGCGGCGCACACCGCGGACGCGACCGGCGCGTTCTCGCACATCAGCCTGGAGGGCGACTTCTACAACGGCGTCCTCGGCGGCGGGGTCGGCAGTCTGCAGGGCCAGAACCTGGTGCTGACCTTCACCGACGCGACGGTCACCGGGGTCATCTCGGCCAGCCTCGCCGTGCACGAGGAGAGCCCGATCGATTTCAACACCTACGGGAACTACCAGCAGCTCGGCGTCGTGACGAACACCCCGCAGGCGGTGGTCAACAACGGTGTCATCGTCACGCTGACCGCCGGCTCCACCTGGCTGGTGACCGGGACGTCGTACCTGAGCAGCCTGACCGTCAGCTCCGACTCCAGCGTCACCACCGCCGCCGGCACCACGCCGACCCTGACCGTCGACGGTGTCACCACGACGCTCCGGGCCGGCCGCAGCTACACCGGGGCCATCACGGTCACGGTGTGAGGGACTCCTGGGTCGTGGCGCCGCACGGTCATCGGCGCCACGACCCAGGGCCTCGGATCAAACCTCGGATCAGGGCCTCGGATCAGACCGTCTGGGCCAGCCGGTCGGCGAGGAGCTTCGCGAACCGCGCCGGGTCCTCCAGGTCCCCGCCCTCGGCCAGCAGCGCCGTCCCGTAGAGCAGCTCCGCCGTCTCCCCGAGCCCGGAGGCGTCCTTCTCGTGCGCCCCGCGCAGCCCCGCGACGAGCGGGTGGTTCGGGTTGAGCTCCAGGATCCGCTTGACCCGCGGCCCCTCCTGCCCCATCGCCCGGTACATCTTCTCCAGCGCCGGGGTGATGTCGTCCTGGTCACTGACCAGGCACGCGGCCGAGGTGGTCAGCCGGTGCGAGAGCCGGACCTCCTTGACCTGCTCGTCCAGCTTCTCCTTGAGGAACCCGAGCAGCGGCCCGAAGTCACCCTCGGGCTCCGGGGTCTGTTCGTCGTCCTTCTTCAGGTCGACCGAGCCGCGGGCGATCGAGCGCAGCTTCTTCCCGTCGAACTCCGGCACCGCGTCGACCCAGATCTCGTCGACCGGGTCGGTGAGGATCAGCACCTCGTAGCCCTGCGCGGCGAAGGCCTCCATGTGCGGCGAGTTCACCACCTGCGAACGCGACTCACCGGTCAGGAAGTAGATCTCCTCCTGCCCCTCCTTCATCCGCTCCACGTAGGCCGCGAGCGTGGTCGGCTCGTCCCCGGCGGTGGTCGCGAACGAGGCGATGTCGAGGATCTGCTTCTGGTTGTCCGGCTCGCCGAGCAGGCCCTCCTTGACCGCCCGGCCGAACTCCCGCCAGAAGGTGGCGTACTTCTCGGCGTCGTTGGTCATCAGGTCCTTGATGGTGGAGAGGACCTTCTTGACCAGCCGGCGCCGGATCATCTGGATGTGCCGGTCCTGCTGCAGGATCTCCCGGGAGATGTTCAGCGACAGGTCGGCCGCGTCCACCACGCCCTTGACGAAGCGCAGGTAGTCCGGGATCAGCTCCTTGCTGTCGTCCATGATGAAGACGCGCTTGACGTAGAGCTGCAGCCCCCGGCGCGCGTCCCGCTGGAACAGGTCGTGCGGCGCGCGGGACGGGATGAAGAGCAGCGCCTCGTACTCGAAGGTGCCCTCCGCCTTCATGTTGATGATCTCGAGCGGGTCCGACCAGTCGTGGCTGATGTGCCGGTAGAACTGGTGGTACTCCTCGTCGGTGACCTCGCTGCGCGGCCGCGCCCAGAGTGCCTTCTGCGAGTTGAGGACCTCGTCACCCTTGCGAATGGGGAACGAGATGAAGTCGGAGTACTTCTTGACGATCTCCTTGATCTTCCACTCTGCGGCGTAGTCGTAGAGGGCGTCGTCCTCGTCCTTCGGCCGCAGCTGCAGCGTCACCGTGGTCCCGACCGGCGCGTCCTCGGCGTCGTCGATGGTGAACGTGCCCTCGCCCGCCGACTCCCAGCGCGTGCCGTGCCCCTCGGTCCCCGCCTTCCGGGTCACCAGCGTCACCCTGTCGGCCACCATGAAGGTCGAGTAGAACCCCACGCCGAACTGCCCGATCAGCTCGGGGCTCTCCTTGGCCTCCTTCAGCTTCGCCAGCAGGTCGGCCGTCCCGGACTTGGCGATCGTGCCGATCAGCTCGACGACCTCCTCCCGGGTCATCCCGATGCCGTTGTCCCGCACGGTCAGCGTCCGCGCGTCCGCATCGGCCTCGATCTCGATGTGCAGATCGGAGGTGTCCGCCTCGAGCCCGTCCTGCAGCTTCGCCAGCCGCAGCTTGTCCAGCGCATCCGAAGCGTTCGAGATCAGCTCCCGCAGGAAGATGTCCTTGTTCGAATAGATCGAATGGACCATCAGCTGCAGCAGCTGCCGCGCCTCTGCCTGGAACTCCAACGTCTCCATCGTCACCCGTTTCCGTCATGTCCGCTGCTTCACACCGATCGTATGACGCCACGCTCGCACACGGTCACCACGCCCTCCCCCTCACCCCTCCCACCTCAAGATCAACTTCCCGGTCTCGCAGCGGGGTGACAGTCTGCAGTCCGCTTCAAGGGTGGTGGGCGGGGCGGTTGGATGGGGGTACAGACCGCCCCGCCCGGCACCGCCCCGCGCAACCACCCGCCCACGACACCGGACGCCCGGCTCAGCCCCGCTGTCCCGCGGCGGCCACGGCGAGCAGGCAGTAGTCCCGCCGCCCGGTCAGGCGCAGCAGCACGGCGACGACCACCCCGAACGCCGCCCGCCCGATCGCCGGTTCGAGCGGCTCGATCCGCCCGATCTCGTACTCGACCCCGCGGTGCAGGACCGAGCAGCGCCCGGCCGCCCGCACGTTCCGGTACCAGGCCGCACCCGTCCCGTAGGTCAGCTCCGCCACGAAGTCCCCACCGAGCCGCACCAGCAGCATCGGCGTCTCGTCGGCCCGCCCTGTCCGCCGCCCCACGTGCCTGACCAGCGACAGCGGCCCCCGCCCGCGGCGCACCGCCCACACCGCGACCCGGTTGACGGTCCGGTTCAGCACCCAGAACCACGCTCGCCCGACCCTCGCCACGCGCCCATCCCACCACCCCGGCCCGGCACGACCCCGCGCCGGGGCGACGACCCGACCGTCAGACCGGCTTCGCGGGCTCATCAGCCTCCCGGACACCGGCGCCCTCGGCGTCGGCCTCCCCACCAACGGCCTCCCCACCAACGGCGCCCTCAACACCGGCGCCCTCAACACCGCCCTTCTCGACACCGGTGCTCCCAGCGTCGGCCTCCTCAGTGCCGACCGGAGGCGCATCGTCCGCAGCCTCCGCGGCGGGCTCGGCGGCGTGCCCGCCCACGCCGTTGAAGAGCAGGTTCAACAGGAAGACGACGATCACCGTCGTGGTGATGGAGCTGCCGAAGATGATCTGGAGCTCGTCGGGCATCCTCGCGTAGAAGTTCGGCGCGACCACCGGGATCATGCCCAGGCCCAGCGAGACCGCCACGATCAGCAGGTTGTTCGTACCCTCGAACGCCACCTTGCGCAGGCTGCGGATGCCGACCGCCGTGACGGTGGCGAACATGACCAGGGCCGCCGCGCCGATCACCGGGCCCGGGATCGCCGCGATCACCGAGCCGAGCTTGGGGATCAGACCGAGCAGGATCAGGATCGCGCCCGCCGCCGTGACCACGAACCGGCTGCGCACCCGGGTCACCTGGACCAGCCCCACGTTCTGGGCGAAAGCCGTGTCCAGGAAGGAGTTGAAGGTGCCCGCCAGGATGCCGGAGAGCCCGTCGGCCGCGAGCCCCCGCGCGATGTCGTTCTCGCTGGGCCGCTTCCCGACCGCCTCGCCCACCGCGATCATGTCGGCCGTGGACTCGACGTAGATGACCAGCATGACGATGCACATCGAGACGATCGCCGCGGCCTGGAACTCGGGCGCCCCGAAGTAGAACGGCTTCGCCAGCCCGAACCAGGCGGCGTCGCCGACCCCGGCGAAGTCGACGAGCCCCATCAGCGCGGCCGCCGCGATGCCGGCGAGCAGCCCGATCAGCACCGACAGCGAGGCGAGGAACCCACCGGCGAAGCGGTTGATCAGCACGATCAGCAGGATGATCGCGCCGGCCAGCGCGAGGTGGCTGAGCTGCCCGTACCCGGGAGCGGTGTCGTCGTTGCCCGCGATCAGACCGGCTCCGGCGTCGATCAGCGAGAGCCCGATCACCGTGATCACCGTGCCGGTGACCAGCGGCGGAAAGAGGTGGATGATCTTCGCGAAGGGCTTGGCGATCAGCAGGCCGAAGACGCCGGAGGCGAGGATCGCGCCGTAGACGGCGGGCATCCCGTACGTCGCGCCGATCAGGATCATCGGGGTCAGCGCGGTGAAGGTGGCACCCGCGACGACCGGGAGCCGGACGCCGAGGATCCTCCCGATCCCCAGGCTCTGGATCACGGTGACGATGCCGGCCACGAAGAGGTCGGCGTTCACCAGGATCGCGATGGTGCCGCCGTCCAGCTTGAGCGCCCCGCCGACGATCAGCGGGACGGCGACGCAGCCGGCGTACATGACGAGGACGTGCTGCAGGCCCAGGACGGCGAGCCGGCCGGCCGGGAGCCGCTGATCGACGGGGTGTCTGGTCTCGACCGCTGTGGTCATGGCGAAACCCTTCCGGGTGGAAGTGAACGTTTCGCAGGATTCTGAGCAGGGTTTGTTGAGAACAGAGATCGGCGTGTTGCGATCCGATGAATTTGGTATACCAGTAAAGATCAGCAGCCGGGACCCGCTGCAACCCCGCCGATAACGCTATATCTGGAAATATCTCCCTTGACGTATGACGCAAGCTGCGCCACCGCCGTCGGCTCCACCCCGTTGACCCCCACGAACGCGACGATCGCCGAGTCCACGGTCCGGCAGGTCGCCCGGTCCGCCACGATCTCCGCCTCGCTGACAAGCGTGTCCGGCTTCAACGCAGCGTAAGAAAGGCCGGAGAGACTCACCGTAACCGCCGCCGCCATCGCCATCTCGATCATACGCACTCACGCAGGCTAGTGATCATTACCGAAAGTAGCCAGCTGGCCGTTCGGCCAAGATCTGCCGCCCGACACGTTACGCACCGTAGCGATGTGCCAGATCGGGAGAATGAATCCGCGTGAGGCTTTACCCGGCGCCTGCCGCTTTTATACCGTGGTTACTCGGAGCAACGGTCTGATAGCGCTGGAGGATCCCATGCGTCGTGCCGCTCTCGTCCTCGCCTTCGTCTTCGCCGGTCTCTGGATCGCGTCCCCCGCGCAGGCGTTCGCCCACAACAACGTCCACAACCCCTACTTCCACGCCGCCCTGGACGCCCTGACCCTGCTGGTCGTCTCGGCGCCGGTCTGGACGGCGATCATGTGGACCGGCGGCCGCCGCTGGCTGCTGGCCGCGCTGATCGCGGTGGTGCAGATCCCGGTCGCGGTGATCGGCTTCGTCCCGATCGTGAACCCGTACCTGCACCTCGCGCTCTTCCTCCTGGCGATCACGCTGACCGGCGTGTCGCTGCGGGTGGTCCGCCGGCAGCGCCGTGCGGCGTCCGCCGCAGTGCCCGCACCCACTCACCGGTAGGCGCCCGGACGGCCAGGCCCGTCACGGCCTGGCCGTCCCGGATCAGCTCGACCTCGGGACATCCGGCGGCGGCCGCGTGCCAGCCGCCGCTCTCCCTGCGCACGGCGTGGTACCGGCAGTGCTCCTCGTCGACGTAGCCCCAGGCCAGCAGGAGTTCCCGTCCCCCCAGGGAGTAGCGCCCTATGCTGGCGATCCGCTCCCCCTCCTGCCGGCGATAGAAGTCGGCGAGCAGTCCGGGCACCGCAGTCCCCTCGAAGGGCGCGTTCAATACAGTGCGATGAGGTCGAAAACCAGACATATCGGGTACGGGCACGGGTTGAGCTAACCACACTCCCCGCCCCTGGTCCGGGGCTTTGCCAAAGCCCGCCTCACATTGATCTCGTCATCCGTTGTGATCGGCTTTTAACCTGACTGTCGGTGAGCCCCGCCACAATGGCCTGGTGGTGACCGAGACGATGATGCCGGTCAACGGCATAGAGGTGTGCCTGGAAACCTTCGGAGAACGCACCGAGCCGCCCCTGCTGCTCCTGGCCGGGGACGCCGGCTCGATGGACTGGTGGGACGACGAGTTCTGCCGGCGCCTGGCCGCCGGCGGCCGCTTCGTGATCCGGTACGACCACCGGGACACCGGGCGCTCGACCGCCTTCCCTCCCGGCACCCCGTACTCCGGGGTGGACCTGATGAACGACGCGCTCGGCGTGCTCGACGCGCTCGGCGTGCCCGCCGCGCACCTGGTCGGCTTCGCCCTCGGCGGCGCCCTGGCCCAGCGCCTCGCCCTCGAGCATCCGCAGCGGGTCCTCTCCCTCACGCTGATCGCCACCACCGCGGGCGACGGTGACGGCACCCCGCCGATCCAGGCCACCGGCACCACCGCGGTCGCCGTCCGCACCGTGCCGGCCATCGCCGTCCCGGTCCGCACCGCGGCCGGCGAGATCGACTGGTCCGACCGGAAGTCCGCGGTGGCCGGCCTGGTCGCCGAGGCGCGGGCCCGCGGCGGCCCGTTCACCCCGGACGAGCACCAGCTGCGCCGCCTCGCCGAGCGCGTCTACGACCGCTCCGCCGACCTCGCCGCCGGCCGGATCAACCACCACAACGCCGGGTACGGTCCCCCGATCCGGCACCGCCTCGGCGAGATCACCGTGCCCACCCTGGTCCTGCACGGCACCCTGGACGAGCGGTTCCCGGCCGAGCACCCGGAGGAGCTGGCCGCCGCCATTCCCGAGGCCCGGCTGACCTGGCTGGACGGCGTCGGCCACGAATCCCCGCCGCCGGCCGTCTGGAACCTGGTCCTGGCCGCCATGTTCGCCTGAGAATGGGGGCATGCGCCTCGTCTCCCTGCTGCCCTCGGCGACCGAGATCGTGTACGCCCTCGGCCTCGGCGAGAACCTGGTCGGTGTCACCTTCGAGTGCGACGAGCCCGCCCACGCACGCTCGGAGAAGACCGTGGTGGTCGGCGGCCGCGACACAGGCGGCATGACCCCCGCCGAGATCGACGACTACGTGCGCACCCAGATGGCCGCCGGCCGGGACCTCTACACCCTGCACGCCGACGCGCTGGCCGGCCTGGCCCCGGACCTGATCCTCACCCAGGACCTGTGCCGGGTCTGCGCGCTGCCCTCCGGTCACGTGGACGACGCGCTGACCCACCTCGGCTGCCGGGCGCGGGTGCTGTCGCTGGACCCGTACACCCTCCGCGACGTGCTGGCGAGCTTCATCGAGGTCGGGCACGCGGTGGGCGTACCGGAGAAGGGTGTGAGGCTCGTCGAGGAGCTGGAGGCACGTCTCGCGACGGTGGCCGCCGCGGTGGCGGGCCGTGCGCGACGGAAGGTGGCCGTCGTCGAGTGGGTCGACCCGCCGTTCTGCGGTGGCCACTGGGTGCCGGACCTGATCACCGCGGCCGGCGGTGAACCGGTGGCCGGGCGGCCGGGTCGGCGATCCGTGCAGGTCACCTGGGGTGAGCTGGCGGCACCGGACCCGGAGGTGGTGCTGGTGACGCCGTGCGGCTACCACCTGGACGGCGCGATCCGGCAGGCCGAGTTGGTCGCCGGGCACTTCCCGGAGGCGGAGGTCTGGGCGGTCGACGGCGACGGCCTGATCGTCCGCCCGGGCCCGCGGCTCGTCGACGGCGTGGAGGCGATCGCGTCGATCCTGCATCCGGACGCGGTGCCGGCCGCGAGGGCCGGCAGCGTCGCCCGCGTCGGTTAGCGGTTAGCGGTTAGCGGACGGCGAGGACCGGCCGACACTCCGGGGCGGCGGACCAGCGCTCACGGGCGGAGACCCGGACCCGGGAGGCCCGGAAGAGCCACCGGATGTCCCGGCCGAACGACCAGGTGAGCGAGGCCAGCGCGATCGCCAGCGCGGCGACGGCGACCGGGACCGGGAGCAGGCCGCTGACCACGACGGCCAGCATCACGCCCTGCTGAGCGGCGACCACCTTGCGCCCGAACTTCGGCGGCAGCGCGGCGTTCAGCCAGGGGAGCCCCCAGGACGCGGCGACGAAGACGTACCGGAAGGCACCGATCGCCAGGGCCCACCAGCCGTACTCGGCGGACGCGAGCACGCTCAGCACCAGGATCAGGAACGCGTCGACCTCCATGTCGAACCGGGCGCCCAGCGACGTCGTGGTGCCGGTGCGCCGGGCGACCTGCCCGTCCACACCGTCCATGGCGAGCGCCACGGCCGCGATGCCGACCAGCAGCACGGTCGGCACGTCGTGGCCGGTCAGGTGGCTCGCGACCAGGGCGGTGACACCGCCGGTGAGGATCGCCCGCCCGAAGGTGACGAGGTTGGCCCAGCCGGCGAAGGTCAGCCCGGCGCGCAGCAGTGCGACGGCGAAGAGGCCGCAGAGGACGGCGGCGTAGGCGAGCCCGGTGAGCCAGCCCCACGGGGTGAGACCGACGGTGGCGGCCAACGCCGCCAGCAGGAGGAGATGTGCCGCGAACCCCACCAGGGGTGCTCGTGACGCGGTGGTGGTGGCGGTACTGATGGTCACCGTTCCTCCAGGACTTAGGGTTTTGGGAACCGCTGTCCCCCACACACACGCTCAGCGAGCGATTTCGGTTCACAGGGAGATCATTCGTGTCTGACGCCATGGCCTTCTGGCTGTCGTGCCCCGGATCGGGGGAGTTACGCCCCGAGGACGTGCCGGATCCCGGTCCGGGTGAGGTATTGGTCCGTACGCTGCATTCCGGGGTCAGCCGTGGCACGGAGACCCTGGTCTTCCAGGGCCGGGTGCCGGAGAACCAGTGGGCGAGCATGCGCGCCCCGTTCCAGTCCGGCGACTTCCCGGCCCCGGTCAAGTACGGCTACCTGAACGTCGGCGTGGTCGAGGCCGGCGACCCGGAGCTGGTGGGGCGGACCGTCTTCTGCCTCTACCCGCACCAGACCCGCTACGTCGTCCCGCGGGCGGCCGTCACGGTCGTCCCGGCGGACGTCCCCGCGCACCGGGCCGTGCTGACCGGCACCGTGGAGACCGCGGTCAACGCCGTCTGGGACGCGAACCCGCAGGTCGGCGACCGGATCACGGTGGTCGGCGCGGGCATGGTCGGCGCGTCGGTGGCGGCCATCCTCGCGGCGTTCCCGGCCGCCGACGTGGAGCTGGTCGACGTCGACCCGGCCCGCGCCGGGCTCGCCGCAGCCCTCGGCATCCGCTTCGCGACCGGCGAGGACGCCACCGGGGACCGGGACCTGGTGATCCACGCCAGCGCGAACCCGGCCGGTCTCGCCCGCTCGCTCGAACTGCTCCGGACCGAGGGCACCGTCGTCGAGCTCAGCTGGTACGGCGACCGCCCGGTCCCGCTGCTGCTCGGCGAGAACTTCCACTCCCGCCGGCTGACCATCCGCAGCAGCCAGGTCGGCGGCATCCTCCCGTCCCGCGGCCGCACCTACGCCGAACGCCTGCGCCTGGCCCTGGAGTTGTTGCGCGACGACCGCTTCGAGGCCCTGGTCACCGGCCGTTCCCCGTTCGCCGAGATGCCGGAGGTCCTCCCCCGGCTCGCCGACGGGTCCCTCACCGCGCTCTGTCATGTGATCGACTACCCGGGGAATTGATCTTCCCAGCCCCGGGTACCCGTAGTTCCCGTTCAGAGATCAGCACAACGAGGAGTAGCCCTTGTTCAGCGTCACCGTCCGCGACCACATCATGATCGCGCACAGCTTCACCGGAGCGGTCTTCGGACCCGCGCAGCGTCTGCACGGCGCGACCTTCGTGGTGGACGCCACCTTCCGCCGCCCGGAGCTGGACGATGACAACATCGTCGTCGACATCGGCCTCGCCTCCGAGCAGCTGAAGACCATCTGCTCCAGCCTCAGCTACCGCAACCTCGACGACGACCCGGAGTTCTCCGGCGTCAACACCTCCACCGAGTTCCTGGCCAAGCTGATCGCCGACCGCCTGGCCGTCCGCATCGCCGCCGGCGAGCTCGGCCCCGGCGCCGCCGGCCTGACCGGCGTCGAGGTCACCCTGCACGAGTCGCACATCGCCTGGGCGAGCTACGAGCGCACCCTGCGGTGACGACTCCGCTCTTCGTGGTGCTGCCGGGCGACATCGACGACCCGGCGGCACCCAGCGGCGGCAACCGCTACGACCGCGAGGTCCTGCGCCGCCTCCCGCCCCGTTTCCCGGCGGTCCGCGAGATCCCCGTCGCCGGTTCCTGGCCGCGCCCGGGCGCGGCCGCGTCGGCCCGGCTGGCCCGCGTCCTGGGCGACCTGCCCGACGGCGCGGTCGTCCTGCTCGACGGCCTGGTGGCCTGCGGCATCCCGGACGTCCTCGAGCCGCACGCCGGCCGCCTGCGCCTGGCGATCCTGGTCCACCTCCCGCTCAGCGACGAGACCGGCCTGACCGCCGGGGACGCCGCCGCCCTCCGTGCCCTGGAGCGCCGCGCCCTCCACCTGGCCTCGGCGGTGATCGCCACGAGCGCCCAGGCCGCCGCCCACGTCGAGCGGATGCACGACCTGTCCGGCGTCCACGTGGCCCCGCCCGGCGTCGACCCGGCCCCGGCCGCCGAGCCCTCCACCGCGGGCAACCGCCTGCTCTGCGTCGCCTCCCTGACCCACCGTAAGGGCCAGGACGTCCTGCTCCAGGCCCTCGCGCAGCTCCCGGACCTGCCCTGGACCTGCACCTTCGCCGGAGCCGGCGCCACACCTCCCCTCCCGCCCGCGCTGGACGCCGCCGTCACCGTGGCATCCAGCATGGCCCTTGCCCCTGGGTCAGAGTCCAGCCGGACCATCGTCTTCGCCGGGCCACTCGCCGGAGCCGCCCTCGACGCCGCCTACGCGAACGCGGACCTCTTCGTGCTCCCGTCCCGCGCCGAGACCTACGGCATGGTCATCACCGAGGCCCTGGCCCGCGCCCTCCCGGTCCTGGCCACCCGCGTCGGCGGCGTCCCCGAGGCAGTGGGCACGGCGACGGGCACGGCGACGGGCACGGCGACGGGCACGGCGACGGGCACGGCGACGGGCACGGCGAAGACCGAGATCCCCGGCCTGCTGATCCCCCCGGACGACCCGGCCGCCCTGACCACCGCCCTGCGCGACTGGCTCACCACCCCGGCACTCCGGCGACGATGGCGCGACGCCGCCCTGGCCCGCCGCACCACGCTGACCGGCTGGGACGACACTGCCACCCGGCTGGCCGCCGTCCTGGCCGGCCTGGTCCGAAACACCTGATCTGAAACCCTGAAATCTAGGAGACACGCCCCCATGACCGGAGAATTCAGCGCCGACTGGCTCGCCCTGCGCGAGCCCGCCGACGCCGCCGCCCGCGCCACCGACCTGATCGAACTGGTCCCCGGCCCGGTCCGGATGATCCGTGACCTCGGCTGCGGCACCGGTTCCCTGGCCCGCTGGCTGGCGCCGCGGATCCCGCTCCCCCAGTTCTGGATCCTCACCGACCGCGACCCGGCCCTGCTGGAGATCGCCGCCGACCGGATGCCCGACGGCGTCAACGTCGCCGTCGACGAGCGTGACGTCACCGCGCTGACCCCGGACGACCTGACCGGCGCCGACCTGGTCACCTGCTCCGCGCTGCTGGACCTGCTGACCGCGCCGGAGATCGACCGGCTCGCCGAGGTCTGCGCGCAGGCCCGGGTGACCGTCCTGTTCACTCTTTCGGTGACGGGTGAGGTGACGCTCACACCGGCCGATCCGCGCGACGCCGCGGTCGAGGCCGCCTTCAACGCTCACCAGCGCCGGGAAACCGCAGGCCGGACCCTGTTGGGGCCGGACGCCCCGGGGTACGCGGCGGCCGCTTTCGCGAAGGCCGGAGCGCGTGTGCACACCCGTCCCAGCCCGTGGCGGCTCGGCCCGGCGAGCGCGGAGCTCACCGCCGAGTGGTTGCGCGGCTGGGTCGGCGCCGCCGTCGAACAACGCCCTGACCAGGGCTTCGACGACTATCTGGCGGAGCGTCTGGGCGCGCTGCCGGAGGTGTCCGTCGGGCACGAGGATGTTTTAGCGATCTTCGGCTGAACCCTGGCGCGCGCATCGGGCGTACTAGTCCCCGAGGGACGCGCGACGAGGGGATCAGAAGTGAGCCGACAGATCTGGGCATGGCTACGGTTGCTGGGCGGTGCCGGCATCCTGGTGCTGGTGCTGTGGCGGCTGGGGACCGGCGCGTTCCTGGACGGGCTGCGGGTCCTCGACGCGGGCACCCTGTCGCTGGCGTTCGGTCTCGGCGTCGCGACCACGTTGCTCAGTGCCTGGCGCTGGTGCCTGGTGTCCCGCGGGATGGGCCTCACGCTCAGCATGCGGGCCGCGACCGCGGACTACTACCAGGCGCTCTTCCTGAACGCCGCGCTGCCGGGCGGGGTGCTCGGCGACGTCGGGCGCGCGGTCCGGCACGGCCGCGAGGAGGGCGACGTGGGCCGGGGTGTCCGGGCCGTCGTCCTGGAGCGCACCGCGGGACAGTTCGTGCTGCTGGGCGCGGGTGGTGTCGTGCTGCTGACGGTGCCCTCGCCGGTGCTGACCCTGATCCGGGAGCACGCCGCGGCCGTCGCGGTGACGGCCGCGGGTGCCGCCCTGGTCGCGGGGGCCGCCCTGCTGGTGGTGCGGCGGCTGCGGACCGGCGGTTCGCGTCTGGCCGGCGCCGCCCGCACCGGTACCGCGGAGATCCGTTCCGGTCTGATGACCCGCCGGACCGCTCCCGGCGTGCTGCTGGCCTCGGCCGGTGTGCTCGCCGGGCACCTGGCGACGTTCGTGGTGGCGGCCCGCGCGGCCGGTAACGGCGTCCCGGTCCTCGACCTGATGCCGCTGCTGCTGCTCGCGCTGCTGGCGATGGGCATCCCGCTCAACGTGGGCGGCTGGGGTCCCCGCGAGGGCGTGCTGGCCTGGGCGTTCGGTGCCGCGGGCCTGAGCGCCGGCCAGGGTGTCACGATCGCCGTCGCCTACGGCATCTGCGCCTTCGTGGCGGCGGTGCCGGGCGCGGTCGTCGTCGTGGCCCGCCTGCTGCCGCGCTTGCAGGCTCAGCCGTCGCACGACCGGACCACGTCTGCGGTACGGGCGGACGCCCCGGCCGCCGCCGCGGGGGACGCGCCCACTCCGGTGACCCCGCTGTCGCCCACCCCGGCCGTGCCGGTCTCGCCCGCCGTGGTGCTCTCCGCGCCCGACCCGGTACGGGTCCGCCGGGCGACGCTGCTGGCCGCGACCGCGCGGGCCGCCACCGGCCGGGCCACCCAGGCCCGCCGCCAGCCCGCCTACTCGGGCCGGGCCGCCGCTTGACGGCCGGCCTAGCTCGCCGTCGCCGTCCCGCCGCTCTCCCCGTATCGCGGGGAGAGCGCGTAGCGGAGCAGGACCACGTCACCGATCTGGCGGACCTCGGCGAGGACCGCGCGATTCTTCCGGTTCACCGGGAAGTCGCCGTCGTGGACGAACCGCGGCGCCGCCGGGTCGCCGACGAAGAGCGGGGCCACCACCAGCTGCAGTTCGTCGGCGAGGCCGGCGGTGAGGAACTGGGTGTGCATCGTCCCGCCGCCCTCGACCATCAGCCGGCGCACGCCCCGCTCGCCCAGGTCGGCACTGACCCGGCGGACGTCGACCGGGTCGCCGCCGTCCAGCACGGTCGCGGCGCCGCCGAGCACGTCCCGGGTCTCCCGCAGCGCGGGACCGGCACAGTAGACGAGTTTCTCCGACGCCCCGGTGGAGAAGAAGGCGGCCGCCGGGTCGAGTCCGCCCCGGCCGGTGATCGTCACCTTCACCGGGTCCGGCGCCTCGCCGCGGGCCACCCGGGCCGCCCGGCGTTCCGCGGAGCGCACCAGCAGGCGCGGGTTGTCCTGGCGGATCGTCGCCGCTCCGACCAGGATCGCGTCACACCCGGCGCGGACCTCGTCCACCCGGTCGAAGTCCGCGTCGTTCGAGAGGAGCAGCCGCTCCCCGGTCGTGTCGTCGAGGTAACCGTCGATCGACATGCCGCAACTCAACAAGATGTAAGGACGCTCAGACATCTCCGGCCCTGGTCGGTGGAATGCGTCCACGATAATCCGCGGTGTGCGGCGGCCGATCTTCGGGCACTGCTTCCGGCAGCGCGGTTAGGAAAATGAGGAGGACCGATGTTCGAGGCCCCGGCGACGACCAAGGCAACGATCCGGCGGCAGGTGACCGTCCCGCTGCGGTTCCCCGACGGCTACGCCACCAGCGCCCAGGTGATGACCTTCGACGGCCTGGCCGACGGGCGTGAGCACCTCGCCCTGGGCCTGGGCGACTGGCGGCGCGCGCTCACCAAGTCGGCGGCCGGCGGGCGGGCCCCGCTGGTCCGGCCGCACAGCGAGTGCCTGACCGGCGACGTCTTCGGCAGCCAGCGCTGCGACTGCGGCCCGCAGCTGCGCGAGGCCGCCGAACGGATCACCGAGGCCGGCGGCTTCCTGCTCTACCTGCGCCAGGAGGGCCGGGGGATCGGCCTCTACGCCAAGCTGGACGCGTACGCGCTGCAGGACGACGGCCTGGACACGTACGAGGCGAACCTGGCGCTCGGCCACGGCGAGGACGAGCGGGACTACACCGCGGCCGCGCAGATGCTGCTCGCGCTCGGCGCCGACCGGATCCGGCTGCTCAGCAACAACCCGGACAAGGCCCTGCAGCTGGACGCGTTCGGCGTCGAGGTGACCCAGCGGATCCCGACCGGTGTGCACATGTCCGCGGCTAATGTCCGCTATCTCCGGACGAAGGCCTCGCACACCTCGCACACCATCGAGCTGCCCCTGGCCGAGTGACGTTCGGCGCCGTTCGGGCGGTTCTCCGGCACGATGGGGTGGTGACGGGCGTGAACCTTCCCGAGGCGGGTGACCTGGAGGCGATGACGGCGGCAGTCGATCAGCTGCCGTTCATCGTCCTGGTCTGCGAAGGACCGGATCTGGTGATGACGGCGTGCAACGCGGCCACCCGCGCCACGCTCTCCGGCCGCGGGCTGCTCGGCAAGCCGATCCGCGAGGTCCTGGAGGATCTCAGCGGCCAGCAGTTCGTCGGCGCGTTCTACGAGGTCTACCGCACCGGCGAGCCGTTCACGGCGCGGAGCTGGCGGGCGCACATGGACCGCCCGGACGGCTCGCTCCACGAGATGTTCGCGACGTTCACGCTGGTGCCGTGGCGCGACGGCGACGGCGGGATCCGGGGCGTGATCGCCGGCGCGTTCGACGTCACCGAGCTGGCCCGGGACCGGCAGGCCGCCGAGGCCGAGGCCGCCCGGATGCGCCACCGGTACGAACAGAGCCGCGAGGTGATCACCGAACTGCAGCGCGAGCTGCTCCCGGCCGGGGTCCCGGTGCTGCCCGGCCTGCAGGTCGCGGCGAGCTACCTGCTCGCCGACGCGGACACCGCGGCCGGCGGCGACTGGTTCGACGCGATCGCCCGCCCGGACGGCACCGTCGCGCTGGTCGTCGGCGACGTGGTCGGCCACGGGATCACCGCGTCCGGGGTGATGGGCCAGCTCCGCGCGGTGCTGCACGAGCGCCTGGACGCGGGCGCCACCATCGGCGAGGCCCTCGCGGCCGCCGACCGGTTCGCCGCCCGGCGCGGCCCGGCGCACGCCACCACGGTCTGCGTGGCACTGCTCGGCCCGGCGACCGGCGAGATCGAGTACTGCACGGCCGGGCACCCGCCGCCGCTGCTGATCGGCGCGGGCACGCGGTATCTGCCGCCCACCGGTGCGGCGCCGCTCGGGACCGGGACCGCGTTCCCGGTGCGGCGCGAGCGGCTGGAGCACGGGGAACTGGTGCTGCTCTACAGCGACGGCATCCTGGAACGGCCCGGGGCGGAGCCGGACGCGGCCGCCGAACTGGCCGAGGTGGCGGCGGACGTGGCGGCCGGGCGCGCCTTCCGGGCCGGGCCGGCCGAGACGGTCACCGAGCGGCTCTGCGGGCAGACGATCGAGCTGCTGGTCCGCGCCGGCGGGCACGCCGACGACATCACGCTGCTCGCCGCTCAGCGCGTCCCGGTCGTACCGGAACTCGCTCTTGATCTTGATGCGGAGCCGGCGGCGCTGCGCGGGGCGCGGGTCGGGCTCGGCGACTGGCTGGCGGCGCTCGGTGCCGCGGAACACGACGTCTTCGTGCTGCAGCACGCGCTGGGTGAGCTGGCCACCAACGCCGTCGAGCACGCGTTCGGCGGCGTCTTCGGCAAGGACGTCATCGAGGTCCGCGCCGCGCTCACCCCGGACGGATGCGTCACGGCGTCCGTTAAAGATCATGGCGGTTGGCGTACGCCCGAACGGCAGACCGTACGCGGACGGGGCCTGGCCCTCACCGCTCAGCTGGTGCGGAACCTGCGGGTCGAACCCGGCGCGAACGGCACCCTGGCCACCGTCCGCCATCCGCTGACCCGGCCGGCCCGGCTGCTGACCAGCCTGGAGTCGGCGCCGGCGACCCTGCCCGCGCCCGGCGCGCTGACCATCACCGAGCTGCCCGGCGGCGACGAGACCCGGATCCGGCTGGACGGCCCGGTCGACGTCGCCTCGGCCGCCACCGTGCTGCAGGACCTGCTGCGCCGCAGCCGGGGCGGGACCGTGCCGATGACCGCCGACCTGACCGGGGTCACCCATCTGGCCAGTGCCGGCGTCTCCGCGCTCTTCCAGGCCGCCGGGCACCACCGGGACCCGCGGGCGCCGTTGACGCTGGTCGCGGCGCCGGGCAGCGCGGCCCGGGAGATCCTCGGGCTGGTCGGGCTGCCGGTCACCCCGTAGGGTTATCCACAGGCACGGGCCGATCACCGGTCCGGCTCACTACTATCGCGGGGTGACTTCCGCTCCCCCGATCCCTGTGTCCGGCGCCACCGACGCGCTCAACCGCGTCTTCGGCTACCCGGAGTTCCGCGGCCAGCAAGGTGAGATCGTCGAGCACGTGATCGGCGGTGGTGACGCGCTGGTGCTGATGCCGACCGGCGGCGGCAAGTCGCTCTGCTACCAGATCCCCGCGCTGGTCCGCCCCGGCACCGGCGTGGTGATCTCGCCGCTGATCGCGCTGATGCAGGACCAGGTCGACGCGCTGCGCACGCTCGGCGTCCGGGCGAACTTCCTGAACTCGTCGCAGGACCTCGACGAGCGCCGCCTGGTCGAGGCCGAGTTCGTCGCCGGCGAGCTCGACCTGCTCTACGTGGCGCCCGAGGGCCTCGGCACGGCCGGGGTGCAGCGGCTGCTGGACCGCGGAAGGATCTCGCTCTTCGCCATCGACGAGGCGCACTGCGTGTCGCAGTGGGGCCACGACTTCCGGCCCGACTACCTGGCCCTCTCCATGCTGCACGAACGCTGGCCGGACGTGCCGCGGATCGCGCTGACCGCCACCGCGACCACGGCCACCCGCGACGAGATCGCCCGGCGCCTCCAGCTGACCGGGGCGCGGCACTTCACCGCGAGCTTCGACCGCCCCAACATCCAGTACCGGATCGTCGGTAAGAACGAGCCGAAGCGGCAGCTCCTCGACCTGCTGCGCACCGAGCACCCGGGCGACGCCGGCATCGTCTACTGCCTGTCCCGCGCGTCGGTGGAGAAGCATGCCGAGTTCCTCACCCAGAACGGGGTGCCCGCGCTGCCGTACCACGCCGGCCTGGACCCCCGGACCCGCGCGCGCAACCAGTCCCGCTTCCTCCGCGAGGAGGGCCTGGTCATGGTCGCCACGATCGCGTTCGGGATGGGCATCGACAAACCCGACGTCCGGTTCGTCGCCCACCTCGACCTGCCCAAGTCGGTCGAGGGCTACTACCAGGAGACCGGGCGCGCCGGCCGCGACGGGCTGCCGTCCACCGCCTGGCTGGCGTACGGGCTGCAGGACGTGGTCCAGCAGCGCCGCATGATCGAGAGCTCCGAGGGCGACGTCGCGTTCCGCCGCAACGCCGCCGGTCACCTGGAGGCGATGCTGGCCCTCTGCGAAACGGTCTCCTGCCGCCGCGCCCGCCTGCTGGCGTATTTCGATCAGGAGGCCCCGTCCGAGTCCTGCGGCAACTGCGACACCTGCCTGACCCCGCCGGAGTCCTGGGACGGCACGGTCCCCGCGCAGAAGCTGCTCTCCACCGTCTTCCGCCTGCAGAAGGAGCGGAACCAGAAGTTCGGCGCCGGCCAGTCGATCGACATCCTGACCGGCAAGAAGACCGAGAAGGTCGAGCGGTTCCGCCACGACCAGCTCTCCGTCTTCGGCATCGGCGCCGACCTGCGCGAGTCCGAGTGGCGCGGCGTCGTCCGGCAGCTGCTGGCCGGCGGCTACCTGGCCGTCGAGGGCGAGTACAGCACGCTGGTCCTGACCGAGCGCAGCGACGACGTGCTCCGCGGCCGGACCACCCTGCGCCTGCGCCGCGAGGTCACGCCGCCCCGGCCGCGCTCCGGCTCCGGTTCGGGCTCCGGCTCGTCGTCCCGCACCGCCGCGGTCGCCCCCGCCGACTTCCCGGCCGAGGCCGAGCCGATGTTCGAGCGCCTGCGGGCCTGGCGCGGCGCGGTCGCCCGCGAACAGGGCATGCCCGCGTACGTCATCTTCCAGGACAAGACGCTGCGCGCCATCGCGGTGCTCTGCCCGTCGACGCTGGACCAGCTGGGCACGGTCAGCGGCGTGGGCCAGAGCAAGCTGACGAAGTTCGGCACCCAGGTCCTCGCCGTCATCCAGGGCGACGACCCCGCCACCGTCGCCGCCGGCGGTACGCCCACCGGTGATGCGCCCACCGGCGAACCCGGCACGCCCGGCGAGGCCGGCACGCCCGGCGAGGCCCTCCCCGGCCTGGAGCCGGGCGGTGCGCCCGCACCCGGGGGCGCACCGGGCGACACCGCGTCCACCCGCACCGCAGCCACCCGCACCGCAGCCACCCGCACCGCAGCCCGCGACACCGCGCCCGCCCGCGCTGCCACCGCCAAGCCTGCCGTCGCCGAGCCTGCCGCAGCCGGCGGGCGCTCCTCCCGGAGGGCTGCCGATCCCGCTCCCCCGAGTGCCGCGGAGGCCTACCCGTTCGACTTCAGCGAGGAGCCACCGCCCTACGACGAGGAGCCGCCCTACGACGGCTACTGACCGGTCGCCATCGGCCCCGTCCCCTCACCCGGCGGACGGGGCTGGCGGATGTTGACATACCACGCCACGCCGAACCGGTCGGTGAGCTGCCCGCACTCGTCGCCCCACATCTGCCTGCCCAGGGGCAGCCGGATGTCACCGCCGTCGGCGAGCCTCTTCCAGTACTCGTGCATGTCGTCCTCGGGCGCCCCGCTGAGACTGATCGTGATGGTGAAGCCCGGCGCGAACGGCACTCCCGGCGGACAGTCCGACCCCATCAGCGTGAACCCCTGCGGCGTGGTGAGCATCGCGTGCATCACCTTGTCCCGCACCGACGGCTCCGGCATCCCGAACGTCCCGAACGTCAGCACGGTCAACTCGCCCCCGAAGATCGACCGATAGTTCTCCATCGCCTCCCCGGCGTTCCCGTTGAACGTCAGGTACGGATTGAGTACGGCCGTCATCCCAGCTCCCTTACCGTCCGGCTTCTCCGGCACCGTCCACGTGCCCTACGCCACTATCGGCCCGTTCCCCTCAGCCCTTACCCCCACGCCCCACACCGGGCATCCACGCCGGCCACCCCATGGCGCAGCGCCTCCTCAAACCCGCAGCGCCCCCTCCAGCCCCGCAACGCCCCCTCAAGCCCGCAACGGACGCCACCCACCGCGGAGCCGCACTCACGCACTCGCCCGGACTCGTTCAGCACGTGGGCGCGCCCCCGCGGTGCGCCCCACGTGGAATCGTTCAGCACGTGGGGCACGACTCGGGTGCGCCCCACGTGGAATCGTTCAGCACGTGGGGCACGACCCACCGCGGCGTCCCGGTGGCCGCGCTGGGGCCCGGAGTGGGCAGTGGGTCGCGCGGACAGGCACCGAGCGGGCGGCGCTGCGGTTGTCCGGCCCGTGGCGCGTACCCGGGAGATGTCCTCATGCCGTGATGTTGACCATCCAGGGGACGCCGAAGCGATCGGTGAGCTGGCCGAACTCGTCGCCCCACATCTGCTTCTCGAGGGGGACCGCGATCGAGGCGCCGTCGGCGAGCTTCTCCCAGAAGGCGCGCAGGCCCTCCTCGTCGCCGCTGATGCTGACCGTGCTGGTGGTGCCCGGGGTGAACGGCATGCCGGGCGGGGTGTCTGAGGCCATCAGCGTGTAGCCCTGCGGCGTGGTGAGCATCGCGTGCATCACCTTGTCCTTGATCGCCGGGTCGGGGGCGCCGAACTCGCCGAACGTGCTGATCGTGAGGTCGCCGCCGAAGATCGCGCGGTACGCCTCCATGGCCTCGCGGGCGTTGCCGTCGAACGAGAGGTACGGGTTGAGTCGGGACGTCATCTCGGGGCTCCCTTGCCGTCGAACGCTTGTCCTTCGCAAGGTAGACCGGCCCTCCGACATTTTTCCGGCCGAGCGGCGGATCGGGCCGGGATCTCACACGCGTGGGTGCCCGAGGAGGGGTGCGCGCGAGGTCCCGGCCCGACGGGGTGCCGGGCGGCTCCGCTCTCCGCCGCGTAGTGGTCGCGGAGCCGCCCGGACGTCTTTCCGTGGAACAGAGCCAGAGAGAACCCGGGCCAGAGAGAACCCGGGCCAGAGAGAACCCGGTCAGCGGTGGTCGGAGCCCTCCGCGCTGACCGCCGCCCGGCCGGCCTCGAGGCGCGCGATCGGTACCCGGAAGGGCGAGCACGACACGTAGTCCAGCCCGACCTCGTGGAAGAAGTGCACCGAGTCCGGGTCGCCGCCGTGTTCGCCGCAGACGCCCAGCTTGAGGTCCGGGCGGGTGGCCCGGCCCTCCTCCGCCGCGATCCGGACGAGCCGGCCGACGCCCTCGACGTCGATCGACTCGAACGGCGAGATGCCGAAGATGCCCAGCTCCAGGTAGCGCCAGAAGAACGCGCCCTCGACGTCGTCGCGGGAGAAGCCCCAGCCCATCTGGGTCAGGTCGTTGGTCCCGAACGAGAAGAACTCGGCCGCCTCGGCGATCTGCCCGGCGGTGAGCGCGGCCCGCGGCACCTCGATCATCGTGCCGATCCTGATGTCCACGGCGTGCCCGGCGACCGTCGCCGCGATGATCTTCTCGGCCTCGGCGCGGACCGTCTCCAGCTCCTGGACCGCGCCGACCAGCGGGACCATGATCTCCGGGCGCGGGGTGCCGCCCTCGGCCGCGAGCGCGACGGCCGCCTCGGCGATGGCCCGTACCTGCATCGCGAAGAGACCGGGGATGACCAGACCGAGGCGGACGCCGCGCAGGCCCAGCATCGGGTTCTGCTCGTGCATCCGGCGGACGGCGGCGAGCATCTGCTCGTCGTGCTCGACGCGCTGCCCGTGCTCGTGGGCGACCGCGACCTTGACCGCGAGCTCCTCCAGCGAGGGCAGGAACTCGTGCAGCGGCGGGTCGATCAGCCGGACGGTGACCGGCAGCCCGTTCATCTCCCGGAAGATCGCCAGGAAGTCGGCCCGCTGCAGCGGCTGCAGCGCGGCGAGCGCGTCGTTGCGCTCGGCGTCGGTACGCGCCAGGATCAGGCGTTCGACGAGCTCCCGCCGATCACCGAGGAACATGTGCTCGGTACGGCACAGCCCGATCCCCTGCGCCCCGAAGCGCCGGGCCCGCGCCGCGTCCGCGCCGGTGTCCGCATTGGTGCGCACCGCGAGCCGCCGCTTCCCGTCGGCGTGCGTGAGGATCCGGTGCACCGCCGCGACCAGCGGATCGTTGGCCTGGGCCGGGTCGAGGTCGCCCTCGAAGTACTGCACCACCTCGCTGGGCCGTACCGGCACCTCGCCCAGGTAGACGCGGCCGGTGGTGCCGTCGATGGAGATGAGGTCGCCCTCGTTCACCTGGACCGAGCCGACGGTGAACGACGACGCCGAGACCTCGATGGTGTCCGCCCCGCAGACACAGGTCTTGCCCATGCCCCGGGCCACCACGGCGGCGTGCGAGGTCTTGCCGCCCCGGCTGGTCAGGATGCCCTGCGCGGCGATCATGCCGGGCAGATCGTCCGGATTGGTCTCCCGGCGCACCAGAACGACCGGCTTCCCGGACGCGGCGACCTCCACCGCCCGCCGCGACGTGAAGACCACCTCGCCGAAGGCGGCGCCCGGCGAGGCCCCGACGCCCTTCGTCAGGACCTCGGGTTCCGCGGAGAGGTCGAAGCGCGGGAACATCAGCTGGCCGAGCTGCGCCCCGCTCACCCGGGTCAGCGCCTCGTCGAGGTCGATCACGCCCTCGTCGACCAGCTGCGACGCGATGGTGAACGCCGCCGCCGCGGTCCGCTTGCCCACCCGGGTCTGCAGCATCCACAGCTTGCCGCGCTCGATGGTGAACTCGATGTCGCAGAGGTCCCGGTAGTGCCCCTCCAGCGTCGCCATGATCCGCATCAGCTCGTCGTACGACGGCCTGTCCAGCTTCGCGAGCTCCGCCAGGGCCAGGGTGTTCCGGATGCCGGCCACCACGTCCTCGCCCTGCGCGTTGGCCAGGTAGTCGCCGTAGACGCCCTGCTCGCCGCTGGCCGGGTCGCGGGTGAACGCCACGCCGGTGCCGGAGTCCGCGCCGAGGTTGCCGAAGACCATGGCGACCACGTTGACCGCGGTGCCCAGGTCGGCCGGGATCCGCTCCTGGCGCCGGTAGAGCACCGCCCGGTCGGCGTTCCAGGACCGGAAGACCGCCTCGATGGCCAGGTCCAGCTGTTCGCGCGGGTCCTGCGGGAAGTCGTGCCCGGTGTGCTTCGCGAAGACCTTCTTGTACGCCGCCACGAGCGCTTTCAAATCGTCCGCGCCGAGCTGGACGTCGTCCGTGACGCCCTTCGCGGTCTTCGCCTCGTGCAGCGCGTCCTCGAATTCCCCGCCGGGGACGTCGCAGACGGTCTTGCCGAACATCTGGATCAGCCGGCGGTACGAGTCCCACGCGAAACGGTCGTTCCCGCCCGCTTGACGGGAGAGCCCGGCGACCGATTCATCGTTCAATCCGACATTGAGGACGGTCTCCATCATCCCCGGCATGGAGAACTTCGCGCCGGAGCGGACCGAGACCAGCAGCGGGTCCGCGGCGTCACCCAGCCGGCGGCCGATGGCCTGCTCAAGGGTGGCGAGGTGGGCGTCGATCTCGGCCGCCAGGCCCTCGACGTGGGTGCCGGCGCGCAGGTATTCCTGGCACGCCCCGGTGGTGATCGTGAAGCCGGGCGGTACGGGCAGCCCCAGGTTCGTCATCTCCGCGAGATTGGCGCCCTTGCCACCCAGCAGGTCCTTGAGATCCTTGTTTCCCTCGTGGAAGTCGTAGACGAACTTCATGCCGCACACACCTCCGGTTACGAATCCGCGGCCGATGAGGTTTCTGCCCCGGGATTCGTAAGGCTAAGCATGGCCGGACCAATTAGTTAACCGTCCCGTGGGGTTTTCCACACCGCCACGAAAGACCCTGTTCGGAGCGCGCTCTCTGCGAGCAGTAACGAGCACGCGACGGCCGGTCGACGCCCCGGGGTAGTCTTTCCGCAATGGAGGGTCTGCGCCGCCGTTGCGAACGGCGACTGCGGGGCGTCCGGGTGCCGCACCCGTTCGACCTCGACAATTTCAGCGCTGAAATCGCCGGCCTGCGCGGTCGGCCGCTGCACCGGATGCCGCTGCCCGGGCTCGGCTCGGGCGCGCCGTGCGGGATCTGGATGGCGACGCCCACCGCCGACTACGTCTTCTACGACCCGGACACCTCGCCGCTGCACGCCGAGCACATCGTGCTGCACGAGATCGCCCACATCCTCTGCGGCCACACCGCCGCCGGCGCGGGCACCGCGCTCTTCCCCGACCTCGACCCGGCCCTGATCGCGAGCGTGCTGGGCCGCGCCGGGCACACCACCGCCCAGGAGCGCGAGGCCGAGATGCTCGCCTCGCTGATCCGCACCGCCGGCCGCCCGCCCCAGGACGACCCGCTCAGCCGCATCGCGGGGGCGCTCGGCGTCCCGTGATCATCACCGGCACGATCCTCGGCGCGCTCTGGGTGGTGATCCTCGCCCGCCTGCCCACCCTCCGGGGCGACCGCCGCCAGCGGGTCCTCTGGGTCAACCTGCTGGCCTGCGCGCTGGCGGTCACCCTCGCACTGCCCGCGCTGATCGCCGGCGCGGACGTACCGGTCGCCGCCCACCTCTGCGGTGTCGTCGCCGCGCACACCCTGCTGCGCTTCATCTCGCTGGTCACCGCCACCGGCCGCACCGGGCTGCAGTACCTCACGGTGATCGCGGTGCTGACCTTCATGATCACCGTGTCGGCGGTCGCGGGCGTGCACAGCTCCCCCCGCGCTCAGACCGACGGCATCCCGCCGGCCGAGGTCGCGTACTGGACCGTCTTCGAGGGCTATCTCGCCGTCGCGCTCGCCGTCGGCGGCCTCGCCTGCGGCCGTATCGCCCGCGCCGCGCCGTCCGGCGCGCTTCGTGGTGGGTTGCTGGCCATGGCCTCCGGCAGCCTGCTGATCTTCACGTACGCCGTGAGCAAGGCGGTCCTGGTGATCCTCCGGGGCTCCGGCACGCCGCTGGACTTCACGGTCTGGGAGCCGGTGATCACCGTGCTGCGGACCACCGGGCTGGCCCTCTACGTCGCGGGCGGCGCCGTCCCGGCGGCGTCCAGGGTCCGCGAGGTGCTCGCCGCGTACCGGTCGCTGCTGGCGCTCCGGCCGCTGTGGGGCGCGATGCGGCGGGCGTTCCCGGACATGGTGCTGATGCCACCGGCCCGCGCGGCGCTGGAGCTGCCGGGCGCGGCCGGGGCCCGGCTGCGCCTCTACCGCCGGGTCATCGAGATCCGCGACGGCATGCTGGCCCTGCGCGAGCACCTCCCCGCCGCGCCCGGCCCGGCGCACCCCGATCCGTCACAGCACGGCGCCCCGCAGCCTGGTGCCCCGCGGCCCGATGTCCCGCAGCCCGGCACCCCGCAGCCCGATGTCCCGCAGCCCGGTGTCGGCTGGCCCGGCACCCCGCAGCCCGAGGTCGGCCGGCCCGCCGGATCGTGTCCCGCCGTCCACCCCGGTGAGGATCCCGCCGTCGCCGAGGCGCGCGGCATCGCGGCCGCGCTGCGGCGCCGGGCCGCCGGGGAGGCGCCCGCCGACCCCGCGGGGCGCTGGGCGCCGGTCGGGCCGGACATGGCCGACGAGGTGGCCTGGCTGACCCGGGTGAGCGCCGCCTACCGCCGGCTCGGGTGAGCGCCGCCTACCGCCGGCTCGGGTGAGCGCCGCCTACCGCCGGCTCGGGTGAGCGCCGCCCACCGGCCGGCTCGGGTGAGCGCCGCCCACCGGGAGGCTCAGCCGTGCTCCGCCCACCGGGAGGCTCAGCCGTGCTCCGCCCACCGGGAGGCTCAGCCGTGCTCCGCTTCCCAGATCCGCCGGATCGCCTCGCTGATCGCCTCCCGCCCGCGCGGCGACACGTCCGCCGCCCGCAGCGCGATCTCGGCGACCCGCGCGTCCCGCAGGCTGCGCAGCAGTTCCAGCTGGGAGTCGACGCTGCGGGCCAGGTCGTCGTCGAGGAAGTACGCCACCGGCACTCCGAAGTAGCCGGCCAGCGCGGTCAGGTGCTGCACGGTGGGGTTGTCCCGCCGGCCGGTCCGCAGCTGCCAGATGTACGTGTGCGAGATCGCCACGCCCTGGCCGCCGCGGATCGCCTCGGCCACCGCCATGTAACTCGGCTCGGCCTGCCCCGTGGCGCGGAAGAGCCGGTCCAGCTTCTCAGCGATCGAGAAGACCCCCTCGGTACCAGCCACCCGCACCACCTTCCACCGGGCCCGGCCCATCAACCTCGTGCCATGAGCAGCGGCTAGCCGATGCACATCCCCCGATGCCGGCATCCATAAACTGAGGTTGATGACCTGCCCAGAAGCCTAGGCGAGCCGCAACCCACGCTCAAGGAAGGTCACCGGGTCGAGGACGAAGATCGACCGAAGGGGGGAAGTGCCGCAGCACAGAGCGTTGCTCAAAAAAGGCCGCCGGAGATCTCCGGGACAAATAAGGGCGCCGCTGCGAATTCCACGGGGGAAGAACTCGCAACGGCGCACCGCGAACATTAGACCACCGGAGGTCCTGATGTCTATCCCACGCGCTGGATGACCGACCCGACGAGCCGCTGCCAGTCGCTGTCGAAGCTCGCCGAGGCGCTCGCGTTGTCCAACCGGTAGATCGCGTACGTGTCCACAAGCACCACGTTCCGGCTGGTCAGGACGGCGACGGCGGTGTCCGCCGTACCCGGGTGCTCCTTCTCGTAGCTCTTGTGCCGGAGCACCACGAAGCCGGACCAGGAACCCTCACTGAGATCCTGCACCTCGGTCGTCTCGGTGTACGCCGGCTCGGACTTCTCGTCGGTCACGGTCTCCGGCACGTTCTGCGTCGCCTGACAACCGTCCGCGACCGCGCTGAGCAGCGACTGCCCGGAGGCGGCCGAGTCGGCGTCCGCGTAGACCAGCGCGACCTGCTCCAGGGTCTGCGCGCCGGTGGTGCCCTCGTCGGCGAGCGACGACGAGATCACGTCGGCGCCCGGCGGGATCTGCGGCGCGGTGCTGGCGCCACCGCAGAAGCTGACCAGCGAGGTGACGGGAGCCGCGCTCGCGTCGTCCTCGGGCTCCGCCCAGGTCGGGCCGATCTCACTCGCCTGCAGGAACGCGCCCCGCATGGTGGTGACGCTGACGGTGCCGGACGACGCGTCGTCGTCGTCCGAGGAGGTGCATCCGGCCGCCGCCAGCAGCGCGCAGGTGGCGATCACGGCGACGCGGAGGGGGGTCCCGGTCACGAACATCGGGCCATCTTGGCAGACCGATGGGCCCACCGGAAAACCATCGACGCGCCGTCATCCCTCCACCACGCTGGGCTTCGACGAGAGTCCGCCTCGCCCGTCGCGCCCGGCGTCGATCACCGCTAACGTGGCCGGTAGGCGACGACGCCGAGGAGGTGTGATGACCGCCATCGATGCTCTGGCCGCCCGGCTGCGCGCCGCCCTCGGCCCCGGCCAGGTCCTCACCGACCGGCAGCAGCTCCGGACGTACGAGTGCGACGGCCTCGCCCACTACCGGGTGATCCCCGCGCTGGTCGTCCTCCCCACCACCGCCGGGCAGGTCGCCACCGTGGTCCGCGCGTGCGCCGGCGCCGGGGTGCCGTTCGTGGCCCGCGGCTCGGGCACCGGCCTCTCCGGCGGCGCCCTGCCACACGCCGAGGGCGTCCTGATCGTCACGTCCCGGCTGCGCGAGATCCTCGCCCTGCGCCCCGAGGACGAGCGCGCCGTCGTCCAGCCCGGCGTGATCAACCTGCAGGTCACCCGGGCCGCCACGCCGTCCGGCTACTACTACGCCCCGGACCCGTCCAGCCAGCAGATCTGCTCGATCGGCGGCAACGTCGCGGAGAACTCCGGCGGCGCGCACTGCCTGAAGTACGGCTTCACCACCAACCACGTCACCGGCCTGCGGGTCGTCACCCCGGACGGCGAGACGGTCCGGCTGGGCGGCGACGCCCCGGACGCCCCCGGCTACGACCTGCTCGGCGCGTTCGTCGGCTCGGAGGGCACGCTCGGCGTCGCCACCGAGGTCACCGTACGGCTGACCCGGCTCCCGGAGACCGTGCGCACGCTCCTCGCCGCGTTCCCCTCCACCGACCAGGCCGGCGCCGCCACCTCGGCGATCATCGCGGCCGGCGTCATCCCCGCCGCGATCGAGATGATGGACGCGCTCGCCGTGGAGGCCGCCGAGGCCGCCGTCCAGTGCGGCTACCCGCCCGGCGCCGGCGCCGTCCTGATCGTCGAGCTGGACGGCCCGGCCGCCGAGGTCGAGGCCCAGTTCACCGAGGTCACCGCGCTGTGCGACGCGAACGGCGCCGCCGAGATCCGGGTCGCCGCCGACGACGCCGAACGCGCCCTGATCTGGAAGGGCCGCAAGTCCGCGTTCGCCGCCGTCGGCCGGATCAGCCCGGACTACCTGGTCCAGGACGGTGTCGTCCCGCGGACCGCCCTGCCCGAGGTGCTGCGCCGGATCGGCGAGGTCGCCGCCGAACACGGCGTCCGCGTCGCCAACGTCTTCCACGCCGGCGACGGCAACCTGCACCCGCTCGTCCTCTTCGACGGCGCGGTCCCCGGCGAGGCCGTCCGCGCCGAGACGGTCTCCGGCGCCATCCTCGACCTCTGCATCACCCACGGCGGCTCGATCACCGGCGAGCACGGCGTCGGCGTCGACAAGGCCCGCTACATGCCCCGGATGTTCACCGGCGACGACCTCGACACCATGCAGTTGCTGCGCTGCGCGTTCGACCCGGACGGTCTCGCCAACCCGGGCAAGGTCTTCCCCACGCCCCGCCTCTGCGGCGAGCGCCCCGGCCGCCACCGGGCCGGCGACCCCGGGTACGACCCCGGCGTCGCGGAGGTCTTCTGATGGGCGCCCTGGACGACCTGGCCACGCCGGCCGGGGACGGCGACAGGGTCGCCGGGGTGCCCGCCCGCCTGGTCGCCGCGCCCGCCAGCACCGCGGAGGCGGCCGCCCTGATCGCCGCGGCCCGCGGTCTGCACGTGGTCGTCCGGGGCGGCGGCACCAAGCTGGACTGGGGCCCGCCCCCGCGCGAACTCGACCTGATCATCGACACCCGGCGGCTGACCGGCGTCGTCGAGCACGCGGCGGGCGACCTGATCACCGTGGTCCGCGCCGGCACCCCGATGGCCGAGCTGCACGGGCTGCCCGGCCAGCAACTCGCCCTCGACGCCCCGCCCACCGCCACCGCGGGCGGCACCGTCTCGGCGAACGCCAGCGGTCCGCGCCGTCTGCGCTACGGCACCGCCCGCGACCTGCTGATCGGCATCACCGTCGTACGCCCCGACGGCGCCGTCACCCACGCCGGCGGCCGGGTCGTGAAGAACGTCGCCGGCTACGACCTGGGCAAGCTCTACACCGGCGCCTTCGGCACCCTCGGCCTGATCACCGAGTGCGTCTTCCGCCTGCACCCCTCCCCCACCGCCGCCCTTCACGTACGCGCCACGGCCCCGCCCAGTCACACCGCCCGCGTCCTGGCCGCCCCGTTCGCCCCCAGCGCCATCGAGATCAACGCCGTCCCCGGCGCGGAGCCCGAGATCGCCGTCCTCCTCGAGGGCACCCCCGCCGGCGTCCACGACCGCGCCGCCGCCCTGGCCGCCCTGCTCGACGGCGAGATCACCCCGTCCCCGCCGGACTGGTGGGACGTCCTCCCCTGGCCCACCGGCGGCGTCGGCCTGAAGCTCGCCGGCGCCCTGTCCCAGATCCCCGCCCTGGTCGCCACGGCGGTGGGCGCGGGCGCGACGGTCCGCGGCTCCTCCGGCACCGGTGTCCTCTACGCCGGCCTCCCCACCTCCCTCCCGCCACCCGCCTCCGCCGTGGACGCCTTCCCCGCTCCACCCGTCTCCTCCACGCCCGCGTTCCCGGCTCCGCCCGCTTCCCCCGGGCATCCCGCCTTCCCCGCTTCTCCGTCGGCTGACGCGGGGAGGGCTACGGCCGAGGGCACCGTCGAGGCCGGGCGGGCCGTCGAGCTCATCCGGACCGCCGCCGTCCGCGCCGGTGGGCACGCGGTCGTGCTCACCGCGCCCGCCGGGGTCCGGGAGACCCTCGACATGTGGGGCCCGGTGCCCGGCCTCGACCTGATGCGCCGGGTCAAGGACCGCTTCGACCCGGAGCACCGTTTCGCGCCGGGCCGTTTCGTGGGCGGCATCTGATGCCGGTCCCGCCCCCGGCACAGCCCCCGGTCCCGCCCTCAGCACGGCGCCAGGGCCCGCCCTCAGCACGGCCCCCGGTCCCGCCTCCCGCCCTGCCACTGGCACGGCCCCCGGGCCCGTCTCCCGCCCTGCCAGTGGCACGGCCCCCGGGCCCGCATCCCGCCCTGCCAGTGGCACGGCCCCCGGGCCGCACGGCGAACCCCGAGCAGGAGGCACACGATGGCTGACGTGAACGCCACACACGGCACCGGCGCCGTCCCCGGCGACGTGGTGCGGGCGGCCGCCGGAAGCACGTCGCGGCAGGACGTGCTGCGGGCCGCCGAGGACGGGACGGTGTCCGCTTTCGACGCTCCGCACCTGCCGCGGGCCGATCTGGTCGCGGACTGTGTGCACTGCGGGTTCTGCCTGCCGGCCTGCCCCACGTACACGCTCTGGGGCGAGGAGATGGACTCCCCGCGCGGCCGGATCCACCTGATCGGCCAGGGGCTCGCCGGCGAGCCGCTCAGCGACACGATGGCCCGGCACTTCGACAACTGCCTGGGCTGTATGGCGTGCGTGACCGCGTGCCCGTCCGGGGTCCGCTACGACACGCTCATCGAGGACACCCGCGCGCAAGTGGAGCGCCACCACACCCGGCCCGCCCGGGAACGCGCGCTCCGGGCGGCCGTCTTCGCGCTCTTCCCGTACCCGAGACGGCTGCGGCTCCTGCGGGCACCCCTGTGGGCGTACGAGAGAAGTGGTCTTCGCCGTCTGATCGCCCGCAGCGGCCTGCTCACCCGCCTGGCGCCCACTCTCGCCGCCCTGGACGCGCTGGCGCCGCGCCCCACGAGCGTGCCCCGGCCGCCCCGCCGTGTCCCGGCCCGCGGCCCGCGCCGCGCCGTCGTCGGCATGCTGACCGGTTGTGTTCAGTCCGCGTTCTTCCCCGACGTCAACGCCGCCACCATCCGCGTCCTCGCCGCCGAGGGCTGCGACGTCCTGGTCCCGCCCGGCCAGGGCTGCTGCGGCGCGCTGAGCCTCCACAACGGCCGCCACGCCGAGGCCGCCCGCTTCGCCCGCCGCATGATCGACGTCTTCGAACAGACCGGCATGGACTACTTCGTCGTCAACGCCGCCGGCTGCGGTTCCTCCCTGAAGGAGTACGCCGGGCTGCTCGCCGACGACCCCGCCTACGCACCCCGGGCCGCCGCCTTCGCCACCAAGGTCCGCGACCTGACCGAGCTGCTGACCGAGCTGGGCCCGGTCGCCGAACGCCACCCGCTGCCGGTGACCGCCGCCTACCACGACGCCTGCCACCTGGCCCACGCCCAGGGTATCCGCGCCCAGCCCCGCGAACTGCTGCGCGCCATCCCGGGCCTGACCCTGCGCGAGATCCCCGACCCCGACATCTGCTGCGGTTCCGCCGGCATCTGGAACATCCTGAACCCCACCCCCGCCGCCGAACTGGGCACCCGCAAGGCCACCGCCGTCCTCTCCACCGGCGCCACCGTCCTGGTCACCGCCAACCCGGGTTGCCTGATGCAGATCTCCGCCGCCCTCCAGCGCCGATCCACCCCGATCGCCCTGGCCCACACCGCCCAGCTCCTCGACGCCTCGATCCGCAACCTCGGCCCGCCCGCCCTCCACCCCTGACACCCACCACTCCGTCCTCGGCATCTTGAGTTCAAGGGAACGTTGCAACACCTGATCTGATCAGGAGTTGTAAGTGCTCGAGATCCGTGCTGATCGCCCGCCGCGCCCCGCCCCGCCGCGCCCAGCCGCCGCGTCGCCCCGCCGCACCCCGCCGCCCTGGCGCTCCCCACCGCACCCCGCCGCGAGAGTGGGTCCTCCCGCTGGCCGTCACGGCGGTGCCCGGCACCGGTACCCCCGCACGGGATTCCCCCGGCACTCCGGCAGTCCGGTGCTGCCGGCAGTCCGGCACTTCCCAGCAACGCGGTTTGCGAGGGCGGGGGCCGGGGCGCTCCAGCGGGACATAGGCGATGGCGCGTGGCGGGGGCGGCCACAGCACACGGCAAGCTGCGGAGGGGCGGCTGTGGTGCACGGTGATTCACTGTGGGGCGACTCCAGCGCACGTTCCGGTTCGTGGGGCGGCGCAGGGACACGCACGACCGGCGGGGCAACGATCGAACGGTAGGGGATCGCCTGGCGAACACCGGCGCTACCCGCGACGCGCGTGCGACACGGCGAATGCTGCGTCGCGTACGACACGGCGAATGCCGCGAAGTCGAGTGTTTCCGGATGTTGTCGACATTCGGAAACACTCGACTTCGCGGCATCCGGTATCAGGCGCGCTGCCTGGTGGAGGTCAGGTGACGGTGAGGCGGGCGACGATCTCGGACGGGGGCAGGTCGCTGGTGGACTCCGGGGAGCCCTGGGCCAGGGGTGTGGTGGCGATGTCGGCGTAGACCTCGGCGAAGGCCAGGAACAGCGCCGGGGTCAGGCCCGCCTCGGACTGGGTGGTGGCGATCTCGCGCATCTCGCCGACGTAGCGCCCGGCCTTCGTCGCGGAGCGGGCCACCCCGGCGGCGCCGCTGAAGCCGTTGCGGGTCAGCTCGGCGAGCACGGCGTCCAGCACGCCGTGCCGGCCCGCGGTCCGGATCGCCTGGGTGATCAGGGCATTCACCCCCTTCAGGACACTGGCCGTGCACATCTTCAGGGCGCTCGCCGTGCCGATCTCCGGGCCGAGCACGACCGGCCGGACCCGGCCGTTCCACGGCAGCGCGGCGACCTCGGCGGCCCGGGCCCCGGAGAGGTAGACGTGTGCACCCGGCTCCGCCGTCGGCGGCGGCCCGGAGATCGAGCCGTCCACCACGGGCAGTCCCTCCAGCGCCCGGGCCACCTCCGCCATCGTGCCCGGCGACACCGCGTTGAGATCCGCCACGACCGGCTCCCGCGCGGGACCGGCCTTGCGGATGGCGACCGCGACCGCCCTGGCGTTGCGGACCGCCTCGGCCGGGGGTGTCACCAGTAGAACCACGTCGGCCGTGGACATCACGTCCGTCAAGGTCGGCAGCAGTTCCAGCCCCGCCCCGGCGGCCAGCCGTGCGGTGCGCGGGGAGCGACCCTCCAGCGTGGTCACCACCCGCGCACCACCGTCCAGCAGTGCTCGCCCCAGGCCCGAGCCCATGTAGCCCGCGCTCACGATCCCGATCGTCGCCATCCCCCGATCCTCCACCCTCCGCCTCTCCACTCTCCGACCCCGACCCCGACCCTCGCCCTGGCTCCTCCGACCTCCCCGACCTCCCCGACCACGACGCTCCGGCTCTCCGGCGCTGGATCCGGCCCCGGCCCTCCGTGGGAACCAGACTCCGCCTTCCCCTAAGGGCAGAGTCAAGCCGCGCCCGCAGAAAAGCCCGGCGATTTTCAAACTCGCGCGAACCATTGACGTATGTTGATTGGGAGCGCTCCCAGCGCGGGCTCGTCCCACCGCGTGCCAGCTGGGAGAACGACACAGCGAGAGGGAGACGAATCATGCACCGACAGCGGCTGGCCGTCCTCGCCAGCGCCACCCTGATGATCGCCGGGTTCGCCGCGGCCACCGCCGACCGGGCGGACGCGGCGGCCGGGTGCTCCGTGAAGTACACCGTCAGCAGCCAGTGGCCGAGCGGCTTCGGCGCCGCGGTCGACGTCACCAACCTCGGCGACCCGGTGACCTCCTGGTCGCTGACCTTCAGCTTCGCCGCCGGGCAGACCGTCAACCAGCTCTGGAACGGCGTCGTCAGCCAGTCCGGATCGGCCGTGACGGTGACGAACGCCGCCTGGAACGCCGCCATCGCCACCGGCGGTACGGCGTCGTTCGGCTTCAACGGCTCGTGGACCGGGAGCAACCCGGTGCCCACCGCGTTCGCCCTGAACGGCGTGACCTGCACCGGCAGCACCACGACCAGCCCGACGGCGAGCCCGTCCACCAGCCCGTCCACCAGCCCGTCGACCAGCGAGCCGCCCGCCGGCACGCCCGTGAAGATCATGCCGCTCGGCGACTCGATCACCGGCTCACCGGGCTGCTGGCGCGCCCTGCTCTGGCAGATGCTCCCCGCCGAGGACGTCGACTTCGTCGGCACGCTTCCGGCGCAGGGGTGCGGTTTCACGTACGACGGGGAGAACGAGGGTCACGGCGGCTACCTGGCGACCAACGTCGCCAATCAGAACCTGCTCGTGGACTGGCTCGCCGCGACCGGGCCGGACGTGGTGATGATGCACTTCGGCACCAACGACGTCTGGAGCAACCTCTCCACCGCGACGATCCTGGCCGCCTACACCACGCTGGTCGGCCAGATGCGGGCCGAGAACCCGGACATGAGGATCCTGGTCGCTCAGATCATCCCGATGAACCCCTCCTCGTGTACGGAGTGCGCCCAGCGCGTCGTCGACCTGAACGCGGCGATCCCGGCCTGGGCCACGGGGCTGACCACGGCCCGGTCCCCGATCACGGTGGTCGACCAGTGGACCGGCTTCGACACGGCGACCGACACCTACGACGGCGTGCACCCGAGCGACGCCGGCAACGTGAAGATCGCCGACCGCTGGTACCCGGCCGTGGCCGCCGCCATCTCCTGACCCGGCCCGCCGGGCGACGGGCGACGGGCGACGGGCGACGGGCGGCGAGCGGCGAGCGGCGGGCGACGGGCGACGGGCGACGGGCGACGGGCGACGGGGAAAACACTCATGCGCGGCGATGAGCGACACCACGGCAGGAACGGCATAATCGTCCGGGTGAGCAATTGGGAGTATGCGCGGCTGGAATACCGCGCGGCGGGCACGCTCGGCACCGACCGGTTCATGGACTGGACCGCGACGTTCCATCATCCGGGCGGCCTGCTGCGGTGGGGCACCGACGAGCGCTTCGACGACATCCAGCATCTCAACCGGGCGGGTGCCGCCGGGTGGCAGGCGTACGACCGGGCGGTGATCCACGTCAAGGACGAGCCACACCGGTTGAGCAGCGTGACGTACTCCATGCGCCGTCCCGTGGACGCCGAATAGGGTCGACACCCGGAAAAGGGGACGGATACCGTAGGCCGTGGCCAAGGAGACCGGGACCAAGCTGATCGCCTCGAACAAGAAGGCGCGGCACGACTACGCCATCCTCAGCACCTATGAGGCGGGTCTGGTGCTGGCGGGCACCGAGGTGAAGACCCTGCGGCTCGGACGGGCGTCACTGGTCGACGCGTTCGCGCAGGAGCACGAGGGCGAGATCATGCTCTACGGCCTGCACATCGCGGAGTACGGCTTCGGCAGCTGGACCAACCACGCCCCACGGCGTACCCGGAAACTGCTGTTGCACAAGGCCGAGATCATCAAGATCCTGAACACGCTGCGGGACGGCACCGGGTTGACCCTGGTGCCGCTCTCGCTGTATTTCCGGGACGGCTGGGTCAAGGTCGAGATCGGGATCGCGCGGGGGCTGAAGTCGTACGACAAGCGCCAGGTGATGGCCGAGCGGGACGCCAAGAAGGAGATCGCCCGGGAGATGGGCCGGCGGCTGAAGGGCCGCAAGTAGTCTGCTCCGAGTGGAATTCGGGTTGGATACTTTCGGCGACGTCACCAGGGACACCTCAGCGGCCCAGGTGATCCGCAACGTGGTCGAGCAGGCGGTGCTCGCCGACCGGTCGGGGGTCGACGCCTTCGGGCTCGGCGAGCACCACCGCGACGACTACGCGATCTCCGCGCCGGAGATCGTGCTGGCGGCCATCGCGGCCAGGACCGAGCGGATCAGGCTGGGCACCGCGGTCACGGTTCTCAGTTCCGATGATCCGGTACGGGTGTACGAGCGCTTCGCCACGCTCGACGCGGTCTCCGGTGGTCGCGCCGAGATCATCCTGGGCCGGGGCTCGTTCACCGAGTCGTTCCCGCTCTTCGGCTACGACCTGGCCGACTACGAGCGGCTCTTCGAGGAGAAGACCGAGCTGATGGCCGAGCTGCTCGCCGAGGAGCCGGTCACCTGGTCGGGCACGGTCCGCCCGCCGCTGAAGGGGCAGGACGTCTTCCCGAAGACCGAGTCCGGGCGGATCCGCACCTGGATCGGTGTCGGCGGCAGCCCCGAGTCGGTGGTACGGGCGGCCCGCTACGGCTTCCCGCTGGTGCTGGCGATCATCGGCGGCGAGCCGGCCCGGTTCGCCCCGTACGCGGACCTGTACCGCCGGGCGCTGACCGAGCTGGGGCAGCAGGAGCAGCCGATCGCCGTGCACTGCCCGGGTTTCGTGGCCGCCACCGACGAGGAGGCCGCGGAGCTGCTCTGGCCGCACGCCCGTACCCTGCTGAACCGCCTCGGCCGGGAGCGCGGCTGGCCGCCGATCACCCGGGACCGCTTCCAGGCCGACATCGAGGAGGGCGCCTGGCACGTCGGCTCCCCGGAGACCGTGGCCCGCAAGATCGCCGCGACCGTACGGGCGCTCGGCATCCAGCGCTTCGATCTCAAGTACGCGCACGGGACCCTGCCGCACGAGCACCTGATGACCGCGGTCGGGCTCTACGGCACCGAGGTCGTCCCGAGGGTCCGGGCACTGCTGGCCGACGCGGACTGACGTACGGGAGAGGACCGACGTACGCGAGAAGAGAGACGGCCCGGCGGAGAACCGCCGGGCCGTTCCATGATCCGAACGATGCGTCAGGAGTCGATGCCCGCGGCCGCGCACTTCGCGGCGTACTTCGAGGTACAGAGGTCCTTGTAGGTGACGTAGCCCTCGGTGACCAGGGTCTTCACGGTCTTGAAGGTGATCGACACCGGGCTCAGCTTGACGAACGGGACGTAGGCACCGGACTCCGGGTCCTTGATCTTGTCGTCCACGGTCTTCTTGCTGCCCTTGACCAGCGCGATCGCCAGCTCGGCGGCCGCGTCGGCCTCCTTCTTGGTGGCCTTGTACACGGTCATGCACTGGTCACCGGCGAGGATGTTCTGCAGGCCCTGCACGGTGGCGTCCTGGCCGGTGACCGGGACCTTGCCGTTCAGGCCCTTGGACTTGAGCACCTCGATGGCCGCGTTGCCGAGACCGTCGTTGGCGGAGAGCACGCCGTCGATGTTCGGCCACTGCTTGAGCATCTGGGCGAAGATCTCCTTGCCCTCGTCCGCGTCCCAGTCCTGGACCCACTGGTCCGGGCCCTTCATGTACGTCGCGGCGTCGTACTTGGCCTGCAGGACGCCGTCGTAGCCGGTCTTGAACTGGGTGGCGTTGTTGTCCGTCGGCGAGCCGTTGAGCTCGGCGATGACCGGGTCCTCGACGTCCTTCTTGGTGAGGCAGCTGACCAGCCCCTCGCCCTGGAGCCGGCCGACCTCCTCGTTGTCGAAGCTGACGTAGTAGTCCGCGCCGCCGTTGAGGGTGAGCCGGTCGTAGTCGATCACCGGGATCTTGCGGGCCTTGGCCGCGTCGATGACGACCTTGGCGCTGGTCGAGTCGAAGTTCGCGATGACGAGCACCTTCACGCCGCTGGCCAGCAGAGCGTTCCCGATCGCCTTGAACGCCTCGGGGTCACCCTCGGCGTTCTGGATCTCGTACGGGATGTTCGCGGCCTTGAACGCGGCGGCCAGGTACTTCGGGTCGTCGTTCTTCCACCGGGTCGAGCTGGTGGTGTCGGGCAGGATCACGCCGACACCGTTCTTACCGGCGCCGGACGAGGTGCCCGACGAGTTGCCCGAGGTGCCACTGACGCTGGTGTCGTCACTGTCAGCCCCGTCGTCACATGCCGTGAGCGTCACCGAACTCAACAGGCCGGCGGCGAGCAGGGCGATCAGTGCCTTGCGCATGGCAGATGAAGTCCTCTCAGGGGGTCGTACCCGAGCTGTGCGTGGGGGGTGCCGGGCAGTCCGCCCAGTATCGGGGAGACCTTCGCGGCCGCAACATCGGGTGTAGGCCTGAGTGCAAGATTATTCATTTCTCTGGCGTAACCGGCAACCGGTGACGCTTCGTATCGGTAACTTCCTTTTGCGTACACAAAGTAACGACGGTCCGTGATCACGGACCGTCGTTACAGTGATCAGTCGCGGTCAGGCCAGCTTACGGCGGATCCGCCAGAGGCAGCACAGGGCGAGCGCGACCGCCGCCGCGAGCAGCAGCCCGAGCTCCCGCCACTGCAGCGCCCAGAACTGCGCCCCGGGCACGGAGACGACCTTCTGCCGGAGGTTCTGCGCGGCCAGCCACTCCTGGCACTTCTCCGGGCCGCCGCTCTCCGGGCCGCACACGTCCGACGGCGCCGGGCCGGCGAACTCCGCGCCATCGGCGGTGATCGTGGTGTTCTCCAGGATCCAGGCGTTCGGCATGGCCGCCGGCCCCGTCACGTGCACGGCCCCGCTGCCGGTGTCGAACGACATCCGGCTGGGGTGCGCCGCGTCGAGCGCGGTGATCGAGGTCACCGAGGTGGCCAGTACCGGGCGCACCAGCAGCGGCATCGCCACCTGGACCGCGGCGACCAGCAGCAGGGTCACCGCCATCGCGGGCACGATCCGGCGCAGGAGCAGCCCGGCGGTGACCCCGATCACGAAGGCCAGCGCCGCGTACCCGATCGGGACCACGCCGTGGACCGCGAAGGTCAGCGGACTGATCCGGTCGCCCCGGGCCGTGTCGATCGGGGCCGCCCACCGGGTCAGCAGCAGCGCGACCAGGCCGGCGCCGAACGCCGCGCTCGCACCGCCGACCAGCAGTTTGACCAGCAGCCAGCGGCCCCGGGAGACGGTCTGGCTGAAGATCAGCCGGTACGTCCCGGTCTCCAGTTCCCGGGCCACCAGCGGCGCGCCCCAGAAGGTCCCGAAGAGCGCCGGGAGCAGCAGGAGCGCCACGGCGACGGTGACGTAGACCGGCCCGACCGGCCCGGTGTCCAGCTCCTGGAGGAAGGTCGTCGCGGCCCGGTCGCAGGCGGTGCCACTGCATCCGGTCAGGCCCGTCGAGCGCGCCAGATCGGTGATCCGGGTCCAGGTGGCCGCCAGGGCGAGCAGGAAGAGCAGCAGGAGGCCGCCGGTGGAGAGCGCCGGGGTCCGGTACTGCCGCCAGGTCAGCCAGATCATCGCCGTCCCTCCAGCACCCGGTCGCGGCCCGCGCCGGACCCGCTCATGTACGCCAGCACGATGTCCTCCAGGCCCAGCCGGTCGACCTGCCAGGACGGGTCGTCGATCGGGGCGGTGCTGCGCACCACCAGGGTGGACTGCCGGTCCGTGTGGCTCTCCTCGACGACGTGGACGCCGGAGCCGGGGTCCACCGGATCGCGGCGCGGCCCGGCCAGCCGGTGGTGCGAGGAGAGCAGGTCGTCGACCTCGCCGGCCACCCGGACCTTCGATCCGACCAGAACGATCAGGTAGTCACACACCCGTTCCAGATCGGCGACCAGATGGGACGACATGATCACGCTGGTGCCGTTCTCCGCGGTGAACTCCATCAGCCCCTGCAGGAAGCCGCGCCGGGCGAGCGGGTCGAGCGCCGCCACCGGCTCGTCGAGCAGCAGCAGGCCGGGCCGCTTGGCGGCGGCGACGGTCAGGGCCAGCTGGGCGCGCTGGCCGCCGGAGAGCCGGCCGGCCTTCTGCGCCGGGTCCAGCCCGGTCTGGGCGATCCGCCGTTCGGCGAACGCGTGGTCCCAGGACGGGTTGAGGTGCGCCCCGAGCCGCAGGTGGTCGGCGACGGTCATGCCGCCGTAGACCGGGGTGTCCTGCGCGACGAAGCCGATCGTGGGTGAGCCGCTGACCGGCTTCGCCCCGAGGACCTCGATCCGCCCCGCGGTCGGATCGAGGAGCCCGCAGGCGAGCTGCAGCAGCGTGGACTTGCCGGCACCGTTCGGCCCGACCAGGCCGACGACGTGGCCGGCCGGGACCGCCAGGGTGCAGTCGGCGAGCGCGGTGCGCCGCCCGTACCGCTTGGTGAGCCCCTCCGCGATGAGCGCGCCGGTCATGCCCGTTCCTCCTCAATCATGCTCGGGCCTCCGAAAACGACCGAAACGCGCTCAGGAACAGCGCCTCGATGCTCTCGTCGTCCAGCCCGGCCTCCCGCGCCGCCGCGAGCCATCGATCCAGGTCACGCTTCAAAGGCTCATGCCTCTCCTGTACGCCGCCCGCGAGCGTCCTGGTGACGAAGGTGCCCAGTCCGGGACGCGCCTGGACCAGCCCCTCGTACTCCAGTTCGCGGTACGCCTTCGACACCGTGTTCGGGTTGATGGCGATCCGCCCCACCACCTCCTTGACGGTGGGCAGCCGGTCCCCCTCGTTCAGCACCCCGAGCCGCAGGGCGTGCCGCACCTGCTGGATCAGCTGCATGTACGGCGCCACCCCGGATCGCGAGTCCAGATGAAACTCGATCACGCGTCACTCCCATTCCACTAGGTGCCTAGTACAATAGCGATGACCGTCCACCATGCAAGCCCCTGAACGCGGGTACGGGAATCCGGGGTGGCAGTCCGGGCAGATGAGTGCCGCCGTGACCGGGCATCTCGGGCCGTGGACCGAGGAGGACTACCTCGCGCTCGGCGAGACCATCGGCCACATCGAACTCTTCGACGGGAGCCTGCTGGTCAGCCCGTCCCCGGGCACGCGCCATCAGCACCTCTCACGCCGGCTCGACGCGCTCCTGGATCCCGGCGCCGACAGTGCGGGCCTCTGGGTGTTCGAGGCGATCAACGTCCGGTTGCAGGGCGACCGGATCCTCATTCCCGACGTGGTGGTGACGCCGGTGGAGGACGGCTCGACGGCCGAGGCGCGTGACGTCGTGCTGGTCGCCGAGGTGGTGTCGCCGGGGAGCGCGGGGAACGGCTCGTCGCCGACGAGCCGTTCCCGTTCGCGATCGACGCCGCCGGGCTGTTGCGGCGGCGCTGAGGGCTACCAGTTCACCGCGATGTACTTGGACTCCAGGTACTCCAGGAGGCCGTCGTGGCCGCCCTCGCGGCCGATGCCGGACTGCTTGACGCCGCCGAACGGGGCCGCCGGGTCGCTGACCAGGCCGCGGTTCAGGCCGACCATGCCGGCCTCGATCGCCTCACTGACCCGCATGCCGCGGCCGATGTCGGCGGTGTAGACGTACGCCACCAGGCCGTACTCGGTGTCGTTGGCGAGCCGGACGGCCTCGGCCTCGCCGGTGAAGGTGACGATCGGGGCGACCGGACCGAAGATCTCCTCGCGCAGGATCGGCGAGTCGGCGGCGACCCCGGTCAGCACGGTCGGCGGGTAGTAGAAGCCGGTGCCCTCCGGGCGGGCGCCGCCGGTGATCGCCTCCGCGCCGGCGTCGATCGCGCCCTTGACCAGGCTGTCCACCTTCGCCACGGTGTCCTCGTTGACCAGCGGGCCGACCTGGGTCTTCTCGTCGGTACCGGGGCCGACCACGAGCTGGGACATCCGCGCGGCCAGGCGGCGGGAGAACTCGGGCGCGACCGAGGACTCGACGAAGAACCGGTTCGCGGCGGTGCACGCCTCGCCGCCGTTGCGCATCTTGGCGAGCATCGCGCCCTCGATGGCGGCGTCCAGGTCGGCGTCGGCGAAGACCACGAACGGGGCGTTGCCGCCCAGCTCCATCGAGGTGTTGACGACGTTCTCGGCGGCCTGGGCGAGCAGGATCCGGCCGACCTCGGTGGAGCCGGTGAAGGAGAGCTTGCGGACCCGGGAGTCGCGCAGCATCCGCCCGACCACCGCGCCGGAGCTGCGCGAGGGCAGCACGTTGACCACGCCCTCCGGCACGCCGGCCTCGGCCAGGATCGCCGCCATGGCCAGGGCGGTCAGCGGGGTGTCGCTGGCCGGCTTCAGGATCACCGTGCAGCCCGCGGCGAGCGCCGGGCCGATCTTGCGGGTGGCCATCGCGGCCGGGAAGTTCCACGGCGTCACCAGCACGCAGACGCCGACCGGCTGGCGTACCACGAGGATCTTGTTGGCGCCGGACGGGGCGGTGGTCGCGATGCCCTCCCCGCGGACGGCCTCCTCGGCGAACCAGCGGAAGAACTCGGCGGCGTACGTCACCTCGCCCTTCGCGTCGGTGAGCGCCTTGCCGTTCTCCAGGCTGATCAGCCTCGCCAGCTCGGCGGCGCGCTCGGTCATCAGCTCGAACGCCTTGCGGAGCACCTCACCGCGTACCCGGGGAGGGGTCGCGGCCCAGGCGGGACCGGCCGCGGCCGCCGCGTCCACGGCGGCGATCGCGTCGGTCTCCCCGCCGTCGGCGACCGAGGCGACGGTGTCCCCGGTGGCCGGGTCGAGCACGTCGAACCGGTTCCCGGACGAGGCGGGCACCCATTTGCCACCGATGAACAGTTCGGTCTCCACAACAGCTCCTCACGATCATGAAGCGGGTTACGCCCCCAGCATCGTCCCTGTCCGGGCGGTATGCCACCGGTTGGCGATTGGCCGCTTCCCGGGGAGACCGGGCGGGCCTAGCGTGGGCTCATGACGGTGGGTTTCCTCGGGCTCGGCGTGATGGGACGGCCGATGGCGCTGAACCTGGCGCGGGCCGGCACCGATCTGATCGTCTGGAATCGATCCCCCGCGGCGGCGGATCTCACCACCGCCGGCAGCGCCGCCGAGGTCTTCGCCGCCGCGGAGATCGTGCTGATGATGCTGGCGAACGACAGGGCGATCGACGAGGTCCTGGACGGGGTCGACGTCGGCGGCCGGATCGTGGTGCACATGGGTACCACGGCGCCGGACTATTCACGCGGCCTCGGTGAGCGGATCAGGGCGGCGGGCGGAGCCTACGTCGAGGCGCCCGTCTCCGGGTCGCGTGGGCCGGCCGAGGCGGGGCAGCTCGTCGCGATGCTCGCCGGGGCGGACGCCGACCTGGACCGGGTGGAGCCGCTGCTGCGCCCGATGTGCCGGGCGACCGTCCGGTGCGGCGCGGTCCCGGGCGCGCTGCTGATGAAGCTGGCCGTCAACACCTTCCTGATCAGCATGGTCACCGGGCTGGCCGAGGCGTTCGCGTTCGCCGGGCGGCACGGCCTCGACCCGGCGACGCTGCTGGCCGCGCTCGACGCCGGGCCGATGGCGAGCGCGGTCTCCCGGGTCAAGGGCCGCAAGCTGCTCGACCGGGACTTCGCGGTGCAGGCCTCGATCCGCGACGTGCTCTACAACAGCGAGCTGATCATCGCCGAGAGCGGCCCGTCACCGCTGGTCGCCGTCTGCCGGGACCTGTACGCCGAGACGCTCGCCGCCGGCCACGGCACCGAGGACATGGCCGCGGTGGTCCGGGCGCTGGAGGCCCGCGGCGAACGTCCGGCAGATGTCCGCGAGTGACGGCGGCTCCAGACGGCCGGGGAGGTCCGGGAAGTCCGCGGGCAGCGTCCAGGCCGACGTGATCAGCTCGCTCTGCTCGTACTCGAGAAGGCCCTCACGGACCACGACGGGCCGTGACGTGCGGTAGAAGGCCGGGAAGAACTGTTCCCGGCCGACGTAGCGCTGCCGCTTCCACCGACTGTCCCGCTCGACGTCGACGGGGGTGTCGCGGATCTCCGACGGGTCGAGGCCGGTCTCCTCGGTGAGCTCGCGCCGGGCCGCCTGCAGCGGTGTCTCGCCCGGGTCGATGCCCCCGCCGGGCGGCTCCCAGATCCGGTTGGCGGGATCGAGCGGGTCCTGCCACTGCAGGAGCAGGATGCGGCCCTCGGCGTCGAAACAGATCACCCGGACCGCCGGGCGGTGAACAGGTTCCATCCCGACAAACTAGGCTGTCGGGAGTGGCCAAGTACTTCGACGTGCATCCGGACAATCCGCAAGCGCGCAGCATCCACCAGATCGTCGACCTGATCCGGCAGGACGGGCTGATCGCCTATCCGACCGATTCGGGGTACGCGCTCGGCTGCCGGATGGGCAACAAGGACGGGCTGGACCGGATCCGGCAGATCCGGCAGCTCGACGACCGGCACCACTTCACCCTGATGTGCGCCGACTTCGCGCAGCTGGGGCAGTTCGTGCAGATCAACAATGCGGTGTTCCGCGCGGTGAAGGCGTCGACGCCGGGGCCGTACACGTTCATCCTGCCGGCGACGAAGGAGGTGCCGCGCCGGCTGCTGCACCCGAAGAAGAAGACCGTGGGCGTACGCATCAGCGCGCACACCACCGCGCAGGCGATCCTGGCCGAACTCGGTGAACCGCTGGTCTCCAGCACCCTGCTGCTGCCCGGCGAGACCGAGCCGCAGACGCAGGGCTGGCTGATCAAGGAGGAGCTGGATCACGCGGTGGACGCGGTGGTCGACTCCGGCGAGGCGGGCAGCGAGCCGACCACGGTGATCGACCTCTCCGAGGGCGCTCCCGAGGTGCTGCGGGTCGGTGCCGGCGACCCGGCGCGATTCAGCGACTGAGTAGTCCGAAAATGGTCAGCGGCACGGCGGAGGCCAGAGCGGCCATCCCCTCGTCGCCGGGGTGCAGGTGGTCGCCGCTGTCGTAGCGGGCCGGCAACCGCGACGGGTGGCGCGGGTCGCGGACGGCGGCGTCGAAGTCGGCGACCGCGTCGTACTCGCCGCCGTAGCGGATCCACGCGTTGAGCCGGGAACGGGCCGCCTGCCGGGCCGGCCCGTCGTAGGTGCTGCCCGCGAACGGGAGCAGCGTCCCGCCGATCACCAGCAGCCCGGCCGCCCGGGCGCGGGCGATGATCTCCCGGTGCCCGGCGATCAGCAGGTCCGCGGTCGCCCGCATCCGGCCGATGTCGTTCACCCCCAGCAGCGTGATCACCGCGCGGGCGCCGGGCCGGGCGAGCACGTCCCGGTCGAAGCGGCGCACGCCCGCCGGCCCGCTCCGGGCCCCGTCCGGGATCGGCGCGGCCGGGTCCGGCAGCGGCAGGTCCGGGCCGGTGAGCAGGCGGTTCCCGCTGATCCCGGCGTTGAGCACGCCGAGTGCCAGGCCCTCGGCCCGGGCCCGGGCGGCGAGGAGGTCCGGCCAGCGGTGGTTGCGCCCGGGGCGGGTGGAGGCGCCGCAGGTGATCGAGTCGCCGAAGGCCACCACGACCGGCGCCGGCGCCTCCGGCCGCACGCTGACGCCGTCGAGCAGCAGATACTGCCCGATCTCACTGCCGGGTCCGGCGTCCGGGAGGGCCGCGCGGTTCCCGGTGGTCACCAGGTTCCTCTCGTACGCCCGCGGGTTGAGGGTCCGCACCCGCGCCGGACCGGGCAGGTAGCAGCTGATCACCAGATCCTGGCCCGCGGCGAGCACCAGGTCCACGACCGGATCGCTGGTCAGCGTGCCCCCGGCGGGCAGATCCACCGAGACCGCGCCGCCGAAGGTCACCGGCCGCCGCGTGCCGTCCCCCGCCCGGAGGCCGGTCCACACCTCGCCGAGACGCACCGGGGACGGGCCGTACTCGTTGGTGAAGTGGATCCGGGGCTGCCGTCCGCCCAGGCTGAGGTGGACCACCTGCCGCAGGGTCCGGCCACCGAGATCGACCTCGGTGCCGGACGGGGCGGCGGTGACCGCGGTGGCCCAGCTGCCGGCCTGATCGCCGGCGGCCTGGACTCCACGGGCCTGAACTCCGGCGGCCCGGTCTCCGGTGGCCCCGGCGAAGAGGGCGCTGTCGGTGGCGGCGGCGGGCGTGGCGAGCACGGCCGCGGCCCCCACACCGCCGAGGAGCACGGTCCGCCGGGTGATGTCGTTCGTCCGGTCTATGGCTGCAATATAGGTGGCGGCCCGGGGGTGCCGGGACCCGTTTCACCCTCCCGGGGTCGCCCGTCCGGCACCGACCGCCACGAAACATGGATGTACTACATTCCGCGCGACCGATCGGCGTCACCGGCGATGGATGGGCGGATGCGGATACTTCTCGTGGAGGACGACCGGCGGATCAGCACGGTCATGGCCTCGATGCTGCAGCGCCGCGGCTACCAGGTCGAGCACGCCGCGACCGCGGCCGAGGCGCTCGCCGCGGCGCCCTGCGATCTCGTCCTGCTCGACCTGAACCTGCCCGACGCGGACGGGATGGCGGTCTGCCGGGCGCTGCGGGCCCGCAGCGCGCATCTCGGGATCATCATGGTGACCGCGCGGACCGAGGAGCACGACCGGGTGACCGGGCTGCTCCTCGGCGCCGACGACTACGTGGTCAAGCCGTTCTCGATGGCCGAGCTGCAGGCCCGGATCGAGGCGCTGCTGCGCCGTTCGGTGCGCACCGGGCCGCCGCCCCCGGACGTCGCCGAGCTCGGCCCGCTGGTCATCGACCACACCGCGCGGACCGTCCGGGTGGACTCCCGCCCGGTGGAGCTGACCCGCAAGGAGTTCGACATCCTGGCCTCGCTGGCCCGCCGGCCCGGCATGGTGGTCAGCCGCGACCGGATCATGCTGGACGTCTGGCAGACCACCTGGTCCGGCCGGCACACCCTGGAGGTCCACGTGGCCTCCCTGCGGGGCAAGCTCGGCGACCCGGGACTGGTGCAGACGGTGCGGGGCGTCGGCTACCGTCTGCACACCGGTTGACGGGGACGGGGGCGGCGTGCGCAGACGTCTGGCCGGCATCTACCTGCTGCTGATGGTGATGGTGCTGGTGGCCCTGGAGGTGCCGCTGGCCACGGCGCTGACCAGCCGGGAGACCGACCGGGTGCTCGCCGACCGGCTCGCCGACGCCACCCGCTTCGCGGCGCTGGCCGCCCCGCCGATCCGGACCGGCGAGCTGACCCCGCTCACCGACGAGCTGCGCGCCTACCAGCAGGTGTACGGCATCACCACGATGGTGCTGGATCAGGACCAGCGGGTGCTCAGCGCGTTCGGCGATCCGGTGCTGGACCCCGAGTACACCGAGCCGGCGATCCGGGCCGCGCTGGCCGGCCGGCAGGTGGGCGCGCCGGCCATGCTCTGGCCGTGGCAGCGGCATCCGCTGGTGGTGGCGGTGCCGGTCAGCGACGGCGGCGCGGTCCTCGGCGTGGTGGTGACCGTGTCGCCGACCGGCCGCAGCCGGCGCGCCGTGGTGTCGAGCTGGGCCGCGCTCGGCCTGCTCGGTCTCGCGGCGGTGGCCGCCTGCGTGATCGCCGCCCACCGCCTGGCGGGCTGGGTGCTGCGGCCGGTGACCCGGCTCGACGCCGCCGCCCACGAGATCGGCGCGGGCGACGACGACGCCCGGGTGCCGCCGGGGCTGGGGCCGCCCGAGCTGCGCCGGCTCTCGGCGAGCTTCAACGAGATGGCCGACGCGGTCGCCCAGGCGATGCACCGGCAGCGGTCGTTCGTCGCGCACGCCAGCCATCAGCTGCGGAACCCGCTCACCGTGCTCCGCCTGCGGATCGAGGACCTGGGCGGCCGGCTGACCGACGACGAGGCCCGCGCGGACCACGAGGGCACCCTCGCCGAGACCGACCGGCTGGCCGAGGTCCTGGACGGGCTGCTCGCCCTCGCCCGCGCCGAACGCGGGCCGCGCCGGATGACCGAGGCCGACGCCACGGCGGTGGCGCGGCGGCGCCGGGACGCCTGGCGGCCGCTCGCCGACCGGCGCGGCATCACCCTGGTCGCCGTCCTGCCGGACGGGCCACGGCCGGTGCGGCTGGTGGCGACCGCTCTCGATCAGGTGCTGGACGCCCTGATCGACAACGCGCTCAAGTTCACCCCGGCCGGTGGCACCGTCGAGGTGAGCGTCGCCGGGCACGACGGCGGGGTGGAGACCACGGTCCGCGACGACGGGCCGGGCATGACCGCCGAGCAGTGCCGGCAGGCCGCCGAGCGGTTCTGGCGGGCGCCGGACGCGCAGAACGTCGACGGCGCCGGTCTCGGCCTCTCCATCGTCGCCGTCCTGGCCGAGGCCTCCGGCGGCCGGTTCGCGCTGGCCCCGGCCGGACCGCGAGGGCTGCGGGCCTCGGTCTGGTTCCCGGCGGCCGGCGACGACGGCGCGGGGCCGGTCACGGCTTGACCGACCGATAGTAACGGCCGGCGCCGGGGTGCAGCGGCACCGGCAGGGTGGCGATCGCCGACCGGATGTCGAGCCGCTCGGCGGCCGGATGGGCGAGCGCCAGCGTCGCGCGCCGCTCCATCAGGAGCCGGGTGAGGTCGTACGCGGTCTCCTCCGGCATCGACTCCGGCACGATCAGGTAGTCGGGCACCGCGACCGTCGCGGCCGCCTCCGTGCCGTACGCCGACGCGGGCACGTCCCGGACCGTGTAGACCTGGCCGTAGGCCCGGCGCAGCGGGGCGGCCCAGTCGGCGAGGTCCACCAGCCGGATCGGCGTACCGGCGCCGAGCCGCTGGATGCCGGTGACCGGGAGACCCCCGGAGAAGAAGAAGGCGTCGATCTCCGAACGGGACAGCGCGGCGAGGGCGTCGTCGAGGCCCCACTGCCGCTGATCGAGGGTGCCGTCGGTGGACATGCCCGCGACCGACAGCAGGCGCCCGGCCGTGACCAGCGTGCCGGAACCGCGGGCACCGACCGCCACCCGCCTGCCCCGCAGGTCCGCCAGCGCCCGGACCGGGCCGTCCGCCCGGACCACCAGGTGCAGCAGGTCGTCGTAGACCCGTGCCAGGGCCGCCGTGCCCGGCACCGCGCCGCCGCCGTCGGCCACCACGTCCGCCTGGGTGAACCCGACGTCGGCCCGCCCGTCCGCGATCATCTCGACGTTCTCCAGGGACGCGGCGGTCACCAGCACCGTGACGTCGACGTCCGGCAGCTCCCGCTCGATGAGGCCCTTGAGCGCGGAGCCGATCGCGTAGTAGACCGCGGTGGAGCTGCCCGTCGCGATCCGGATCCGGCGGCGCTCGCGGGTGCCGCCGGTGCATCCGCCGGTGGCCAGCGCCCCGGCCAGCCCGGCGAGCAGCGCCCGGCGGGACGGGGTGCCGGGGTGCCCGGTCCGGCGGTGTCTGCTGGGGAGAGTCATCGGGATCCTCGATAGGCGCGCCGGTCCGCGCAAGTTTCCCTCAAATCCCGGGTCGGGGCGTACCGGCCGAACGTCGGAATCGGGGACGGTGTGGTTCACCGTGAGAGGGGAACCGCCGATGGATCACGATCTCGCCCGGCCCGTAGTCCTCGCCGGCGCCCTGCCCGCCGCGTTCGAGTCGGCCTTCCTGATCCGCTGCGCCGGGGCGACCCGGCTGGCCGGGCAGCGGTGCCGCCCGCTCGTCGCGGCGGCCGCCGGCCCGCGGAACACGGTGGCCGCCCGGACCGGTCTGGTGGAGTTCGACCGGGAGGAGGCGGCGGCACGGCTGGCGGCCCTGCTGACCGGGCTGGGATTCACCGCGGGTCTCGAGGCGCACGACGGCGGCGGCCAGCGCCGCTACCGGGTGCACCGGGTGGCGGTGCCCGGCCCGGACCGCCCGGTGGTGAACCGGACGATGGCGGCGGCCTGGCAGCAGGGCCGCGCGACGCTGCACGCGACCGGGCCGGTCGGGACCTCCTCGCCGCGGCACGTCCAGCGCACCGCGCTGGCGCGGGCCGCCTGGCGGGCCGCGTCGCTCGGCTGCGGCCGGGTCCGCCGCCGGGACCTGATCGGGCTGCGGCTGGGCGATCAGGACCTGGCCGCGCTGCTGGTCCGGGCGGCGCGGGTGCTCGGGGTGCCGACCACCGTGGAGCGGCGGTCCGGCTGTCTGGTGCTGACCATCCCGCCCGAGGGGGCCCACCTGCTCGTCCCCGGCCGGGGACGCCCGCTCGCCGGGACGGCGGCGGGACGCGGCTGAGCGCCGCCGTGGCGACCCGGGAGGGCCACCACGGCGGCGCGCCCGGCGGTCAGCCCGTCGAGCAGGTGAGGTTGTTGACGGTGGCCGGGGCCGTGCCCGAGCCGAGGAGGCCGAAGGTGGTGTAGTTCCCCGCGGCCACGCTCCCGTTCCACGTCTCGTTGCCCACCGAGACCAGGGAGCCGCTGCTGGTGGACTTCCCGCTCCAGACCGTGGCGAGCGTCTGGGTGCCGGGCCAGGTCCAGGAGACGTTCCAGCCGTTGATCGCGGTGCTGCCGGCGTGCACCATCACCTCGGCCTGGAAGCCACCGGTCCAGGCGGAGACGATGCTGTACATCGCCGTGCACCCGCCGTCCGGCACGCTGGTCGTCGTCGGGCTCGCCGTCGGCGACGTCGTGGTGGTGCCGCCGCTGCCGACGCCGGTCACCTCGCCGTTCCCGCCGTCGAAGACCACGTCCGAGCAGCCGTAGAAGGTCTCCTGGCTGTCCGACCGGGCCCAGACCGAGTAGATCAGGTGCTTGCCGGTCTTGCCGGACGGCAGGTTCCCGGTCCAGTAGTAGTGCCCGTCGTCGGTGCCCGGCCCGCCGACCACCGCCGGGTCGGTCACCTGGGAGAACGGGGTCGGCTCCAGGTCGCTCCAGGCGAGCGGCTTGGTGGGGTCGTACCCGTCCTTGGTGATGTAGAGGTAGAAGGTTCCGGGATGCTTGGCCCAGTCGTTGTAGTGGAACTCGACCGAGGCCCCGGCGGTCAGGTGGGTCTGCGGCCAGTCGTCGCGGGCCAGGTTGAAGCCGGTGAAGTCGTACGGGCCGCCGGTGCCGCCGCTGCAGAGCTGGCCGTCCGGGAGGAACCCGCTGACCCGGCCGGCGCCGTCCGAACGGAGCACGGCGAACCAGTTGTAGAGGGAGTTCGTGCCGCTCTGCGCCACCGCGGCGGCGCAGGCCGGATTCTGCGGCACGATCGCCCCGGTGGACGTGAGGCCGTCCTGGTAGCAGAGCCAGGTCCTGCTGCCCGGTACCTGTAGTGCCCCGTGCGCCTGGGCCGCGGCCGGAAGGGCCAGGACCCCGGCCGCGGCGGCGAGCAGGGCCACCGCGACCAGTCGGAAGATCTTCATGGGATCACCCCTGGGGGAAGAGGCGGGCGTAGTCGGCGTAGCCGGTTGCCACGTCGACCTGCGCCCAGAACCGGTGGTAGTTGAAGGTCGGTGCCGCACCGCCGTTCAGGTACGTCTGGACCTTCGGGAAATCCGGGTCGTTCCGGTAGAAGGACCGGATGTCGAGGAACGACACCCCGGGCTCGATGACGTCGCCGTTGGGCATCTCACCGGTCCAGCCGGAGGGGATGTAGATGCCCTGGCCGGTGGAGGCGTTGTAGACGTCGTCGAAGCGGTTGTAGTCGGTCCGTGTCTCGGTGACCGAGACACCCTTGCTGTCCTTCTTCGTCCAGATGCCGTCGAGCAGCCCCTTGGCGGCGGCCTTCGCCTCGGCGTCCCCGGACTTGGCGGCGTAGTAGGCCAGCAGCTTGGCGTACGAGCCGGCCACGCCGACGTCGTTCGTGTAGTCCTGGACCGTGACGTGCAGGTTGGTGTTCGCGGCCGGGCTCGACGCGTTCCAGGTGTTCGGCGCGCCGGACCAGGTCAGCGTGGACGGGAACTGGTAGGAGGTGCTGGTGATGGTGGTCTTCGACAGCGCCCAGTCCACCCACTTGTCCAGGATCGACTTGGCGGCGGCGTTGCCGGTGGCGTAGTAGTACTCCGCGAGCCGCTCCAGTGACCAGGCCTGGAAGCCGAACCACTGGTTGGACGGCGGGTCCTCGTAGACCGGCGCCACGGTGTACGCGAGACCGTAGAAGGTCGGCGTGCCGGACGGCGGCGCCGAGTAGTTGCCGTTCCAGCTGTTCGTCGCGCCGCCGGCGATCGCGCCCTCGGACGACTGCAGCCACTGGTAGAACTCCAGCTGCCGGGTCAGGCTGGTCGCCCAGTCGGACTTGCCGGTCGCCGACTTCGGCGCGAGTGCGGTGGTGGCCGACAGGGCGTACGCCGCAAGCGGGTTCTGATAGCCGAAGTGGTCGTGGCTGGAACCGATCCGCCACGCCCAGCCGGCGCTGGTGTCGTAGGCGCCACCCCACGCGTAGTACCAGCTCATCAGGTAGCTGGAGCTGTTCTTGCCGGTGCCCGCCGCGCACGCGGTGGAGGTGCAGCCGGGCTGCTTGAAGTACTTGTCGAAGAACGAGTACCGCAGGTAGTCACCCATCTTGGCGGCGTTGGACACCGCGCTGGAGACCTGGGACGCGTTGCCCTGGGCGGTGGCCCACTGGTTGGCCCAGTACGCGACCTGCACCACCCGGGCGTCGGCGTCCGGCGCGTCGGTGTACTTCCACTGCTTGGCGTACGACGTGTCCTTGGTGAACAGGTCGAGGTAGCCGTTGGTGCCGCCGAACGCGAACGTGTCGCAGGACGGCTGCGGCACGGTCTCCCAGGTCGACTCCTGCGGCCCACGCTGGAAGGTGTTGATGTACGCGACCCGGGTGGTCCCGTCCCCGCAGTGCCCGAAGCCGTACGTGTTGTCCACGTCCAGCAGCCAGTGCATGCCGTAGATGTCGTCGGTGCCGTACGCGCTCTTCAGCTCGGCGGCGAGCGGGTCGGACCCGACGGTGACCGCGGTGTCCAGCTGTGACGGGTAGCTCGACGGCGACGGGTACTCGGCCGCGTAGGTGGCCGGCTTCGCCGCGTTGTAGTTGGCGTTGGTCGGCTGGTCGGCGTGCGCCGGGATGATGTACTTCTCCATCGTCGCCCACGCCGTGTTGAACGGCGCCCAGTCCCCGCTGACCTGCCCGTACTCGGCCTCCAGCCAGAGCCAGTAGCTGAACGCCTCGCTGGTCGTCTCGTGGCCCTGGTCGGGCGCCTCGTCGATCAGCGTCTCGACCGAGTGGTACGGCACCCCCTCCGGACTGAAGTAGCCGTTCGACGGGTTCTTGATGTCGTTGTACATCTGGGTGAACCGCGCGTCGGTGGCGCCCGCGTCGACCACGGTCACCGCCAGGTTCGCCGCGGTGTACCCGGTGGCGGTCGCCGCGATGGTGGCCGTCGACCCGACGGTGGCCGCGCTGCTCGCCGCGACCGTGACCGCCTGGCCGGTGCTCCAGTTCGACGTGGTGAAGGTGAGCGTGGCCGGGGTGGCCGTCACCGCGGTGGTGCCGGTGCTGCGGGCCACCGCGACGCTCACGCTCGCGGACGGTGCCGCGCTCAGCGCCACCTTGTAGCTGCCGCTCGCCCCGGGCGCGATCAGCAGCGAGGTCGCGTCGGCGACGATCGACGGGGTGGTCGACGCGTCGACGTAGACCGGGACGTCGGCGGTGGCGCTCACGGTGCCGGCGGCGTCGTACGCCTTCGCCTGCAGGTGGTACGCCGCGGTCTGCGCCGGCACCCCGCTCCAGGTGTACGCGTACGGCGCGGTGTCGTCGCTGCCGAGCAGCAGGCCGTCGTGGTAGAACTCGACCCGCGCGATGGTCTGCCCGGTCGCCGGGGTCGCGGTGGCCGCGATCGGGATGGACGCCGGCGCGGTGTACCGGGTGTTCGCGGCCGGGCTGCTGATCGCCACGGTCGGCGCGGCGGCCGAGCCGGCGCAGGTCACGCCGTTCACCGAGAACGCCGTGGGCACCGGGTTGGCGGTGGTGAAGGTGCCGTTGAAGCCGGTGCTCACCGTGCCGTTGGTGGCGATCGAGCCGTTCCAGCTCGCGTTGGTGACGGTGACGTGGGTGCCGGACTGGGCCCAGGTGCCGTTCCAGCCCTGGGCGACCTTCTGGTTCGCGTCCGGGAAGTCGTACTCGAGCTTCCAGCTGGTCACCGCGTCGCCGGTGTTGGTGATGGCGACGTCGCCGGTGAAACCACCGGACCACTGGCTCTGCACCTTGTAGACGACGGAACAGCCGGCGGCCGCGTAGGCCGGTGGAGCCCCCGCCGCGAGGGCCGCACCGGCGCCGAGGACGGCGGCGCCGGTGACGGCCAGCCCGCGGCGCAGGCGGGGCAGTCTGAGGAACACGTGATCTCCTAGGGGGTTCGGGAGCAGGAGACGGGGGACGGAACGGGGTTCGTGGTGCCGGTGGTGCTGCCGAGGAAGCCGAAGGTGGTGGATCCCCCGGCGCTCAGGGCGCCGTTGTAGGACGCGTTCACGACGGACACGGCCGTACCGGACTGGGTGGTGGTGCCGCCCCAGGTCTGGGTGACGGTCTGCCCGGCGGTGTAGGTCCAGCCGACCTTCCAGGCGGTGGTGGCGGTGGTCCCGGTGTTCTGGACCGTCACCTCACCCTGGAAGCCCCCGGTCCACGAGCCGACGATCTTGTAGGTCGCCGTGCAGCCGCCGGTGGAGGACGGCGAGGTGGACGTGGAGGGCGAGGTGGACGTCGAGGGAGACGTGGACGTGGAGGGAGACGTCGAGGTGGAGGGAGACGTCGAGGTGGAGGGAGACGTGGACGTGGAAGGCGACGAGGATGTCGTCGTTCCCCCGGTCCGGTCGGCGTAGAGGATGCCGCGACCGTTGGTGCCGAGGTAGACGCGGCCGTAGACGTTCGGGTCGCCCGCCAGCGCGTCGCCCATGTTCCCGTACTCGTGGGCGTCGTCGTTGATCCGGACCCAGGTCGAGCCGGTGTCGTCCGAGCGGTACACCCCGTCGACGCCGTCGACCGTGCCGACCAGGAAGACCGCCGGGTGGGTGGCACCGGAGGCGGCCTTGCCGAACGCGACGTTGATGCCCTCGGTGATCGTGCTGGACACCTGGGAGAACGTCTTGCCCGAGTCGGTGGAGCGCAGCAGGCCGGTGGAGCCCGCGACCCACACCTCGCCGGCGATGCCCGGGACGGCCTTCAGGTGCAGGCGGCCGGTGCTCGGCAGCGCCACCGACTGGGCGGTGAACGTCGCTCCCCCGTCGGTGCTGGTGTAGAGGACGCCGGCGGCGTACGCATAAAAGGTCTTGGGGTTGACCCTGTCGGATTCGACGATCGCTCCGGCGGGCAGGCCGGACGAGGCGGTCCAGCTGCTGCCGCGCGTGGTGGAGTAGTAGACGCCGGTGCCGCCCGGCGACCAGACCACGTAGTTGGCGTCCGCGCCGACCGCGACCGTGCCGCCGCTGGTGACGCCGGACGGTTCCTGGCCCTGGTACCACGTCTTGCCGCCGTCGTTGGAGATCCCGATGTGCGGCGCGGCGTCGGCGTTGCCCACCCGGACGAAGAACGACGGGCTGAGCTCGGCGAAGTCGAGGCTGGTGTTGCTGCCCAGCGCCGGGGTGTCGTGGAAGCTTCCCTGCACGGTGTCGAGATCGGCGTGGTAGAAACCGCCGACGTCGCCGAGCGCGCTGACCAGCGGCGCCCCGCTGGGCGGGCTGGCCAGGTCGAGGACCGCGGTCTCCTCCAGGCCCTTGGCCATCGGCTTGATCGTGAACGTGCTGTTCGCGTCCCAGTTCGTCAGCTGGGTGGTGCCGTAGATGGTGGCGCCGGTCCCGTAGAGCAGCCGGTCGGCGTTGAACGGGTCGATGGCGAGCGACTCGTTCATCCAGCCCAGCTTGGGGGTCTCCTCGGGGGCGGTCGGCGTGGTGTTGAAGTCCAGCCACGGATTCGCCGAGATGTCCATGGTGTAGCGCTTGGTCCGGTTCGGGTAGCCGTTCCAGTCCCAGATCCGGGTCCAGGTGGCGCCGTAGTCGGTGCTCCGGAAGAAGATCGCGTCCGGCCACCAGGAGATCTGGGTGGCGACCATCAGGGTGCCGGGGTGCAGCGTGTCGACGGTCAGCCCGGAGTAGCCGTAGTACTGGTCCGCGACCGCGGTGGGCGAGATGTTCGTCCAGGTGCCGGTACTGAGCTGATATCTCCAGACTTCGCCCGCCGCGCCGTCGTACGGGCCGCCGGTGTCACTGGTCGCGATGTAGAGGTAGTCGCCCTGCACGACGCCCTTGTGGGCGAGGTATCCGGTCGGCTGCCCCGCGACCCGTGACCAGGTCGCGCCGCTGTCGGTGGAGGTGTAGACCGGATTGGCCTTGTCCGCCACGCCCACGAAGATCCGGCCCGACGCGCCGAAGGTGACCCAGCTGAGCCCCTGGTTCTGGTTCAGGTAGTTGTTGGTGTCCGCGGCATCCTGGACATAGTTACCGACGTTGGGGAAATTACTGACCTGCGCCCACGTGACGCCGTAGTCGGTGCTGCGCCACAGGCCGTTGCCGCCCTCGGCGGCGAAGAAGACGTGGGAGTTGTTGCCGGGATCGACCGCGAGCCGCTCCCCCACGCCCCGGCCGGGCATGTTGCCGCCGTTCTTGAACGGGAGCGCCGTCTTCTGCCAGGTGGCGCCCTTGTCGGTGGAGCGCAGGATGGCGCCGTTGTTCGGGTCCCAGCTGTTGGTGTACATCCCGACCGCGGCGTAGACCCGGTTGGTGTCGACCGGGTCCGGGGCGATGCTCAGCACGCCGTTGTAGCCCCAGTCGTCCTGGCCCACCCAGTCCAGCAGCGGTGTCCAGCTCTGGGTCGACTCGGTCCACCGGTAGGCCCCGCCGATGTCGGTCCGGGCGTAGATCAGGTTCTTCTCGCCCGGGTTGAAGACGATGCCGGGCACGAACCCGCCGCCGTCGATCCGGACGTTCTTCCAGGTATAGGGCTCGGAGGAGGCCGCGGCCGCGGACGGTGGCCGGGAGATCACGGTCACGGCGGTCGCCGCGACGAGGACCGCGGCGACCAGAGCGCCGAGGAGGGACCTGCGCATGAGCAACCCTTCTATAGATACCCATAAAAGTTGGGAGCGCTCCCAGGTTCCGTCCAGCGTCATCACCGTGTCAAGAGCTGGAAACACGGCGTTGATATCCGTGACAACCGGACGCGATGCCCCCGTTCAACTACGGAGCGCAACATTGGATCGAGAGGCGGGTTATGACCAGCCTCGATGCGGGTATCCCGCGGACCGTGGCGCGCGCGCAGCACGAAAGCGCCGGTAGTTCCGCTGTGTATCATTCGGCGGAACACGCGGCCGGGCGCTGTGCCACCCGGCCGGCGGGCCGGCGCCGGGGGCACACCGCGTGACCACGGCCCGGCGAAGCGGTGGAGGAGATTGCATGAAGGTTTGTGTTGTCGGTACCGGCTATGTCGGCCTGACCACCGGCGTCAGTCTCGCCTTCCTCGGTCACGAGGTCACGTGCGTCGACCTCGACCAGGCCAAGGTCGACATGCTGCGGGCCGGGAAGTGCCCCATCTACGAACCCGGGATGGAGGAGCTGCTCGCCGAGGCCGCGCCCAACCTGACGTTCACCACCGAGTACGCCGAGGGGGTGCCCGGCGCCGACGTGGTCTTCGTCGCGGTGCAGACCCCGTCGGCCGCGGACGGCAGCCCCGACCTGCGCTACCTGCGCTCCGCCGCGGAGAGCGTGGCGCACGCGCTCGACCACGACTTCACCGTGGTGGTGAACAAGTCGACCGTGCCGATCGGCAGCGGCAACTGGGTGGACGCGATCCTGCGCGACTCCTTCGCCCAGCGCGAGCAGCGCCCGGCCGGCGTCGAGTTCGCGGTCGCCTCGAACCCGGAGTTCCTCCGCGAGGGCAACGCGATCGCGGACACGCTCTACCCGGACCGGATCGTGATCGGCTCGGACAACCCGCGCAGCCTCGAGGTGCTCAACCGCCTCTACCGGCCGATCATCAACCAGACCTTCACGGCCCCGACGTTCCTGGCCCGCCCGGAGGACGCCACCGCGGTGCCGCTGGTCTCCACCGACCTCGCCTCGGCCGAGCTGATCAAGTACGCGGCCAACGCGTTCCTGGCCCTGAAGATCAGCTACGTGAACGAGATCGGCCAGCTGGCCGCCAAGGTCGGCGCCGACATCACCGAAGTCGCCCGGGGCATGGGCCTGGACCAGCGGATCGGGTCCCGGTTCCTGCAGCCCGGCGTGGGCTGGGGCGGCTCCTGCTTCGGCAAGGACACCAAGGCCCTGATCGCCACCGCGGCCGAGTACAACCACGAGATGCCGATCGTGAAGGCGGCCCGCGACGTCAACCAGCGGCAGCGCGCCATCGCCGTCGAGCGCCTCCAGGACGAGCTGCGCATCCTGAAGGGCCGCAAGATCGGCCTGCTCGGCCTGGCCTTCAAGCCGAACACCGACGACCTGCGGGACGCCCCGGCGCTGGACATCGCCAACCTGCTGCTGGCCCGCGGCGCCCGGGTGAAGCTGCACGACCCGATCGCCGCCGAGCGCTTCCGCAAGGAGCAGCCGGAGCTGGCGCCGTACCTCAGCGAGACCCTGGACGGGCTCTTCGACGACTGCGACGCCGTGGTGCTGGTGACCGAGTGGGCGCAGTACCTGGAGCTCGACTGGAGCAAGTTCGTCGGGCTGATGCGCAACCCGCTGCTGCTCGACGGCCGGCACGTGCTGGACGGCGACCGGATGCGCCGGCTGGGCTACAAGTACGTCGCCGTGGCGGGCTGAGACCGCCCGTACGACATAGACCGCAACCGCCGTGGCGGCCCTTGAGGGCCACCACGGCGGTTCCTTTTTGTGGGATTAGCGCCGGAACCACCCGCACCCTCGCGCTTGCCGCCTGAAGCGGCTTCCCGCGAACCTCAACAAAACCGACTCACCGAACGCGTTAGGCCCGTTCTCCACGGGAAAATCCTGCTAAATCAGCCCGGATGAAGTCCACTGCCGCTACCCTCTTCCGGCAATATCCTTAACCGGTTAAGGTGCCGACCCTCCGCAGCTATATCGTTACCGACTCGATCACGCGGAAATCATTGCGCAACGTGGCGGTTACCTCTTGACTGTGGGTCAAGAAGCGCTTCGGACGGCGGCGTCGCCAGACGCCGGAGGCGCTCAAGACATAGGGAGCGGTATGTTCGGTCACAGTGGGAGTACGCGGCCTCACGCCGCACTCGCCGGTGTCCTCAGCGCGGGGCTGGTGCTCGGCCTCGGCGCCTGCAGCAGCAGTGGGGACGACAGCAGCGGCGCGTCGACGGACGCGTCGGCGGGTTCCATCGACTGCTCGCAGTTCAGTTCGTTCGGCGACCTCAAGGGCAAGACGGTGTCGATCTACACCGGCATCGTGACGCCGGAGGACACCCCGCACAAGAAGTCGTACGAGCCGTTCGAGAAGTGCACGGGCGTCACGGTCAAGTACGAGGGCGACAAGTCCTTCGAGACCCAGGTGCTGGTCCGCGCGAAGGCCGGCAACCCGCCGGACCTGGCGTATGTGCCCCAGCCCGGCCTGCTGCAGCAGCTGGTCTCCACCGGCAAGGCCGTCGAGGCCCCCGCCGAGGTCTCGGCGAACGTGGACAAGTTCTGGGGCGCCGACTGGAAGGCGTACGGCACGGTCGACGGCAAGTTCTACGCCGCGCCGCTGGGTGCCAACGTGAAGTCCCTGGTGTGGTACTCCCCGCAGGAGTTCAAGGACAACGGCTACACCGTCCCCACCACCCTGGCCGAGCTGCAGGCCCTCTCCGACAAGATCGCCGCGACCGGCGCGAAGCCGTGGTGCGCCGGCATCGGCTCCGGTGACGCCACCGGCTGGCCGGTCACCGACTGGGTCGAGGACTTCGTGCTCCGCACCGCGGGCACCGAGACCTACGACAAGTGGGTCAAGCACGAGATCCCGTTCAACGACCCGGCGATCGTCACGGCGTTCGACGCGGCCGGGGCGTACCTGAAGAACGACAAGTACATGAACGGCGGCCTCGGCGACGTCAAGAGCATCGCCACCACCACCTTCCAGGACGGCGGCCTGCCGATCCTGGACGGCCAGTGCTCGCTGCACCGCCAGGCCAGCTTCTACGCGGCCAACTTCCCGAAGGACGCCAAGGTCGCCGAGGACGGTGACGTCTTCGCGTTCTACCTGCCGGGCACCGACGCCAACACCAAGCCGGTCCTCGGCGGCGGCGAGTTCGTCCTCGCGTTCTCGGACCGCCCCGAGGTCAAGGCGTTCCAGTACTACCTGTCGACCGACACCTGGGCCAACATCAAGGCCAAGCTGTCGAGCGGCTGGGTCAGTGCCAACAAGGGCCTGGACGTCAACAACCTGACGAACCCGATCGACAAGCTGTCGGCCCAGATCCTGCAGGACCCGAACGCGACGTTCCGCTTCGACGGCTCGGACATGATGCCCGCCGCGGTCGGCTCGAACGCGTTCTGGAAGCAGGCGACCAGCTGGATCACCGGCCAGGACACCAAGACCACGGTGGACAACATCGAGAAGGCCTGGCCTGCCAAGTGATGTAAGGCGGTAACCGCAGGGCCGGTCGGGGTCAACCCGACCGGCCCTAGCGGTCTCATCACCCCAGGTCGAAACTCATTCTCGATAAGGCGAGTCTCCCAAGGAGGGACGGGCCGCGTGTTCACCCAGGCACAAACCACTCCTGAGAAGCTGCTGCAGATGCTGGCGGCAGTCCTTCTCTTCGCCGCGATCGTCGGCGTCATCCTCTTCATCGCCGGTCTTCTCACCGGCAAGCGCGACAAGCTGGTCGGCTACCTCTACCTGGCACCCGCCCTGCTCATGCTCAGCGTCGGGCTGCTCTACCCCGGTCTGCGGACCATCTACGAGTCCTTCTTCGACGCGGCCGGCAACGTCTTCATCGGACTGGACAACTACAGGTACATCTTCACCGACACCGACCAGCTGCACGTACTGCGCAACACCGTGTACTGGGTGGTCGTCACGCCGTTCGTCGCCACCGGCGTCGGGCTGCTCTACGCGATCCTGGTCGACAAGGCCAAGATCGAGTCGTTCGCCAAGGCCCTGATCTTCCTGCCCATGTCGATCTCCTTCGTGGCGGCCGGCGTGATCTGGAAGTTCATGTACGAGTACCGCCCCGACCAGGCGCGCGTGCACCAGATCGGCCTGATCAACCAGTTCATCGTCTGGCTCGGCGGCGACCCGCAGCAGCTGCTGCTGATCGTCCCGCTCAACACCTTCCTGCTGATCCTCGTGATGATCTGGATCCAGGCCGGTTTCGCCATGACGGTGCTCTCCGCGGCGATCAAGGCGATCCCGGACGACATCGTGGAGGCGGCCCGCCTCGACGGCGTCGGCCCGTGGGGCATGTTCCGCTTCGTCACGGTGCCCGCGATCCGCCCGGCGCTCGTCGTCGTGCTCACCACGATCGCGATCGGCACCCTCAAGGTGTTCGACATCGTCCGGACCATGACCGGCGGCTCGTTCGACACCAACGTGATCGCGTACGAGTTCTACTCGCAGAGCTTCCGGAACTTCGACCAGGGCAAGGGAGCCGCCCTGGCCGTCCTGCTGTTCGTGCTGGTCATCCCGATCGTCGCGTACAACATCCGGCAGCTCCGCCGTTCGGAGGCATGATGACCACCGTCGCACCGCTGACCACCACGCCTCCCGCCGCCGGCGGCTCCCCGAGCGCCGCCGCGGTGGCGAAGCGGAAGCTCACCTCGCCGTGGGCGTCGCTCGCCGCGATCGTCATCGCGGTCCTCTGGACGATCCCCACCTTCGGCCTGCTGGTCTCGTCGTTCCGCCCGGAACGCGCGATCAAGACGACCGGCTGGTGGACGTTCTTCAGCGACCCGCAGGTCACGCTGGACAACTACCGGGCCGTCTTCGACCCGGAAGCGATCAACCTGAGCGACTACTTCGTCAACTCGATGGTCATCTGCATCCCCTCGGTGGTGATCCCGCTCTGCCTGGCGTCGCTGGCCGCGTACGCCTTCGCCTGGGTCAAGTTCCCGGGCCGGGACTTCCTGTTCATCGCGATCTTCGCGCTGCAGATCGTCCCGCTCCAGGTCACCCTGATCCCGCTGCTCACCCTCTTCAACCAGGCGCACCTGACCAACACGTTCTGGACACTGTGGCTCGCCCACTCGACGTTCGCGTTGCCGCTCGCCATCTACCTGCTGCACAATTTCATGAAGGAGGTCCCGGCCAGCCTGGTCGAGGCCGCCCGGGTGGACGGCGCCGGCCATGTCGCGATCTTCTTCCGGGTGATGCTCCCGCTGATGACCCCGGCCCTGGCCGCCTTCGGCATCTTCCAGTTCCTCTGGGTCTGGAACGACCTGCTCGTCGCCCTCACCTTCGCCGGCGGCGGCACCGAGGTCGCCCCGATCACCCTCGGCCTGGCGAACCTCTCCGGCACCCGCGGCACCGCCTGGCACCTGATGTCCGCCGGCGCCTTCGTCTCCATCATCCTCCCGGTCACGGTCTTCCTGCTGCTCCAGCGCTACTTCGTGCGCGGCCTGCTGGCCGGCAGCGTCAAGGGCTGACCCCCGGCTCGACCCGTTGAGGGCCGTCTCCCTTCAGGGAGGCGGCCCTCTCCCTCTTTCCTTCGCTTTCTCCGGTACGCCGTGAGCCGCGCAGCAGGAGAAGCGCCCCCAGGAACGCGCCCGCGAACGCCGTCGCGGTGACCAGGTAGGCCCCACCCACCGCGGTGGCCAGTGCGGACAGCCGTGACTCGCGGGCGACCCGGTCCAGGGCGATCATCGCGGGCACGCCGCCGGGAAGCCGGGCCGCCACCAGCAGGCTCACGGCGACCGCGGTCAGCGCGACACCGAGGGCCGCGGCCAGTTGCTGGCAGAGCGCGAGCAACGTGGTCCCCCGGGGCGTCTCCGCGCCCTCCAGGTCGCGGAGGGCGGCCGTCATCGCGGGCATGCCGGTCGCCCCGGCGCCGATGCTGACCAGGGTCGACGCGGCGACGATCCAGGGGTAGGCCGCGCCTGCGGTCGTGGTCACCAGCAGGCCGAGGGCGCCGAGCAGGGCGCACCCGGTGCCGGTGAGCACGATCCGGTGCGGCGGGATCCGGTCGACGAGGCGGGTCGCCACCTGGGCGGTCAGGCCCACCGCGATCGCCTGCGGCAGCAACAGCGTGCCCGCCAGTTCGCTGGGGTCCCCCCGCACACCCTGCACGTAGAGCGGCAGCACCGCCATCGCCCCGAAGTACCCCGCCCCGAAGCAGGCCAGCACCCCGAGCGGCGTCCGGAACGCGGGCCGGGCCAGCAGCCGCAGGTCGACCAGCGGCGACGCCGCCCGCCACGCCCTCCTCGCGAAGAGCACCAGCGCACCGAGCCCGGCGGCCAGTACGCCGAGCGGCACCGGTGGCGCGGCTCCCGGCTGACCCAGCATCGTGCCGCCCAGGACGACCAGCACCGCTCCCCCGGAGAGCAGGCCCAGCCCGCCCCAGTCGACCGGCCGCCGTTCGCCGCCGGGCGTCGAGGGTGGCAGGACCCGGGCGCAGATGAGCAGGGTGAGCAGGCCGAGCGGGAGGTTGACCAGGAAGATCCAGCGCCAGGAGAGCGCGCCGATCAGCCAGCCCGACAGCGGTGGCCCGGCCACCGGGCCGATCACCAGGGGGAGCGCGAGCAGGCTCATCATCCGGCCACGGCGGTCGCGGGGAACCGTACCCAAAGCGATGGCCTGGCCGACCGGGTTGAGCAGGCCGCCGCCGAGACCCTGCGCCGCGCGGAAGGCCGCGAGGGACGCGGCGCTCCAGGCCAGACCGGCCAGGACCGAGAAGAGCGTGAACGCCAGCAGCGCGCCGAGGTAGACCCGGCGGGCGCCGAAGCGGGCCGCCGCCCGGCCGCTCAGCGGGATCACCGCGACGATCCCGAGCAGATAGCCGGTGGTCACCCACTGCACGGTGGCGAGCGAGGCGTGCAGACCGGAGACGATCGCCGGAACCGCGACCACGGTCACCGTCGTGTCGATCACCACCATCAGGCCGCCCAGCGCCAGGGCCAGGCCGACCGCCCGGGCTCGCGGCGGCAGCCCGGCACTGGCGACGTCGGCGGGCATCAGCGGGCGTAGGGCTGTTCGCGGCGGGCGGTGCGCAGGAGGGCGGCCCACCAGCCGAGCTCGTGCAGGGCCGCGTCGAAGGCCTCGCCGACACCGGGTGGGGGTGTGTAGCCGGCCGGGGTCAGGTCGTTCCACGGCTGGGTGAGGCCGACGACGCGGCGGGTGGTGACCACGTGCAGTTCGGCGAGGACCCCGCGCAGATGCTCGGTGGCGAGCAGACCACCCTGGACGCCGTAGGAGAGGACGGTGGCCGGCTTGAAGTTCCACTCCCGGTAGTGCCAGTCGATCAGGCGCTTCAGGCTCGCCGGGTAGCTGTGGTTGTACTCCGGGGTGACCAGCACGTAGGCGTCGGCGGCGGCGATCCGGGCGGCGACCGGGGAGGGGCTGCTGCCGCCCGGGCGCAGGTCGCCGTCGTCGGGCAGGACGCAGTCCGCGCAGTCGATCAGGTCGACCTCGGTGGCCGGTCCGGCGGCGCGGGCGGCGGCCCAGTCGGCGAGGACGCGGCCCATCCGCTGGTCGCGGACGCTGCCGGCGATCACGGCGAGGCGCAGCGGCTCCCCCGGCGGGGTGTCACCGGTCGCGGGGACGCCGGGGCGGGTGACGAGGTTCGTGTCGGTCATGCGACCCAGCCTCGACCTTAAACATATGTTGAAGTCAAGATGGGGCTCATGAGCGTGACACGGGCACCGGCCGGATTCACCCGAATCGCCGACACCCTGATCGCCGAGGCGGAGGCCCGGACCGCGGCGCTGAAGGCCTACCTGGAGGAGCTGAAGTCCGGCGGCCGCCTCTGCGAGATGTGAGCCCGCGGCCCCGGAATCCGGGTCCGGCACGTCAGCCGGCCCGGGGGATCAGCCGGCGAGGCGGCCGTCGCGCAGGGTGATGACGCGGTCGGCGCGGTCCATCAGGGCCGGGTCGTGCGTGGCGACCAGGGCGGTCATGCCGCGGGCGTCGACCACGGCGCGGAGCAGGTCCATGATGGCGCGGCCGGTGTCCGAGTCGAGCTGGCCGGTGGGCTCGTCGGCGATCAGCAGCTCGGGGTCGTTGGCGAGGGCGCGGGCCAGGGCGACGCGCTGCTGCTGGCCGCCGGAGAGTTCGCCGGGGCGCTGGGCCGCCTGGCCGCCGAGGCCGACCAGCTCCAGCAGGACCGCGACGCGCTCGTCGCGGGAACGCGGGTCGCGCCTGGCCAGCCGCATCGGGACGCTGACGTTCTCGGCGGCCGACAGGATCGGGATCAGGCCGAACGACTGGAAGACGAAGCCGATGGTGTCCCGGCGCAGTTCGAGGAGATCCTTCTCGGTCGCGGTGGTGACCTCGCGGCCCGCCACCGCGATCGTGCCCCGGGTCGGGCGGTCCAGGCCGCCGATCAGGTTGAGCAGCGTGGTCTTGCCGGCGCCGGAGCGGCCGCGGACCGCGACCAGCTCACCCTTCTCCGCCACGAACGAGACCTCGTCGAGCGCGTGCACGACGCGTTCCCCGCTACCGTAGTCCCGGCCCACCCCGGTGACCTCGACGAGGCTCATCGCTTCTCCTCCGATGATCCGGGACGGACTTCGACGTGGTCGGTCTCGAGGTTCAGACGGACCCGGTCGCGCAGGCTCAGGGCCTCGACGAACGCGGACGGCAGCTGCAACCGCCCGGCGCGGTCGAGGACCGCGTACTCCTCGGTGTGCAGTTCCTCGCTGCCGTCGGCCGCCACGCGCGCGCTGCGGCGTACCTCGGAAGCGGTCTTGCCGTCGCGGATCGCGACCGCGCGGCGGACCTGGCCCGCGACGGCCTTGTCGTGCGTCACCACCACGACCGTGACGCCCAGCTCGGCGTTGACCGTGCGCAGCGCGCCGAAGACCTCGTCGGCGGTCGCCTCGTCGAGCTCGCCGGTCGGCTCGTCGGCGAAGAGCACCTCGGGGTTGTTGGCCAGCGCCACCGCGACCGCGCACCGCTGCTGCTCGCCGCCGCTCATCTCGGCGGGGCGGGCACCGGCCCGATGTCCGACTCCGACCATCTCCAGCAGCTCGTCGGCCCGGTTCTTGGCGCGCTTGCCGGCCAGCCGCATCGGCAGCTCGACGTTCTCCCGCGAGGTCAGGTACGGCAGCAGGTTCCGCGCCGTCTGCTGCCAGACGAAGCCGACGATCCGGCGGCGGTACTCGAGCCGGCGGCGGGCGGTCATGCCGAGCAGGTCGTAACCGGCCACCTTGGCGATCCCGGCGGTCGGCTCGTCGAGCCCGGAGAGGATGTTGAGCATGGTGGACTTGCCCGAGCCGGAGGCGCCCACCACGGCGAGCAGCTCACCCCGGTCCACCACGAGGTCGAGTCCCTGCAGGGCCATCACCTCGACACCTTCGGTACGGAAGATCCGCACCAGGCTGTCGCAGACGATGTGCCCGCGGAGCCGGTCCTCCCCGCCCGCGCGCGCGGCCGCCCGTTCGGCCGCCCTCCGCTCCAGATCGGCGAGATCGGTCATCTCACTGCTCCTCTCCCACCCGCAGCACCGTGCCGAGGCGCAGGCGGCGGTTGGCGACGTTCTCGACGACGAGCGCGGCGGCCACGGCGAGTACCGCGAGGGCCGGCACGCCACCGGCGAACCGGGGGTCCAGGGTGGTGCCGGCGGTCACCCCGGCGGTGAAGCCGTCCAGGCCCAGCGCGGGCCCGATCAGCTCGGGTAGTCCGATTCCGACCAGGGCACCGGCGAGCACGGCCACCCCGATCATCGGGACGATCTCGAAGATCAGCAGGCCCCGGCCCTGTCCGCCGGAGAGGCCCAGCGTCCGCAGCAGCGACAGGATGCGGCCGCGGGCCGGTGCGCCGGCCAGCACGCTGAGCGCGACCGCGCCGAGGGCGAGCGCGGCGGCCGCGGCCAGCCCGGCGGTGAACGTGAAGCTCAGCGCCCCGTAGACGCCGCGCTCCTCCAGCGAGGCCCGGTACGCGGCCCGGGTGGTCACCGTCGCGGGCAGGGTGAGCTGCCACTGCTCGACCGGGTGGCCGCTGACCGAGGCCAGCTGGTCCCGCTGGCTCTCGTCGGCCACCGTGCGCACCCGGGCCTCGTCGAAGCCGGCGCCGCGCACCAGGATCCGGTTCGGCACCAGCGGCTGGTAGTCGGGGATCACCATGGCCTGCCGCGGCAGCACCACGAACCGGCGGGTCCCGGCGGGGAGCCCGGCCACCTGGTCGCGCACGGCGGCCACCCGGAACGCGTACGAGCGGCCCTGCAGCGACACCGACCCGCCGCCGCCGAGCTCGGCCGCGACCTCCGGCGAGACCACCGCGGGGACCACGTCGCCGCGGTCCGCGCCGGAGAGCGCGACGGGCAGGTCCAGCCCGGGGGTGGTGGCGTCGACCACCATGGCGAGCGCCTGCACGATGGTGACCCGGTCGTCGGCGCGGATGCTGGACCCGGGTTCCAGGGTCATCGTGGCCGCCCCGGTCACGCCGGGCACCCCGGCGACCCGCTCGGCGGCGTCCCCGGTGAAGTAGTGGCCGGTGACCAGGGCGTCGGCCGGCACGGTCAGCTCGGCGGCGCGGTCCCGGGCGTGGTCGACGGTGCTGGTCACGGTGCCGGTGAAGAGGCCGGTCGCGATCGCCACCACCAGCACGGCGAGCGGGCCGGAGCGCAGCGGTGCGCCACGCCCGGCACCGGCGAGGCCGAGGAAGGCGACCGCGCCGCGGGCCCGCGCGGCGAGGCGCCCGGCCCCGCGCAGGACGAACGGGACGATCCGCAACGCCAGGATCGAGACCGCGAGGGCGGCCAGGATCGGCGCGATGATCAGGTACGGGTCCACCCCGGCCCCGGTGTCCAGCCCTCGCCGCCGCAGCAGGTAGAGGCCGCCGGCGGCGAGCAGCACCAGGAAACCCTCGGCGGTGAGCCGGCGCGCCGACGGCCGGATCGCCGCGGCGTCCGCCCGGTGCCCGGAGAACGCGGGGCGCCGGGCACCGTACGCGGCGAAGACCGGCACCGCCAGGGTGGCGAGCACGGCCGCCCCGGCGACGAGCAGCGGTTCCAGGGTGTCCGGGCGGCCGGGGACCCGGGTCCCGGCGAGCCAGCCCGCGGCGACGGCGGGCGGCACCACCAGCAGGGACTCGCGCAGGGTCCGGGCGAAGACCGTCCGGACCGCAGCGCCCCGCGCCCGGAGCAGCGTGAACTCGGCGCGCCGGCGGTCGGCCGCGAGCCCGGCGGCGAGCAGGATCAGCCCGGCGACGGTGGCCAGGATGCCGGCCCGCACCACGGCGAGCAGCGCCTCGACGCCGCGGACCTGCTGGTCGAATTCGGCCAGCGTGAGGTCGAGGCTGCTCTGCAGCACGGTTCCGTCCGGCGGGGTGCGCCGGGCCCGGGCCACCGCGGTGGTGAGCACGTTCACGTCGGCGGCGGTCAGCCGCCGCTCGTCGAGCCGGTACCGGAAGTGGTCGTCGAGGTCGCCGAGCCGCGCGCCCGCCACGGCCGCGCCGCTCTGGTCGGTCAGCAGGGTGATCTGGTACCGGAGCCCTTCGAGCGGGTCCGGGCAGGCGACCTGGGCGGACTGCTGGTCGGCCCAGATCGGCGCGGCGGCGTCCCGCGCGGTGAAGAGGCCGACCAGGGTGAGCTCGGTGGCGCCGTACCGGCCGGTCAGCGTGAGCCGGTCCCCGACGGCGAGGCCGGCCGCCGCGGCCTGGTCGGTGCGGACCATCACCTCGGCCGTGGAGCGGGACTGCGGGGCGCGGCCCTCGGTGACCTGGACGGCCTCGTCGATGCCGGACTCGTAGCGCAGGTCGGCCTGGTCGGGGCAGGTCGCCGGGGCCTTGCCGGCGTACCCGATGTCGGACTTCTCGCTGCCCGCGATGTACCAGGCGTCGCCGACCAGCCGGGGCAGCGGCTCCGCCAGGTCCGCCCGGATCTCGCCGAGCCGGTCCTGGGCGGTGACGCCGCTGGTGACGCCGATCCGTTTGCGGGTGACGAAGGTGAGGTCCCGGGCGCTGGAGCCGAGGGCCGCGATGTCGCCGCGGAGACCGGTGTCGGTGCGCTCGTCGGCGTACCGGACCGGGCCGGAGACCAGGAACGCGGCGAGCAGCGCCAGCGCACCGAGCAGCGCGAACTGCCCGGCGAAGGCTCGTACCCGGCGAAGGGTCCTCATTGGTCGGCCCCCAGTCGCAGGCGGGTCGCGGGCAGGCGGCGGGTCGCCGAGGCGGCGGTCGTCGCGCTGACCGCGAGGGCGATCACCACCAGCAGCACCGCGCTGCCCACCGTCCTCCCCCAGGCGATCTCCGGTACCGCGTCGGGTACCGGGCGGCCGGCCGACGGGGTCAGCACCAGCAGCGGCGCCATCACCGAGGAGACCACCAGCCCGACGCCGAGCCCGGCGAGCGAGCCGAGCCCGGCCAGGAACGCCTGCTCGACCACGAGCGAGCGGGCCAGCAGCCGGGGGCCGGCACCGAGCGTGTGCAGCACGGCGAGCTCGACCGACCGGTGCCGCGCGGTGGCCCGGGCGTCGGCGGCGATGCCCGCGGCGGCCAGCAGCACCGCGCCGAACGCCGCCACGAAGAGCGCCACCCGGGCCGCGTCGCCGAACGGGTCGCTGGTCTCCCGCTGGTCGAGGACCTCGACGCCGGAGAGCTCGCCCAGTCCCCCGGGATGCCCGCTGATCCACCACTCGCCGGTGCCGTGCACGATGCCGTACCCCTCGAAGAGCCGCTCGTCGAGCGCGGTCCGGTCGGCCAGGATCGCCGCCGCGCCGGTGGTGCCGGGGATCCGGTCGACGACCGCGACCACGGTGACGCTGACCGAGGCCCCGCCGACCGGCAGCGTGCCGGTCGCGCCCAGCGCCGCGCGCGCCGCCGCGGTGACCGCGATCGGCACCGGGGTGGCCGAGACCGGCCGGGAGACCGCGAAGTCGCCGGGCGCGTCGGTGCCGACCCGCTGCCAGGTGTCCTGCTGGCCGGTGATCCGCCAGTCCAGGTAGCGCTGGTCGCCGCCGTCCACCAGGAACCCGATCAGCCCGGCGCCGGAGGCCGCGACGGTGAGCGGCGCGCCGTCGTCGCTGACGCCGAGGTCGGCGTGCCGGCCGCCGGTGTAGACCGCGGTGGTCCGGACCGGCCCGCCGGTCGTGATGATCGTGCCGGGGCGCAGCGACGCGGTGTCCGACGCGACCGGGAAGCGGGCGAGCAGCGCCGACGGCGGGCCGCCGGTCGCGTCGTCCCGGGCCTGCACCACCCCGGCCGCCGCGGCGGTGTCCAGGGCGACCAGTTCGGCGGGGTCCTGGCCGGCGGTGAGCGGCACGCTGTCCCGCCAGGCCGGCAGCACCTGCCGTACGCCGGTCAGCCCGGCCAGTTCGGCGGCCCGGCCGGTGGGTGCGGTGCCGCCGGTCTCGACCAGCCGGACGTCCGCGCCGACCCGCTGGACGGCCTGGTCGGCCCGGGACTGCTGGGCGGTCGCGGCGAGACACCAGGAGACGGTCGCGGCGGCGACGGCGAGCGCCAGCATCACCATCGGGCCGGCGTGCGAGCGGCGGCCCGCCTGCCAGGTGCCGAGCAGCGCGGCGCGGGCCACGCCGGTGTTCAGCCGGGCGGCGGCGAACCGGGCGACCGGCGGGAGCAGGCGTACCGCGACGACCGCCCCGGTCAGCACGCCGAGCGTGGGGGCGGCGGCGAGCAGCGGGTCGATGCCGAGCCCGCCCGCGCCGACCGGCGCCGAGTACTGCCGCAGCTGCAGCCAGCCGAGCACCGCGAGGGCGACCACGACCAGGTCGAGCCCGGCGCGGCGCAGCATCGGCAGGCGCTTGCGGCCCGCGGTCTCGGCGACGTACGTGCCACCCCGGCGCAGCGCGGGCGCGGTCAGCGCGAGCAGCCCGCCGAGCACCGCGAGCCCACCGGCCAGCCAGACCGCCGGGGTCAGCGTGGTCTCCCCGGCGGTGCCGCCGAGCGGCAGCGTCCGGAGCAGCAGCACCGCGAGCGGCGGCGCGAGCAGCCCGGCGGGCAGCAGCAGGCCGAACGCCTCGACGGCGGCCAGCCGGGCGAGCTGGCGGCGGGAGGCGCCGCGGGCCCGCAGCAGCGCGGTCTCGCCCCGGCGGGACTCGGCGAGTAGCGCCGCGACCAGCGAGAGCGCGTAGCCGCCGAGGACCACCACGAGCAGCATCGGGGTGACCAGCGTGGAGCGGCGGACCAGGTCGGCGCGGGCCAGCCGGTCGGCGAGCGCGGGCAGCCCGGTGGTCACCGTGGCGGAGGTGCCGAGGCCGGTGCTCTCCGGCAGGTCCGCGCCGGTCGCGGTGATCGCCGCCGCGGTCGTGGTCAGCGTGTCCAGGGAGGCGCCGGCCAGGTCCGGGCGGACCAGCCATCCGGCCGAGCCGTCGGCCACCAGCCGTCCGGTTCCGCCCAGCACGAGGGGGCCGTACGTGGCGGTCTGCCCGGTCCGGCCGCTGAACACGTCGGGGACGAGGAGCCAGTACGGGTCGCCGGTGTCCCGGGCGCGCCACACGCCGGTGACCCGCAGCGGCACCACCTTCCCGGTCCGCCGGTCGGTCAGCCGCAGGGTCTCTCCGCTGGTCACGCCGAGGGTCTTGGCGGCCGCGGCGGCGAGCGCGACGTCCCGCTCCCCCGCCGGCCAGGCGCCCGAGGTCAGCTCGGCGTGCTGGCCGAGGTCGTCCAGCGCGGTCAGGTCGGCGTAGACGACACCGTCGGCGTCGGGTACCGCGCTTCCGGCCTTGTCCGTGAACGCCCAGCCGGAGCCGTACCGTGCGGCGCTCACCGTCGCGGGCGCGTAGGCCGCGCGGACCTTGCGGTCGCGCTCGGCGAGCTCGGCGCCGCCCGCCCCGTGGACCAGCACGGATCTCTCCGCCGGGTCGGCCGCGGCGATCGCGTCGCGCATGCCGGTCTCGGCCGCCTTCTCCGCGTACGCCGTGAGTCCCGCCAGGAGCAGCACCGCCGCGATCATCACGGCGGCCGCCGCGGCGAGCAGTCCCCGGGCAGCCCCCGCCCGCCTGAGGATCAGCGCCATCCGCGCCCCGCTGTGACCATGCGCGGGATCTTGCCAGATGAGACGGCGCGCCGGTGTCCCGCACCGGCGCGCCGTTCCCCTCCTCTCCCTACGGCGTGCCGCGCGGGCCCTCGGCGTCGAGAGTGTCGACGAACGCGGGCGTCTCGTCCGCGTCCGGGATCCGGCGGGCGTCCGCCGCCTCGGCCGCGATCTGCGCCTGGACCTCGGCGGTCGCCGCGGACGGGATGCCCGCGACCGTGGCGTAGGCCTTCGCCGCGTACGCGTACGCACCCGGGTAGTCGTGCGCCGCGAACGCCGCCTTCGCCTTGCCCAGCAGCCTGTCCGCGTACGAGAGAGCGCTGTCGCCCTTGCCCTTGGGCACGGTGGCGGCGATCCGCGAGGCGGCCGACCAGTAGGCGGCGGTCAGGAACCGGTCGCTGTTGTCCCGGTCGAACTGGCTGAAGTCCCAGTTCAGGTCGATGTAGCTCATCATGGTGTTGTTCTCGTCGCCGACGTTGGCGTAGTAGAAGTCGCCGGTCGCCTCGTAGTCCACGCCGGTGGTGCTGTCGTAGCCGTCGTGCGGGTGGGACATGCCCAGGTGGTGGCCGACCTCGTGGATCTGGGTGGTGGTCAGGCCGTACCCGCTGGTGACGACCTCGGGCGAGACGAACGAGAAGACGTACGACTGGTCGCCGGTGGTGTAGTCGTCGTCGGCGTACCCGAGCGCCGGCACGCCGATGCCCTCGTTCACCGCGTAGTTGAAGACCGGCACCTCGTAGTCGACGGTTCCCGCGTCGTCCAGTACGCCGTCCAGGTGGTCCCGGTTGTAGAGGTAGAGGTTGGCGAAGGCCGGGTAGCCGGTCTCCGGGTAGCACGACTCGTCGGCCAGCTCGCCCAGGTAGCAGGCCTCGTTCTCGGCCGTGTACGCCAGATCCTGCTGGTCCTCACTGAACACGTTCCGCGGCCGCAGCTCGGAGAGCTCCTGGGTGACCAGGTCCGGCTTGATGTACGCGGCAGCCGCGTCCACGCCGTCCCAGCCCTGGTAGGTGTTGCTGTCCACATCGATGCTGTCCGGCAGCGGGTTCGCGCCGGGCATCTCCACCGGGTAGAGCGGCGACGTGGTCATCAGCAGGTTCAGCGCGACGTACCGGGTGATCAGGCTGAGGTCGCCGGCCAGCTTCGACGGGTCGCGGAAGCCGCCCTTCACGTACTCCCAGGTGGCCGGCATCCGGTAGTCGTCCACGCCGTCGCCGTCCAGGTCCGCGTCGTCCACGTCGTAGTTGCCGGTCCACGCCTCCGGCCCGGCGGAGAGGTCGTGGAACCAGACCCGCCGGGTGCTGCCCAGACCGGTCTCCTCGTCGTCGGCGGTGGTGCCGCCCCAGGCGATCAGCTTGCGGCTGTCCCGCTCGGCGCCGAAGTCGTAGCCGGTGTCCGGGTCCGGCTCACCGATCTTGGTGTAGACGTGGAACCTGAAGTCGGACCGGCCGTACCAGTTGATCAGGAAGACCGTGTCCTGCCGGGTGTCCACCCCGGACGGCGGGTGCAGGGCCAGCCACTTCTCCACGCTGGGCGCGTCGATGGTGTAGTTCTCGGTGACGTCCAGGACGTTGTTCTCCTGGTCGTTGTACGCCTCCTGGTACGCCGTCAGCGGCGCCGGGGCGGCCAGCTTCGTCAACTGCCCGAAGAAGCGGTTCTGGTAGTCGGCGCTCGCGTACGAGAGCTTGTAGTCGTAGGTGTACCTGATGCCGAGCTTCTCGGTGACGCCGTAGAGGAGCCGCGAGCGGACCACCGGCTCGTAGCTCTTCGCCAGGCCCTTGAGGTATCCGTTCGCGCTCACCTGCTGCGGCGAGTAGCCGAGGAAGACCACGTTGACCGGTACCTTCTCGGTCAGGACGGGCCCGCCGCCGTGCTTCAGGTGGTCCAGCCGGGGCCCGGCGGCAGCGGCGCCGGCGGGTCCCGCCGAGGCCGCCATCAGTGCCGCGACGAGCGCCGTGATGAAGGGGGTTCGCCATCTCATGCGGACACGCTGCCATCCACGATCGACGATGGGAAGACCGTCGATGTAACGGCGACCGCGACGACCGGGGGCCGCACTCCGTACGGGAGTGCGGCCCCCGGGCCTGGATCAGTACCAGTAGTAGTACGAGCGGCCGGCGCCGGAGAAGGCCGCGGCGAAGCTCGCGGCGTAGCCGCCGTAGTAGCTGCTCGTCAGGTAGCCACTCGCCAGCAGACCGGAACCGATCACGCCGAGGCCCGGCCGGTAGCCGAGACTGCCGGAGCCGCTCCAGCTCGCCCAGCCGCGCGGGTAGACGTTGAGGACGTAGCTGCCCGCCCGGAGCCCGGCGCGGACCGGCGCGCACTGGTAGCTGTACCAGTACCGCTGATTGCCGTTGGTGCCGACCCGGCGGCACTGCGCCGAGGTGTTGTAGAAGCCCGCGACCTGCGGGTTGTACCAGCCGAGGCCGGCGTCGGACCGGTCGCCGGCGGCACCGGACGCGTCACCGGCCGGAGCCGCGGCCGCCGGGCCCGCCGTGATGGCGAGACCGGCGGCGGCCGCCAGTCCCGTCATCACGGCCGCGCGGATCACCCTGCTCATGGAACCACCTTTTCCGAAAAAATCGGTTTTAATCGGACAAAAGTGATCCTAGGGGCGATAGTACGTCGATCATGGGAGGGACACGTACTGGATGGGGGGTCAGACCGCGATGGTCTTCCGGACGCCCGGCCGGAGGTAGACCGCCCAGGTCACGAGCACACAGAGGGCGTAGAAGCCGATGAAGGCCAGGTACGCCGCATCGGCCTCCTTCGTCGCCAGGAACGACTGCCGGAAGGCCAGGTTGACCAGCACCCCGCCGACCGCACCGATCGCACCGGCGATGCCGATCACCGCGCCGGAGATCCGCCGCGCCTGGTGCTCGTCGTCCGCGTACTTCGCCTTGAAGATCGCCGGGATCATCTTGTACGTCGAGCCGTTGCCGAGCCCGCTGAGCACGAAGAGCGTGATGAAGCCGGCGATGTAGAGCGGCAGCGACCTCTGCTGCGCCGCGATCAGCACGATCGACGCGCCCACCGCCATCGCGATGAAGTTGACGAAGGTGACCCGCGCCCCGCCGAGCCGGTCGGCGAGCGCCCCGCCGACCGGCCGGATCAGCGAGCCGAGCAGCGGGCCGAGGAAGGTCAGGTACGCGGCCTTGATCGGGGTGTCGAACTGGGTGGCGAACTGCACCTGCAGCACCTGGCCGAACGCGAACCCGAAGCCGATGAACGAGCCGAACGTGCCGATGTAGAGCAGCGACATCACCCAGGTGTGCCCCTCCTTGACGGCGTCCCGCATGCCGCGCTTCTCGTTGCGGGCCTGGGAGAGGTTGTCCATCCAGACCGCCGAGCCGAGGGTGGCGAGCACGATCAGCGGGATGTAGATGCCGGCCACGATCCCCGGGTGCCCGGCGCCGAAGACCGCCAGGGTGAAGAGGCCGACCAGCTGCACCGCCGCCACGCCGATGTTGCCGCCGCCGGCGTTGATGCCGAGTGCCCAGCCCTTGTACCGGTTCGGGAAGAAGGCGTTGATGTTCGCCATCGACGAGGCGAAGTTGCCGCCGCCGACGCCCGCGGTCGCCGCCAGGATCAGCAGCGTGGTGAACGAGACGCCCGGCTCGACCAGCAGCGCGATCAGGATCGACGGGATGAGCAGCAGCGAGGCGCTGACGATCGTCCAGTTGCGGCCGCCGAACCGGGCCACCGCGAAGGTGTACGGGATCCGCAGACCCGCCCCGACCAGCGTGGGCACCGCGGTGAGCAGGAACTTCTGGGCCGGGTCGAAGCCGTACGCCGGGCCCAGGAAGAGCACCATCACCGACCAGAGCGACCACACCGAGAAGCCGATGTGCTCGGAGAAGATCGAGAAGATCAGGTTGCGCTTGGCGATCCTCGCGCCCCCGTTCGCCCAGAACGTGGGGTCCTCGGGATTCCAGTCGTCGATCCAGTGGCCGCCGAGGGTCTTCGACGACGGGCGGTCCACGGCAACAGCGGTAGCGGTCATGTCACTCTCCCAGAAGGATGCGACCCGCGTCTTCCCGCACCGGGTAGACGTTGATCGGGGGCTGGCCGGACTGGGAACACCCGGTGGCGAGGTTCCACGCGTTGAGGTGCAGCGGGCACAGAACGACGTCGTCGTCGATCTGGCCGTCGGCGAGCGGGCCGCCCTTGTGGGGGCAGACGGCGGAGACCGCACGCAGGGAGCCGTCCCGGAGGCGGAAGACGGCGATCATCTCCCCGTTCACGGCGTAGGTGCGTCCCTCGCCGGACGGGATCTCGGAGACGAGACCGAGGACGGTCTCTTCGATCGGGGTGATGGTCATGAGCGCACCGGAACCTGGGGGAGGACGGTCAGGGGGAGGGAGGTGCGGAACTGGCCGGGCGTGACCGGTTCGGCACGCTCCTTCCAGGGGTCCTTGTAGGCCTGCACGGCCTCCTCGACGGCCGCGTCGAGGGCGGCGGCGATGCCGTCGGAGTCCTCCACGACGATCTCCCGGATCCGGTCGACGCCGATCCGCGGCACGAACGAGTAGGTCCGCTCCAGCCAGTTCGCGTTCTCGCGGTAGTACTGCAGGAAACGCCCGGTCAGCCGGATGACCTCCTCGGCCGTCTCCACCGTGGTGAGCAGGTCGCCCTTGCGGATGTGGGCGCCGGCCGCGCCGCCGACGTAGATCTCCCACTTCCCGCCGTCGATCGCGACGACACCCAGGTCCTTGACGTACGCCTCGGCGCAGTTCCGCGGGCACCCGGTGACCGCGAGCTTCATCTTGCCGGGGCCCTCCAGTCCCTGGTAACGCTCCTCCAGGGCGATGCCGAGCGCGGTGGAGTCGCCCACCCCGAACCGGCAGAAGTCCGACCCGACGCAGGTCTTGACGGTCCGGAAGCTCTTCGCGTACGCGTAACCGGAGGGCATGTCCAGGTCCGCCCACATCGCCGGGAGCTGCTCCTTCGGCACGCCGAGCAGGTCGATCCGCTGGCCGCCGGTGAGCTTCACCATCGGGACGTCGTACTTCTCCGCCACGTCGGCGATCTTGCGGAGCTGGGCCGGGGTGGTGACGCCGCCCTTCATCTGCGGTACCACCGAGAACGTGCCGTCGCGCTGGATGTTGGCGTGCACCCGGTCGTTGATGAACCGGGCGTCCCGCTCGTCCTCGTACTCGGCGCCCCACATCATCTTGAGCAGGCTGGCCAGGCCCATCTTGCTCTTCGCGTCCGGCTTCTGGCCCGGGGTCAGCATGGCGAAGACCGACGACACGCTCTTCAGCTCGTGCCGGCGGACCGCCGCCATCAGCTCGGGCTTGGGCATCGGGACACCCGGGACGTACCAGGAGGCGGCGGGATCCTCCTCCGCGGCGCCGCCGTTCGCCCACTCGACGATCCGCTGCACGAGGGGCTTGCAGGTGCCGCAGCCCTTGCCCGCGCGGGTCCGGTCCATCACCCCGCTGACCGTGCCGCAGCCGCCCGCGACCACGCCGCAGATGGTGCCCTTGCTGACCCCGTTGCAGTTGCAGACCTGGGCGTCGTCGGGCATCTCGGCGGGCGACACCTCGCCGGCCGGGCCGCCGATGTCGAAGATCAGCTCGGAGCGCTCCTCGGGGAGCGTGCTGCCCCGCTCGAAGTGCTGGATCAGCGAGGCCGCCTTGCTGTTGTCGCCGACCAGGACCGCGCCGACCAGCACGTCCTCCCGGATGATCAGCTGCTTGTAGACGCCCTTGCGCGGCTCGTTGTAGACGATCACCTCGTCCTCGTCGTGCTCCGGCGCGATCAGGCCCATCGAGGCCACGTCGATGCCGGCCACCTTGAGCTTGGTGGAGAGCTTCGATCCGGTGTACGCGACCGCGGTGGTCCCGGTGATGTGGTCGGCGAGCACCTTCGCCTGCTCCCAGAGCGGGGCGACCAGGCCGTACAGGAAGCCGCGGTGCTGGGCGCACTCCCCGACCGAGTAGACGTCCTCCTGGCCCTGCACCCGCATCTGGTCGTCGACCACGATGCCGCGCTCGACCGGGAGGCCGCTCGCCGCCGCCATCTCGGTGTTCGGCCGGATGCCGGCGGCGATCACCACGACGTCGCACGGGATCTCCCGGCCGTCGGCCAGCCGTACCCCGGTGACCTTCTCCTTACCGAGGATCTCGGTGGTCATCGCGTTGGTGATCACGTCGATGCCGAGCTTGTTCTCGACGCTGGCCTGCAGCATCTGCCCGGCCTTCGGGTCGAGCTGCCGCTCCATCAGGTGGCCCATCGCGTGCAGCAGGGTCACGTGCTCCACGTGGTTCTGCAGGCCGCGTGCCGCCTCCAGCCCGAGCAGGCCGCCGCCGATCACCACGGCCCGCTCGGCCCGGCGGGCGTACGTGATCATCCGCCGGGTGTCGTCGAGCGTGCGGAACGCGAAGACGCCCTGGTGGTAGCCGCGCTTCGGGTTGTGCACGTTCTTCATCGGCGGCGTCCACGAGTAGCTGCCGGTCGCGATGATCAGCCGGTCGTACGGGGTGACCCCGCCCCGGTCGTCGTGGACCGTCCGCGCCGCGGTGTCGATCCGCTCGACCTTCACCCCGGCGTTCAGCGTGATGCCGTTCTCCGCGTACCACGCGAGATCGTTGAGGAAGATGCCCTCCTCGGTCTCCACCCCGGCGAGGAGGTTGGAGAGCATGATCCGGTTGTAGTTGCCGTACGGCTCGTCGCCGAACATGGTGACTGTGAAGTCACCGCCACGGGCGAGGATCTCCTCGACCGTCCGGGCGCCGGCCATTCCGTTGCCGATCACGACAAGTCTCTGTGACATGTCAGGAGCTCCCTTCACCGTGCCCTGCACCGGCACTGAGGGAACTCTGTCGGCCCGGGGTTAACCCCATCGACCACTTACGGTGACGCTGTTGTTCGCAATTCCCTACATCGCCGCGGTCGCTGTTGTGAGGAGCCGCGCGCTGTCGAACCGGCGCAGCACCAGGTCGGCGACGGCCGGGTCGTGGCAGAGCGGCGGGGTCACGTGATCCGCGCCGGCCGTGTGCAGCGAGCGGTAGAACAGCCCCTCGGCCAGCAGGTACGCGCCGATCGCGATCTTCCGGGCCCCCTGCCGCCGCAGCTGCGCGACGACGTCGGGCACCCGGGGGCCGCTGCCGGAGACGTAGCCGATCCGGGCGTTCAGGCGGCCCGCGACCTCCTCCACGTCGGCCCGCCACGCCGGGTCCGAGGAGCCGGCCGCGGCCAGCACCACGGCGTCCGCGGCGGGCAGCGTCCGGGTCAGGCTCTCCAGCAGCACCGGGTCCGGGCCGAGCGGGCCGGTCACCGGGATGTCCGTGCCGGCCACCGCCTCCGCGATGTCCACCCGGACGTGGTAGCCGGCCGAGAGCAGCAGCGGGACCACGACGGCGTCACCGAGGGTGGGCACGACGTCGGCGACCTTGGGCTCCTGCACGTCGACGTAGCAGAGCCGGACGTCCAGGCCGGGGCGGCGCCGGGCCACCGCGGCGGCGAGGTCCTGCAGCTGGCGACGGCCGGCGGCGGAGCGGGTGCCGTGCGCGACGGCGATCAGGGTGGGGTTCATGTCTGCCTCCTGGCATGGGCGTCACTGAGGGCGCGGCCCGGCAAGGCATCAGGCTCCGCATTCACATACTTTTTCGGGACTCGTCAGGCTGCTTCATCCACACGCAGGCGGTAGCCGCGCTTGATCACCGTCTCGATGTGCCGGCCGGAACCGAGCGCCGCCCGCAGCCGGGCCACCGCGACGTCCACCGCGTGCCCGTCGTTGCCGCGGGGCAGGGTCGCCGCCAGCTGCTCCTTGGAGACCACCGCGCCGGGGCGCTTCGCCAGCGAGGCCAGGATCGCCATCGCGGCCGGGGCCAGCCCGTGGAGCACGTCGTCGATCAGCACGGCGTGACCGCGGACCTCGAGCACCGAACCGGCGACCCGGAGCCGCGTCGCCCGGCGGGGAAGCTCGTCGGTGACCGTCTTGATCAGCGCGCCGAGGCGGTAGCGCTCCGGCATCACCAGCGGGATGTCCCGCTCGGCCAGCGGCGCCGCGGTCACCGGCCCGACGCAGGCCGCGAGGGTCGTACCGTTCCGGAAGGGGGTCGCGATGTCCGCCGCCTTCTCCTCCGCCAGGGCCAGGAACGCCTTCACCGCGGGCGCACTGGTGAAGGTCACCGCGTCGATCTGCCCCGCCGCCACCTGATCGATCAGGCGTTTCACCGGCGCGGTGTCCGGCGGCATCGCCCAGCGGTAGACCGGCACCTCGACGACCGCCGCCCCGGCCGAGCGCAGCGCGTTCACGAACGCGGTCTGCGGCTCGCCGTGCTCCTGCACCACGATCCGCAGCCCGGCGACGCCCTCGTCGAGCAGCCGCTGGAGCACCTCCTCGGAGGACTCGGTCTTGGCCGCCCACACCTCGGTCAGCCCGGCCGCGCGGATCGCCCCGCACGGCTTCGGCCCGCGCGCCACGATCCGCGCCCCGCTGAGCACCGTACGCAGCGCGTCCGCGAGACCCCAGCCCTCGGCCGCCTCCAGCCAGCCGCGGAACCCGAACCCGGTGGTCGCCACGACCAGGTGCGGTTCCAGCCCGATGCAGGCGCTGGTCGCCGCGTGCAGCGCCTCGTCGTCGATCAGCGGGATGATCGTGATGGCCGGCGCGCTGACCACCCGCGCCCCGCGCCGCTCCAGCAGCGCCGCCATCTCACTCCGCCGCCGCTCCGCGGTGACCGCCACGGTGAAGCCGGCCAGTGCCCCTTCGGTCATCCCGACTCCATCCGCCACCGGCCCCTAGCACCGCCATCCTTGTCGCTAGAAGAGTCCTAAGACCTGATTTCGGAACCGGCGCGGGTTTGTTTCCGCCCTGATAACGCCGGGTCACTTCCCCGCCCATCGGCGTTGTGACCAGCCAGGATCAGTCTTCCGGGTGTTCCTTCTCGTAGAGCGACCCGGTCACCCCGAGGATCCCCCGCAGCTCCTTGATCAGATGAAACGCCGCGATCCGCCCGTCCAGCAGCCCGACCCGGTAGTCCGCCCCCACCTCCGGGTCCTCCGCGATCTGCGGATCCCGGTGCCCCGCAGCCCCGTCCACCCGCCCGGCGTTGTAGGCCACCAGTGCGTCGTCCATCGTTCCCTCATCCCGTACGCGAGAAAGTTGCGCGCCCATCTCACCCGTACGGCGGCCCCGCGCCCATCCCCCGTCAGCCCGGCCTTCTCCACCTCCCGGCCGCCCGTACTCCCCCACCCGTCCCCCGCACACCGGCAACCGAGCCGAAACCTCCCCGCACCCGTGCGACCTCCGTCACCCCCGCCCTCGGCTGGCCCTGAGAGGTGTGTCCAGCCCCCGAGACACCCGCCAGCACCAGCCAGGACCTGACGCCCACGCTCCCGGCTGGCCCTGAGGGGTGTGTCCAGCCCCCGAGACACCCCTCACCACCAGCCGCGCCGGCCCGGCTGGCGTCCACGCCGGGAATCCGCGCCTCATGACGTGCACCAGCGCCAGCCGGGCCGACGCCGCGGGCTCGCCCGGCGAGCCGAAGCGGCGGACGGCGGACGGCGGACGGCGGGCGGCGGACGGCGGACGGCGGACGGCGGACGGCGGACGGCGGGCGGCGGGCGGCGGGCGGCGGGCGGCGGCGGGTCAGTCCTCGTGGAGTGGGTAGGCGTGCATGTCGGGCGGGTTGTCGTCGACGCCCAGGGCGCGCAGGTCGGCACCCGTGAACGTCGAGCCGGCGCGGTCGCCCAGGAAGACCGTGAGCAGGGCGTCGAGGATGTCCCGGTGGTCGTCGCGGAGTTCGCCGGTGCGGTGCTGGAGACGGCTGCTCGCCTCGAGCACCCGGGAACCCGGCTCGCCCGCGTCCTCCAGCCTCTGCAGGAGCGGCCCCGCGTCGAGGAAGCCCGACCACGGCGTGGAGACCGCCAGCATCGAGCGTACGGTCGTCTCGAAGAGCAGGAACAGCGACCGGTGCGCGGCCAGTCCCTCCCGGGTCAACCGGATCTCGAACAGCCGCTCCAGGCCGTCGCGGAGCGACTCGCGGTGGGCGTGCAGCGCGTCGTTGTAGGCGCTGGCGTCCACCAGGTAGCCCTTCCGCCACCCGTCCTGCGCCTCCAGGTAGGCCTGGATCAGGTCGCCACGCCGGTAGATCCGCTCTTCCATGATCATGAATGGTAGGCGCAGACCGGAGAGAAGACGGCAGGCGCGGACCGGGAAGGAGACGGCAGGCGTAGACGGGTGGGAAGGCGGAAAGCGCGGACCGGGAGGGATCAGCGGGGCAGCAGTCCGGACGCCTTCCACAGGGCGGCGCCGGGGCCGCCGATCAGGTCCAGCTCGGTCAGGAACGCGACCACCCGCTCGCCGGCCCAGCGCATCGTCTCCCGGTGGTGCGGGTTCGCCCGGGCGGCGCGCACCCCCTCGGCCGGGGAGATGCCGACCGCCTGGTAGACGCGCGGATCGATCAGCCGGCGGCCGGTCAGGTACGCCGCCCGCCCGATCACCACCTTGTCGAAGGCGAGCCGCCCCCGCCCCGCCGCGCGGATCTGCCGGGCCAGCTCCTCGCGGGCGTACCGGACGTGCCGGGCCTCCTCGACCACGTGGATCCGGGAGACCATCCGGACCAACGGCTGGACGTCCTCGCTCGCCATCGCCTCGCGCTGCAGGGTGTCCAGGATCTCCTCGGCGATCAGGATGGCGGCGTACATCCGCGGTCCGGTGGCGGTGTGCGCGATCCACGTGCCGAGCGCCTGGTTGATCCCGTCGGGGCGGTAGACCGGGGTGCCGAGACGGGCGATCATCCGGCCGAACATCACCGAGTGGCGGCACTCGTCGGCGATCTCGGTCAGCGCGTACTGGGAATGGGCCTGGGTGGGGTCCTCCTTGAAGTAACCCCGGATCAGCAGCTGCATCAGGATCGTCTCGAACCAGACGCCGAGGCCGGCGATGCTGGCCACCTCGTGCTTGGTGAGCTCGATGCGCTGCTGTTCGGAGAGGCGCTCCCAGAGCGCGGTGCCGTAGAGGCTGGACCGGTGCGGCGGGACGAAGTACTTCCCCTCGACGAACGGGGCGTCCCAGTCGATCTCGACCTCCGGGTCGTAGGAGTGCTCGGCCGAGGAGCGCAGCAGCCGGGTGGCCGTGCGTTCCCGGTCCGACGGCGTGACGGTCGTCATGGCGAACCTCCAGGAGAAGGGCCTGGTACTTGACGTTACCGGCGGTAACAGTTACTTCTAGTACTATGAACTCGGTCACTCCCCCCGTCAACACCGACGGCCGCCGCGGTCGATGGGACGGCCATCGCGAGCAGCGCCGCGCGGAGCTCACCGCGGCCGCCATAGAGGCGATCCGGCAGAACGGGCCGGAGATCGGCATGGAGGCGATCGCCGCGCACGCCGGGGTGAGCAAGCCGGTGCTGTACCGGTACTTCGCCGACAAGTCGGAGCTGTGGCTCGCGGTCGGGCAGCAGGCCGGGGCGATGGTGCTGGAGGCGATGATCCCGGCGGTCACCGAGGTCCGGGAGGAGCGGGCCGCGATCGCCGCCGCGATAGACGTCTACCTGGCGCATATCGAGGGCGATCTCAACCTGTACCGGTTCGTGGTGCACCAGCCCGACATCACCCGGCACCGGGACGTGGTCGCCGACGTGATGGGCACCGTGGCGAGCGGCCTGGCCCGGATCTTCGGCGATCGGCTGCGCGCCCGTGGCCTGGACTCCGGTGCCTCGTTGCCGTGGGCGTACGGCGTGGTCGGTTACGTCCAGTCGGTCGGCGACTGGTGGCTCCGCCAGCAGCAGCCGATCAGCCGCGAGGCGCTCGGCGAGTACCTGACGACGTTCCTCTGGGGCGGCATCGCGGGGATCACCCGCGCGGCCGACCTCCCCGGGGGTCTCCAGGAGGGGTGGGCGATGCATGGCGACTGACGAGCAGGAGTACCGCGGACCGGCGGTCCTCCGGGTAGCAGACCAGGACATCGAGGTGACGGTGCGGATGTCCGCTCATTTCGAACCGATCGAGGGCCGCTTCCGCTGGGCCGGGCGCACGAACCCGATCGACGACCTGCGCGAACGGGTGGGCAACGGCCTCCGCAAGGCGGCCATCACCATCCCCGGTTCCCCGGAGACGCCGGTCAAGCTCGGCGACCCCGACCCCTGGGGCGGCGTCCGCATCACCGGCGCCGGCACCCCGCCCTGGTTTCCCGCGAGCGAGGGAGTGCACTCGTGACCCACGTCGACGTCCTGATCATCGGCGCCGGGCTCTCCGGCATCGGCGCCGCCTGGCGTCTCCAGCGGCAGCGCCCCGGGGACACGTACGCGATCCTCGAGGCGCGCGACGCGATCGGCGGCACCTGGGATCTGTTCCGCTACCCCGGCGTGCGATCCGACTCGGACATGTTCACGCTCAGCTACCCGTTCCGCCCGTGGCGCGAGCCGGAGTCGCTGGCGTCCGGCGCCAAGATCCGCCGGTACATCGAGGACACCGCCGCCGAGGCGGACATAACGCGGAACATCTTCTTCGGCGCGAAGGTCGCCAGCGCCGACTGGTCCAGCGAAAGCGGATATTGGACGGTGAAAACCGAGAAAGGCGACACCTACACCGCCCGCTTCCTGTACGCCTGCACCGGCTATTACAGCTACACCGAGGGCTACCAACCCGACTACCCCGGACTCGGCGACTACCGGGGCCGCCTGGTCCACCCCCAGTTCTGGCCCGAGAACCTCGACTACGCCGGCAAGAAGGTGGTGATCATCGGGAGTGGCGCGACGGCGGTCACCCTGGTCCCGGCGATGGCCGAGAGCGCGGCGCACGTGACCATGCTGCAGCGCTCCCCGACGTACGTCCTCCCGCTCCCGAACCGCGACGGGATCGCCGACCTGGCCCGCCGGCTCCTGCCGCCCGGGGCGGCGAACCGCGTCGCCCGCGCCAAGAACGTGCTGGCCTCGCAGCTCTTCTACCAGCTGGCCCGGCACCGGCCGAGGGTCGTGCGCCGGGTCCTGCGCGGGATCGCGACGCGTTTCCTGAAGGACGAGGAGTACGTCGACCGGCACTTCAAGCCCCGGTACGACCCGTGGGACCAGCGGCTCTGCGTGATCCCCGGCGGTGATCTCTTCCAGTCGATCCGGGACGGGCACGCCTCGGTGGTGACCGACCACATCGACACGTTCGTCCCGGAGGGCATCCGGCTGGCGTCCGGCGAGACCCTGGACGCCGACATCGTCGTCTCGGCGACCGGCCTGTCGCTGCTGCCGTGCGGCGGCATCGAGGTCAGCATGGACGGCGAGAACGTGAAGATCGCCGACCGGGCCGCGTACCGGGGGCTGATGCTCTCCGGGGTGCCGAACCTGGCGTACTGCATCGGCTACGTCAACGCCTCCTGGACGCTGCGCGCCGACCTCTCGCACCGGTACGTGCTCAAGCTGCTCGGCCACATGGAGCGCACCGGCGTCACCGTCGCCACGCCGCGGAGCCCGGACGGAGAGGGCCGCCCGCTGCTCGACCTCTCCTCGGGATACGTGCAGCGCGCGCTCGACCGGTTCCCCCGGCAGGGCGTCCGCGACCCCTGGCTGGTGCGGCAGAACTACCTGCGCGACGTCGTCTCCACCCCGCGCGCCGACGTCACCCAGGACATGGATTTCCACTGATCCGACATTGAAGGGCGGTCCCGTGTCCCGTCTCCCCTCCTACCGGTTCGCCGGTCGTACGGCCGTGCTCACCGGAGCGGCCAGCGGCATCGGCGAGCAACTCGCCTACGGCCTGGCCCACCGCGGCGCGCACCTCGTCCTGATCGACGTCGACGAGGACCGCCTCCAGCCGGTCGCCACCCGGATCCGCCACGCCCACCCGGCGATCACCGTCGAGACCATCGTGGCCGATCTCGCCGACCGGGCCGCGGTCGAGGGCGTCGCCACCCGCGTCCTCGCCGAGCATCCCGCGATCGGCCTGCTGATCAACAACGCCGGGATCGCGCTCGGCGGCCGCTTCGACCAGGTCGGCGTCGAGCAGTTCGAGAAGGTCATGAACGTGAACTTCCGGGCGCCGCTACTGCTCACCCACGCCCTGCTGCCCGCGCTCAAGGCCGAGCCGGGCAGCCACCTGGTGAACGTCTCCAGCCTCTTCGGACTGATCGCGCCGCCCGGGCAGAGCGCCTACTGCGCGAGCAAATTCGCTCTCCGCGGACTCAGCGAGGCGTTGCGCGGCGAATTGGCGGACGATGCCATCGGCGTCACCACGGTGCATCCCGGAGGCATCCGCACCCGCATCGCCGAGAGTGCCCTGGTCGGGACGAACGTACCGGAAAGCGATGTGGAACCGAACCGCAAGCTCTTCGCCGCGCTGCTCAGCTTCCCACCGGAGAAGGCCGCGGAACTGATCCTCGGGGCCGTCGCGAAGCGCAGGGCCCGCCTGCTCATCGCGGTCAGCGCCAAGGCGCCCGACCTTCTCGCCCGGCTCCTGCCGGTCGGTCACGCCCGCATCGTGCGAACACTGACGTCCGTCTCGGTCAAGGCCGCCGGGAGGCAGAAGGCGAGTGCCACGCGATGAATTTCATCAAAGTACGCTCCACGAGCATCCGTCTCCACTCAACAGGCGATCCGTCGGCGCCTCCGGTGGTGCTCCTGCACGGCATCGGACGCAGCCTGGAGGACTGGTCGCCGCAACACTCGCGTTTCGAGAGCGATTACCGGGTGATCAGTATCGACATGCCGGGATTCGGGCTCTCCGGGCGGATGCCGGAGACCACCACGCTCCCGGTGCTGGCGGACGCCGTCTGGGCGACGCTCGACGCGCTCGGCGAGACCCGCCCGGTCCACCTGATGGGCAACTCGCTCGGCGGCGCCGTCTCGATGACCATGCTGGCCGCCGCACCGGACCGGGTCGCCACGCTGACCCTGGTGAACAGCGCCGGGTTCGGCCGGGAGGTGACGATGGCGCTGCGCATCCTCGCCCTGCCCGGCCTCGGGAAGCAGATGCTGCGGCACATCGACAGGCACACCGCGCCCCGGGTCGAGCGCACCCTCTTCGCCGACCGCGCCCTGGTCACCCCGGAACGCGTCGAGATGGCCATCCGGATCGCCCGCCAGCCGGACTTCGCCCCGGTCTACCTGGAGATCGCCAGGGCCCTCGGCGGATTCCGGGGCATCGCGGCCCCGTGGCGCACCGAACTGCTCGCGTCGGTCACCCCGCACGTCAAGCCCACGATGATCGTCTGGGGCGACCGCGACGCGATCCTCCCGAGCCACCACCTGACCGCGGCCCGTACGGCGTTCCCGCACGCCCAGTCCCACCTGTTCCCGCGCACCGGCCACATGCCCCAGATCGAACGCCCCGACGAGTTCGCCGCCCTGATCCACCCGATGCTCGCCTCCGTCCCCGCTTGACCCTGTCCCGCCTGACCCCTGTCCCGCTTGACCCCTGTCCCGCTTCACCCCGGGCCCGTTTGACCCTGAGCCCGCCTGACCCCGGGCCCCGCTTGACCCTGGGCCCGCGCCGCTCTCCCGGGCGGGCCTTCTCGGTCACGGTGGAGGTTGGCACGTCGTCCGAGCTGTCGGGTTGTGGCGTCCTCCTCCCGAGGTGTTGCGGTCCGGGGGCCGCGCCCGATCACATGAAGGGATGCGCAGAGGCACCCTCCTGATCGCCGGGATGCTGGCCGTGACGGCCGCCGGTTGCGGCACCACCGAACCGGCGGCCCACCCGTCCCCCGAGGCCGCGCCACCCGTGGTCTCCTCCTCCCCCGTCCTGGAGTCGAACGGCTCCGCCCGGGTGACCGTCCTCGACGGCTCGGGGGCGGTCCCACCCGGTGCCGGGCTGCCCGCGGTCTCGGTGAGCGCGGCACCCCTCGGCCGTACCCAGGACATCCGCACGCCGGACCTCGCCGCGAAGGTCACCGTCTCGCTCGGCTGGTCACCCGCGGACGAGGCCGGCGACCCGGCGTACGTGATCGACGTGTCGGTCCGGGTCCAGCGCGGCACCTGGCAGTTCGGCCCGTCCCTGGTCCGGCTCCGCTACGCCGGCGGCACCGAGAGCGGCCCGATCGAGGGCGGCTCCTCCCCGGCCGGCGGCATGACCCTGCACACCGGCGCGGCGACGACGTGGCACATCCCGTACGAGCACTCGGCCGGCGTCGGCATCGGCCAGGGCGCCACCATCATCGTCGTCGACGAGTCCGGCACCGTGCTCGCCACCTGGACCACGTAAACCCGTTACCCGTTACCCGGGGCCACGCGCGGCACGAACAGCGCGGACCGGGCGACGCGAACACACGAACAGCACGGATCGGGCCGTGGGTGCACCCGAACGGCGCGGGTCGGGCCGTGGGTGCACCCGAACGGCGCGGGTCGGGCGGCGGATGTGCACGATCAGCCGGGTTCAGGGGCTGCGGGTGCACACGAAACAATAAAGAGTGAACCCCCCGCCCCCCCAGGGGCGCCCCCAAGACACCCGCGGCC
>NZ_JBFAYF010000039.1:47075-99366 GCF_040681165.1 Actinoplanes sp. NPDC051851 | reverse complement strand
GGCAGGATCGACAACATCCAGTGCTCCTGGGTGAAGCTGGGCGACGAGGGCACCCGGGTGATGCTCAATGGCGGGTGCAACGACCTGGGTGGAACAGCCACGCCGCCGAGGGCGGCGCGGCGGGTCAGGGAGTGATCGAGAACCGTCACGTTGTTCATAGATCGGACCAACGCGCGGACATCCGCGCGGTTACCGGCCGGCCGCTCCCGGATCGCTACCGGGACAATGATCGGATGGCACAGCGCAGGTCGTCCCGGCGACGGGTGGAGACGGTCGGCTCCGGGACCGCCGAGTTGGTACCCGACCCGGATCGGGACACCGCGTTCACCCTGCTCCTGGACGGCGCGCCGCAGTCGCACGTCGACCTCGCCGACCCCACCCACCTACAGTTCGAGTACGTCCGGCGGATGGCCGCGGCGCTCGACCTGATCGCGCCGCCGGGCCGTCCGCTGCGTGCGCTGCACCTCGGCGGGGGCGCGCTGACCCTGCCGCGCTATCTGGCGGCCACCCGGCCCGGCTCGGCGCAGCGGGTGGTCGAGATCGACGGGCCACTGGTGGAGCTGGTCCGCCGCGAGCTTCCGCTCCCGGCCAACGCCGGCATCCGGGTACGCGTGGCCGACGCCCGCGCCGCCGTCGAGGGCATGCGGGACGCGGGGTACGACGTGATCGTGCTGGACGTCTTCGCCGGCGCCCGCACCCCGGCCCACCTCGCGTCCGCCGAGTTCGCCCGGGAACTGGCCCGCGTCCTGGACCCGGCCGGCTGGCTGATCGCGAACGTGGCGGACGGGCCGCCGCTGCGCTACGCCCGTACCCAGGTGGCGACGCTCCGGTCCGCCCTGCCCCGGGCCTGCCTCGTCGCCGACGCCGCGGTGCTGCGCGGCCGCCGGTTCGGCAATCTCGTGGTGCTCGCCGGCCGGACCGAACCGCCGGTCGCCGAGCTGACCCGGCGGGCCGCCGGCGACTGGTTCCCGGGCCGCGTCGAGACCGATCTCGATCGATTCGCGGGCGGCGCCACCCCGGTCCCCGACGCGGCAGCCGTCCCGTCACCGCTCCCACCCGAAGGCCTTTTTGGTAACCGAGCGTAACGGTCACTTAGGCCGATGGTGCACCGGTGATCACTGAACGGCGTCGAATCCGAAAGAATCAGTGTGATTCCCGTCAGGTGACTGGCGACACCCGCCTTCCACGGTTGTAATCGTGTCGAGAGGGCTTACCAGCCGTCACGCCTGAACGGGGAAGGCAACCATGTTCCACCAGCACTTCCTGTCCGCGCCGGGTACCGATCTCGGTCCGCTGGACAGCGGCGAGCGGGTGCTGTGGCGCGGCCGGTGCGCCGTCGCCGAGTACGCGTTCGACGAGGCCTCCTCACTGCCGCGCTGGACGCTGCCGGAGGAGGCCGAGGTCCTCGTCACGGACCGCCGCGTTCGCTATACGTATGCGAACGAGACAACCGTGAGTAACGGAGAGCTCTTCTGGCTCTGGCCGCAGCACCTGCGCGTCCAGCCCGGCAACCGGGAGACCGGCCGGAACGCCACGGTCACCCAGCTCCAGCTGGTCTGCAACGGCCCCGGCGGCACCCACCCCGCCCTGGTCTTCGCCGGCGGCGACCTGGCCGTGGTCGGCGACGCCGACAAGCTGGCCAACGTGCTGCGCCAGGCGATCGCCCGCTTCCGGGTGGAGAACGCCAACGAGATCGGCGTACCCGCCCCGCAGGCCCGGATGCTCTCCCGCCTGGTGATAGGCCCGGAGTTCAACAACTACCAGGGCGGCGAGGGCCAGACGGTCACGCTGCTCGGCTACGTCCCGGTCCCCGGCCCCGCCCCGGAGCAGCCCGCAACCTACGCCGACCCGCAGCCGTCCCACCCGGGCACGTACGCGGCACCCGGCCCCGGCTCACCCGCACATTCCGGCTCGCCGGCGTACCCCGGTTCGCCGGCGTACCCCGGTTCGCCCGCGCATTCCGGTGCGCCCGCGCATTCCGGCTCGTCGGCGTACCCCGGTTCGCCCGCGTACTCCGGCTCACCCGTGCACGCGGGGTCGCCCGGCGGCACGCACCCGGGCGCGCACGCCGCCACGCATTACGCCGAGACGCAGCACTCGCAGCCCGACTACGTCGACGCCGAGTTCGTCGAGGCCGAGTACACGGAGTACGCCGAGCCCGTCTCCGCCATGCCCGTCTCCGGCCGTGGCTACTCCGACCGCCCCGGCACCGACGCCGACGCGCTCCGCGCCGAGGAGGCCCTGCGCGCCGAGCAGGACAGCCGCTACGCCGAGCCCGACCTGGCCTCCCGCGCCGCCAACCTGGCCGCCCGCGTCGCCAACCTGGTCTCCGCCTCCCCCAGCGAGGCCGACGGCCGCGAACGCCTCAGCGGCCAGATGACCAACCTCTCCTCCTACCTCAACCGCACCCGCGACAACGACCCCCGCGCCGGCCGCTGACCGGCCCCATCGTCCCGGCCGACCAGCCACCACCCCACCGCGTGCGGCCCAGCGCCGTGCCCGCTCGCGACTCCACGCCCGGCCAGCCCGCAACGCCGCGCCCGGCCAGCCCGCAACGCCGCGCCCGGCCAGCGGCCTCGCGCTGTCCCGCCGGCCTGTCAGTGCTTCGCGGTCGCGGCCTCCGGGGCGAAGCAGGTGCCCGCCGCGACCCGCTCGGCGTGCAGGTCGTGGGCCCGCCGCAGCAGGTCCATCAGGTCCTCGTGGCGGCTCACCCTGGTCCGGTGCCGCTCCGGCAACCCGCGCAGCTTCTCCTCCTGGTCGAGGAGCTGGTGGTAGATCTCATCGCAGTACTTCGGGTCGGTCTCCACGTCGAGGAACGCCGTCGCATGCCGCCGCGCCGCCGCCTCGTAAGTGCGCGACCGCCCTCGCGGGCTCAGCAGCGACGCCCCCACGGTGAGCGCCAGCACCCCGACGATCAGTGTGAGTGAGAGCAGCGTCGGGATCTCGACGACATCGATGCGCTCACCCTCGTTGATGAACGGCACATTGTTCTGGTGCATCGCGTGCAGCACCAGCTTGACGGCGATCAGCGCGAGGATCGCCGCCAGCCCGTACGAGAGGTAGACCAGCCGGTCCAGCAGCCCGTCGATCAGGAAGTAGAGCTGCCGGAGCCCGAGCAGCGAGAACGCCGTCGCCGTGAAGACGATGTAGACGTTCTGGGTAAGCCCGAAGATCGCCGGGATCGAGTCCAGCGCGAACAGGATGTCGGTGCCGCCGATCGCCACCATCACCAGCAGCATCGGGGTCAGCACCCGCCGCCCGTCCCGCACGGTCACCAGCTTGTCGCCGTCGTACGTGTCCGAGGTCCGCAACACCCGTCGCGCCAGCCGGATCACGACGTTGTCCGCCTGCTCGCCCTCGTCGTCCCGTTTCTCCCGCAGCAGGTTGCCCGCCGTGACCAGCAGGATCAGCCCGAAGAGGTAGAACACCCAGGCGAATGAGTTGATCAATGCCGCGCCCAGGAAGATGAACGCCGTCCGGGCGATCAGCGACACCGCGATCCCGACGAGCAGCACCTTCTGCTGGTCCGCCCGCGGCACCTTGAAGCTGCCGAGCAGGAGCAGGAACACGAAGAGGTTGTCGACCGAGAGCGCCTCCTCGGTGACATAGCCCGCGAAGTACTCGGCGCCCATCGCCGATCCGCCGAAGACCCAGACGCCCACGCCGAAGAGGATCGCGAGCGACACGTAGATCGAGGTCCACAGTGCGGCCTCACGCAACCGCGGCACATGGGCCCGCCGTACATGGACGAAGAAGTCGAAAAGCAGAAGGCCGATGATCCCCAGCACGGTCGCCAGCCACAACATGCCGCCCATCTTAGGTCTGATCGGCTGTCGTCACTGCCGCGCGCAACTGTGACGAAGTCAGGAAGAGTGCCCCGTTCAGATCCGCGCCCCGCAGATCGGTGCCGCGCATGTCGGCTCCCGTGAAGTCGGCCCGCCGCAGATCCGCGTCCCTCAGGTCCGCGCCGATCAGCAGCGCGCCGCGGAGACTCGCGCCCCGCAGGTCCGCACCGCGCATCCGCCGCCCGATCAGCTGCGCCCCGCTGTGGTCCACCAGCCGCCTGCCGACCCTCGCCCGCGCAAGCTGGCTGGCCTTGCGCAGCACCCCGTTCACCCGCTGCCGGTACGCATCCACGTCCAGCCCCACCAGCTCGCCGGCATCCCCACCGGCCAGCCGATCGGTTTCGGACAACGCCGTCTCGAGCCTGTCGTGCACCGGCCGCGCCTCCTCCAGCGCGAGCGCCTCGGTCAGCAGCCACATCAGCTCGTGCAGCTGGCGCATCACCGGCAGCAGCGCGAACATCGGCCCGGCCAGCTCGGGCGAGGACCGCCAGTCCCGCCCCGCGAACGTCTCCTGGGTGATCCGCTGCCCGGCGCCGAAGCAGTCGAACACCACGCACCCGCGGAAACCCCGCTGCGGCAGTTCCTCGTGGATCCCGCAGCGGAAGTCGTCGCCCAGGTTGCGGCAGGGCCGCCCGGCCGGTTTGTCGACGGCGAAATCCGACGACTTGGCGAACGCCGGCGCCACGCAGCAGAGCGCCGCGCACCTCGAACAGTCAGCTTCCCACCTGGTCATGCCGACCATTGTCGGCGAGCGCGGCCCTCCGGCAGTAGCCGGAGGGCCGCCGTCTTCCCACCCGGATAACCCCCGTCTACCGCTCCGGCCAGCTCCAGTGGGTACCCGCCGGCCGCCCCGTGTCGCTCACCGTCGTGGTGGTTTCCGCCACGACGGTCATCACCGTCATCACCGTCTTCAGTACCTCTTCGGTACGTCTCCCGTACGTCGATACTGTCCAGTAACATCCTTCCCGCGGCACCCGCCGCCGCCCTCTCATCCCCTGACTCATTCCCCTGAGGACTCGATGACCAGCAGGCACCGTGCCTGGCGTTCCCCCGCAAGCCTCGCTTTCGCCGCCTCCCCGTGGATCGTCATACTCGGCTGTGTCCTGGCCCTGGCCGCCCTGCTCGCGGTCACCCTCTGGAACCGCTTCGCCCCCGGCTCCACCACCGGCGGCGGCGTACCCGCGATCCCGCAGCTGACGTACGACGTACCCGGCGCGGCGTCCGGGTCCGCACCCACACCGGTGGCCTTCCCTGCCTCCGGCGACCCGTCGGCCGTCGTCTCCGGCGGCGCCGCCGGCGCACAGGTCCCCGCGAGCGCCTCAGCGCAGGCTCTCACCCCGGCCCGCGACGCCGGCCCGGCCATCGCCGTGACGTCCACGACGACGACCGCCACGACGACCACCGCCACGGCGACTCCGACCGCCGCGAGAACCACCACCTCCGCGGCCACGTCGACCCGGGACGCTTTCGCCACCATCCAGGCCGAGTCCTACGACGCCCGCAGCGGCATCACGGTGGAGACCTGTGACGAGGGCGGCAAGGACATCACCTCGATCGCGTCGGGCGATTGGGCCCGCTTCGACGACGTCGCCTTCGGCTCCACCTCACCCACCGATTTCGTCGCCCGTGTCTCCTCCGGCGTCGCCGGAGGCGCCTCGGGTCTGGTCCAGGTCCGCCTGGACTCCCCCACAGCCACCCCGATCGGCGATTTCGCCATCGACAACACCGGCGGCTGGCAGTCCTGGCGCTCCGTCCCCGGCAACGTCGGCACGATCACCGGCACACACACCGTCTACTTGACCTTCTCCACCACCGCAACGACAGACTTCGTCTCGGTGAACTGGTTCTCCTTCCGCCATTGACCCCAGGGCCGGCCGGCCCAGCCCGGCCGGCCCTGGACAACACCCCGGATCAGCGGCCGGGCCGAAGGAGAACCGCACAGGCAAGGAAGTCCTTCTCGGCCCGCCGCATCCGTCTACGGGACTGTCCACCGATCGCCGTGACGGCGGTGCGCGGAAGGCGTTGACCTGGCACTCCGCGATCGATGCGGTGCCGTTTACACCGTTTCCCGGGCAGTCCCCCGTCTCCCGTCGCAACGCAGGATTTCAGTGGGCTCGCCCTCACGGCCGTTTCAACATCATCCGGTAAGGCCGAGGATGGTGAATGGCCTGGTCATGTCGCGGTTGGCCCAGCGGGTTGCTTCGGTGATGTCGGGTCGTCCGGCCAGACGTAGCGCGTTGATCGCGAGGTTTCGGAGCGAGGCCATAACGCGTGGCCCGGAACGGGTGCGGATGCGGGATTGGTCCTCGCGGTAGCAGGTGTCGCGGATGTAGTGCAGGGTTTCGATGGCCCAGTGGCCGCGGTTGAACGTGGCGATCTCGGCGGGGTGGCTGGTGACGCCGAGTTGCGCGGCGGCGGACTGTTTGCCGTTGCTGGTGGTGACGTAGCGTTCGATCAGCCAGACCTGGCTGACGTGTGGAAACGGCAGATCCGGCGGGGCGGGCAGGACCCGGATGGTCCGGCGGGTGCTCCGGCCGTGCCCGACCTCGGTGCTCTCGTGGCCGATCCCGGTCGTGGCCCAGGGCAAGGCGTTGAGGGCGTCGAACAGCGCGGCCCGGTTCTCCTTGACTGGCAGCACGAAGTGGCCGCCCTGCTGATGGATGAGCTCAGCGGTGGCCTTGACGGTGTGCAGCGTGTCCGCGGTGACGGTCACCTGGCGCAGATCGAGGGTTTCCAGCAAGGCGCGGGCAGTCTCTGGTTCTCGGGTCTTGGCACCGTCGGTCGGTGCCTGGGCGATGATGACGGCGACCGGGTCCGGGCCAGGGGAGCCGGCCAGGGCGGACAGCAGATGCAGTTGCTCGCCGTCCGGGTCGGCGGCGCCGCGCACGGTCTTACCGTCCAGGCGCACCTGTGCTGGTGAATCGGTGCTGGTCGGAGCCTGTCCACCGGAGCCGGTGCGCTGGGTCGTGGTCCACTCGGCGATCACCATGTCCAGGATGTCACCGTCGGTGTCGGTGCAGACCCGCCACAGCGTCGAGCGTGACGGCCGTCCGCCAGGACGGGCATCGACCCGCGCATACAGGCTGTCAAGGATGTCGGTAGGTACGTCAGCGACCCAGCCGCTCGCGGTGTAGCCCTTCAACCCGGCGACCGTGGCTGCCGCGACCAGCGCGAGCACGACCGCGACCGGATGATCACGGCCCTGATCGGATCGGCCGTCGCCGACGGCGAGCAGCAGGTCGAGCAGACCGTGACACGAAGGCGTGAACGAGACGTCCCCGGACAGCGGCACGGGCGACGGATCGGTGCTGAGGGTGGCAGACTGCGGCACGACGAAGCTCCGTTTGAACCAGATCCTTGAGAAGACCTGGACTCAACGGAGCTTCGTCCATATCCGACACACCAACACAGGCATCGTCACTCACCGCCACTATCGATCATGAAACGGCCGTGGCCCAGGAACTGGGCGGCGACTTCAACCACTACTGGACCACCTTCGGCCCGACCAACGTGCAGCTACACAGGGCAGCCGCAGCAGTTGAACTCGGCGATGGCCGTGTCGCGATGGAGTGCCACGAACAGGTCGCCCCGGAAAGCTTCGCGGCCATCCCACTTGCGCAGCGCGCCCACCATTTCCTGAATCTTGCCCGCAGCTACACCCAGGTCGGCAACATCGAGAAGGCCAGCGAGATGCTGCTGGAAGGTGAGCAGCTCGCCCCCGCAGAAGTCCGGTGTCGGCCACTGGCCCACGAGGTCCTCTCCGAGGTACTGCGACGCACTCGGGGAACACCCTCAGCCCCTATCGCGGAACTGGCCGAACAGATGGGAGTGGAAGTTTAGGGGCAACCTCACCAACGGCCGCTTCGGGCCGGCGTCCTGGCCGAGTTGTGCGAAAGGTGGAGGATTTACGACAGCGACTGACTCTCGCCCGGCAACTCCGGAACGTGCAGGAGTGGGCTGACAGCCCGGTGCCGCGCGCCATATCGGCCCTCGTCGCCGAATGACTTAACGGGCCGGGTCCGTCGGCAGCCGTGAAGTCAGTAGAGGCCGACGTCGGCCAGTCGGCCGCCGGGCAGGGTGGCCAGGGCGCGTAGTACGAGGGGACGGTCCTGTTCCCGAGCCTGAGCGAGGAGTCGTTCGTCGCCGTCGAGGTCGGCGAGGAATCTGAAATGGGTGCGAAGGGCTTCCGACAGCTCGGCCGCGGTGGGGGCCGGGACGGCGAGTGCTCCGATGTCCTGTTCGTCGAACTCCCCGGTGCTGCGGTCACGGAGCCATCTCTCGGGGGTGAAGGCGGGTCCTTCGTGGCCGGGTTTCCAGAAGGTGTCGCCGGCGTGGAGGCCGTTGGCATCGACCCAGATTTTGAGGACGGCGAGACGGCGCACGAGGACGTGATCCAGTTTGCCGGTGATAGGGGTGTTGGTCATGGCCCAGCGCAGGTCGTACATGTCGCGGGCGGGAGTGGCGCGATTCAGCCGGGCGATCTTCTCGGCGATGTTCTCTTCGAGGCGGATCACCTGAAGCTGAGGTAGAACGGGTAGCCCGTACCGGGCGTGAATGGGCAAGGGCTGCCATCCGCGCAGTACCGGCGGCAGCCACGGCGGCGGATTCAGGTCGAGTTTGCTCTGCAGGGCACCGGTGTCGCCGCCGAAGCTGTGGTCGTAGGTGAGTGTCCACTTGCCGCGCCGTTCGATGACGCCGTAGCCGAAGGGGCCGACCTTGAGGCCGTCGACGGCGGCGATCAGGTTGGTGAGCGCGTCGTCGGGATCGGCGCCGATCTCGGTGCTGGAGAAGTCCAGATCGAGGGAGAACCGCCCGGCGTTTCCCGCGTACAGCTTGCGCAGCGCGGTGCCGCCCTTGAACGTCAGCGCATCGAGGACGCCGAGCCCGTGCAGGTGGCGAAGCAGCAGGTCTTGGGCGATGTCGACGATGGCGGCGTCACGGCCTTGGGCACCGGCACCACGCGGTGTATTGCCGGGCGATGTGTCCGACGGTCAGGTTGATGTCGTTCATGTGGCTGCTCGCAGGGTGCGGGGGTCGAAGGGGAGGCTGGTGTCGGCGACTTGCCAGGTGTTGTCATGGCGGCGGAGTTGTCCTCGCGGGCCGAACCAGGTTTTGCCGTGCAGGGGGCTCGACTCGCGGATCGCGCCGGCCAGGTCGGGTCGCAGCCCCTGGAGCAGATAGCCGGTGCGGGCACTGGTGGCCGACGGTCGGCCGGCCAGTTCGAGGGACAGTTCTTCCCAAGACAAGTCGGCGGCAAGTTCCGGGAGCCATTCGAGCGCACTCGCCCAGGAGCGCACGGCACCGGGCTTTGCCGTCATGTGTACGAGGATGCTTTCCGGGGCGAGCACCGGGACACCGCGCTGATCGCGATAGTGAAGGTGAGGATCGAAGACGGATGCCGCGATGTCGGCGGGTAATTGACGGGCTAGTTCAGTCGTCGCGGCGGCAACTTCGATGTGGGTCGGTACGCGATCGGCGAAGCCGAATGCCCAAGCGGCGGCCTGCAAGGTCAAGGCGCACCGCGCGGAAGTTCGTTGAGCTAGAAAGGCACGGAGGGGCATGAGCGGGTCGCTACGGGAATAGGCGCCCGCCATGGCGGCGGGTGCGAACTCCCAGACGCCGCGTTGCCCTGTTGGTAGTAGCCATCCCCGCTCACGCAGTCGCGCGGCCACGATCCGGACCGGGGTACGCAGGCCGTGGCGTTCGACGAGCTGAGCGAGTTGCTCACTCGTGACAAGCGTGGGCTGCTCAAGCTCCAATTCTTCGAGGATACCCCCCATCGAAGGCGGGATCGTCCGTGTCATCGGATGCACCTATGTATCGTGAACAGTTACTAACGATGCCAGCTTGACACCCCCTGACAGCGGTGTCAACGCAGCATGCTACGTAACTGTTAACGTTACTTGGCACGCCAATCTGACACCGCGCGCGCTCGTCACTTCCGATCACCGGACCAATGGCGGCGCGTAGCCCTCGCCGGCCGCACGCTTGCCTACTCCACGCCCAAGTACCTCAAGATCGCGGTGACCGACACCGTGTACTTACGCCCAACCCGCATCAGAGGGACGGGGAATTCGTCGTGACGCGCCATCTCGTACGCCTTACTCCGACCGATACCGAGAATCTGCCCGGCCGTCTCCAAGCTCGTCACCAAACCCAGATCGCGAACCTTCTCCGCAATCCAGATCACCCGCTCCGCCGCAGCCCGAACTCCTGCCCGAGAGGTCTCGCTCGTACCGCCGCAACCGGGCGCAACAACAGATGCCAACCCCAGAATCCCCCACAGGAAACCGCCCGCATGCACAGTTCCGCCGAACCGAGGCATACGCCTGAGACCAGCGCTTTACCACACGGCCAAGCCCCGATCAGGACCAAAATCGGCAGCCATCTATGGAGCGATCTGGGCCACTTGCTGATGTTTTCTCGTCTGCGGCCACCGTACGACCACGGAGTACAGAAAGACCGCTCACCCGAGTGGATGAACGGCCTTTGAACTGCACTTCTGTGGTAGCGGGGACAGGATTTGAACCTGCGACCTCTGGGTTATGAGCCCAGCGAGCTACCGAGCTGCTCCACCCCGCGTCGGTATGAATAAAGCTTAGCTCGTCCCCCCACCCCTCCCGCAACCGGGTTACCCACAACCCCGAATCCCCCCACTGACCAGGACAACCACATCCAGAATCAACCAACAAGCCCCACCCCCACAACACCACCCCGAAGGCCCCAAAGACCAAGCAAACCAAGAAGATCGAAAAGATCGAAAAGATCGCAAGCGCACTCCGCAAGCGCACCCCGCAAGCGCACCCACCCAGGTGTAAGCGCAACCACACCCACTCAGCGCCCCCACCGCAACGCGGGGTTTCAGGGGGCTCGGCCCCCTGAGCAAAATGCGAAGAGGGGCCCCCGTTCGCGCTTTCTGCGAACAGGGGCCCCTACCACTCGTAGCGGGGACAGGATTTGAACCTGCGACCTCTGGGTTATGAGCCCAGCGAGCTACCGAGCTGCTCCACCCCGCGTCGGTATGTGTAAAGCCTAGCGCACCGTCTCCGGGACCTGCAAAACGGGTCCCGGAGACGGCGGACACACTGCTAGCCGCCGGCGCTGGCCGACGGTGTGGCCGTGGCGGGCGCCGAGGCGCTCGCGGTCGGGCCGGCCGTGGGGGCCGTCGTCGGTGTGGTGGTGGTCGACGATGCCTTCTGGGCGTTCTGGAACTCGGTCATCGCGGCATCGAGGGCGGCGAGTGCCTCGCCCTGCTTCGCGAAGTCACCGGATTTCTGCGCGGCGCGGAGAGATTCGATGGCCGCGTCGACCTTGGCCGCGGCGGCGGAGAGGGCCGGGCTGAGCTCGGTGGGTGGCGTGGTGCCGGTGTCGGTGCCGCCGGTGTCGGTGCCGGTGTCATCGTCGGTGGACGCGTTCTTCCCGAGCTCGGCCAGGGCCTTGAGGCCGTTGGTGAGGTTGGATTCCAGCACCACGTACTCGCCGTCGCCGTACGACATCAGCACCCGTTGCAGCAGCGGCGCGGCGTTGGCCTGGGTGCTCTTCACGTAGACGGGCTCGACGTAGAGCATGCCGTCGGCGAGCGGCAACGAGATGAGGTTGCCGTAGAGCACGGTGGCCTGTCCGCTCCGGTTCAGCAGGGCCAGCTGTTGCGAGATGGTGGCGTTGTTGACCATCCGTTGATGAACCTGGACCGGGCCGGGTGTCACGGTGTTGCTGGGTAGCTCGTAGACCTGCAGCTGGGGCTCACCGTCGACGTACGACCCGGAGATCAGGGCGGCCATGTTCTCCCGGTTGGCGGGTGTCACGCCCGAGGTCAGCTGGAAGCTGGTCCCGTCCTGGTCGGGCAGCTTGACGTTCAGGTAGAACGGCGGCTGCTTGTCCCCGCTCTGCGGCGAGTCGGGCGCGTTCGGCACCTGCCAGAAGTCGTCGCCGTTGAAGAACGTCTGCGGGTCGGTGACGTGGAACTTGGTGAGCAGGTTGCGCTGCACCTTGAACATGTCGGCCGGGTAGCGGAAGTGCGCGGCGAGCGAGGCCGGGATCTCCGCCTTGGGGATCACCAGGTCACCGCCGAACGCCTGGTTCCAGGCCTTGAGCACCGGGTCCTGGTCGTCGAACTCGTAGAGCTTGACGGTCCCGTCGTACGCGTCGACGGTGGCCTTGACCGAGTTCCGCATGTAGTTGACGTCGTCCCGGGCGAGCGCGAACGACCCCTGGCCGGTCGACTCGTCCTTGGTCTCGGTCTGCAGGTTGATCTTCTGCGAGTACGGGTAGCTCTGCGAGGTCGTGTACCCGTCGAGGATCCAGACGATCTTGCCGTCCACCACGGCGGGGTACGGGTCGCCGTCGATGGTGAGGAACGGCGCGACCTTCTCGACGCGCTCCCGCGGGTTCCGGATGTACATCACCCGGGAGTTCGCGTTGACCGCGTCGGAGAGGAGGAAGTTGCTCTCGGTGTTCTTGATCGCGAAGACCAGCCGGCGGAAGAACGAGCCGATCGGGACGCCGCCGGTGCCGTCGTACGTGTAGTTCACCGAGGCGTCGCTGCTGCCCTCCTTGGGGTAGTCGAACTCGACCTTCTTGCTGCTGTCGGTCTGCCCGACGATCGCGTAGTCGGTCGACTCCTCGCCGTAGTAGATCCGCGGCTGCGTGGTCTCGATCTGGTCGCTCGACGCGGAGCAGTCGTCCGAGGCGGTCGTGTCCGCGGTGCCGAGGAAGCCGGAGACGAAGCAGGGCAGCCCGGTGGCGGAGACCTCGTTGGCCTTCGCCGCGACCAGGCCGTACCCGTGGGTGTAGACGGTGTGCCGGTTGAGCCAGTTGCGCTGCTGCGCGGTGAGCTTGGCGTCGTTGATCTCCCGGGCACCGACCACGTAGTCAGCGGTCTCGCCGTCGATCGTGTACGTGTCGACGTCCAGCTTCTCGCCGAAGTCGTAGAAGCCGCGGGACTGCTGCGACTGGGTGAACGCCTGGGAGACCAGCTGCGGGTCCATCAGCCGGACGTTCTGCGCGCTGGTGTCGGCGGTGATGGTCGCCGACGGCGCCCCGTTCTTCGGCGTGTACGAGTCGGACTGCGTGCCGGTCAGGTCGAACGCGTCCCTCGTGGCGTTGATGGCCCGTTGGATGTACGGCGCCTCCTTGTCCGAGAGGCTCGGCTTGACCTGGAAGTTCTGCACCGCGAGCGGGTAGATCCCGCCGATCGCCACCGCCGAGATGGCCAGCAGCGCCAGCGAGACGCCGGGCCAGACCAGGTTCCGCATCACCGCGTTGGAGAACACGATGATCGCCACGGCCACCACGATCGAGATGTAGGCCAGGATCTCCTTCGCCGGCAGCAGCGCGTTGACGTCGGTGTACCCGGCGCCGTACAGGCCGGGAGAGACGTGCTGCTCCAGCAGCAGGGCCCGCCGGTCGAGGACGTACGCCACCGCCTTGAGCAGCACGAAGACCGCGACCAGGGTGGTCAGGTGAGCGCGCGCCGAGGCGGTCATCCGGTCACCGACGCCCTGCAGGCGGACGCCGCCGAAGATGTAGTGCACCGCCAGCGCGCCGAGCACCGAGAGCACCACCGCGGTGAACCCGACGCCGAGGAGATAGCGCCAGAACGGGTACTCGAAGACGTAGAACCCGATGTCCACCTTGAACTCGGGGTCGGTCTGCCCGAACGACTGGGTGTTGCGGAAGAGCATCCAGTCGGTCCATCGGCTCTGCGCCGAGAGGCCGGCGAAGAAGCCGATGACCAGGCTGATCACCGCGATCCAGGTGCCCAGGCGGGGCGTCAGGATCATCCGGTAGCGCTCCAGCGTGGCCTGCTCCGCGGAGTGCGGGCGCAGCAGCGGCCGGAGTTTGTACGCCAGATAGAGGTTGCCGGCCACGACCAGGGCCATCGCCGCGCCGAACGCCAGGAACAGCAGCAGCTTGGTGAGGAGTACGCCGGTGAAGACCTGAGTGAAGTCGACCTCGGAGAACCACAGATAATCGGTGTACTCGTCGATGCCCCAGCCGAGCAGCGTGAAAAGGACGAAGACCCCCACCAGGACGCCGACGGTGACGCGACCGCGCCGGCTCATCCTCGGTAGCGGACTATTTCGCATTACCAACGTTGGCTCCACACTTCGTCGGGCCGGTGTTTCACCTTACGATGTCGCATCCGGCTTCGATACGCTGTAGAAAGCCTCCAGTCACGAGGCCGAGCAGGCCTTCGGGGTGCCTCCGGAGGTGAATGTCTTCAGGGCGGTGAGGGCGTCGTCCACCGTGGCCACCTCGGCCATCGGCAGGCCGGGCACGGCGTTGCGCAACGCCTCCGCGCAGTTGTCCTTCGGCACCAGGAAGAGCTTGGCACCGGCCGCCTTGGCGCCGTGCATCTTCTGCGGGATGCCACCGATCGCGCCGACGTTGCCGTCGTCGTCGATGGTGCCGGTCCCGGCGATGACCTTGCCGCCGGTCATGTCGTCGGGGGTCAGCTTGTCGATGATGCCGAGCGTGAACATCAGGCCGGCGCTGGGCCCGCCGATCTTGTCCAGGTCGATCGTGATGGTGAACGGGTGCGGCTGCTTGGTGTCGATCTCGACGCCGAGGCGCGGGGTCTTGTCGTCACCGCTCGCCCTGGTGGTCACCGTCCCGGTGCCGGCCTTGCCGTCCCGGGTGTACGACACGGTCAGCGCGGTGCCGGCCGGTTTGGCCCGGACCAGCGCGACCAGCTGGCTGGGGCCGGTCACCGCGGTGCCGTCGATCGCGGTGATCACGTCGTCGGCCTTCAGCACGCCGACCGCCGCGCCGCCGTCGGTCACCTTCGCCACGTACGTCTGCACGGGGTAGCCCAGCTCGCGCAGCGCCACCGTCTCGGCGCTGGTCTGCGACTGCTTCCACTCCTGCTGGTTCTGCTCCTGGACCTGCTTCTCGCTCTGGTCCGGCGGGTAGATCAGCTCGCGGGGCACCACGGCGTCGTCGTCGCTCAGCCAGCCCTGGATCGCCCAGACCAGCTCCACCTGCGACTGCACGTTGACCGTGGTGAGCCGGAGCTGCCCGGCCGAGGTCGACGTGGTCGCGTCGGTCACCTGGATGACCTCGGTACCGTTGTCGGAGCCGAGGGTGTCCACCGTCGGGCCGGGCTTGAGCACCACGTAGGGCAACGGGGCGACCATCACACCGGCGGCCAACAGGGCGGTTATCAGGGCGCCCAGGATGACGGTGACACCGCGACGTCTCATGCGCGTGAGAGTACCCACCCGCCCTGAGTTCTCTCTGAGCTGACACCGGCATCAGTCCGCTACGTGCGTTTCGCGCGTACCGTTGGGGTCGTGCCCGATATCCCGTTCGGCTTCTCCCTGCCGGGCGCGCAGCCGCCCGACCCCTCCGACCCGCAGCAGATGCAGCAGTTCATGGCGCAGCTGCAGCAGATGTTCGCCGCCCCCGGCAGTGGCCCGGTGAACTGGGACCTGGCCCGGCAGGTCGCCGCCAGCCAGCTCTCGGCCTCCGGCGACCCGGCGGTGAACATGCACGAGCGCCACCAGGTGGAGGAGGCTCTGCGACTCGCCGACCTCTGGCTCGACCCGGTGTGCGCCATGCCCAGCGGCATCCACAAGGCCGTCGCGTGGAACCGCAACGAGTGGATCTACAACACGCTCGACGTCTGGAAGAAGCTCTGCGAGCCGATCGCCGGCCGCATGGTGGGCGCCATGGGCGACCTGGTCCCCGAGGAGGCCCGGGCCCAGCTCGGCCCGATGCAGTCGATGGTCGCCACGCTCGGCGGCGCGCTCTTCGGCGGCCAGCTCGGCCAGGCGTTCGGCCAGCTCGCGGCCGAGGTGCTCTCGGCGGGCGACATCGGCCTGCCGCTCGGCCCGGCCGGCACCGCCGCGCTCATCCCGGCCAACATCAAGGCGTACGGCGAGGGCCTGGAGCTCCCCGAGGACCAGGTCCGCCTCTACGTCGCGCTCCGCGAGGCCGCCCACCAGCGGCTCTTCGGCCACGTCCCGTGGTTGCGGGCGCACGTGCTCAACGCGGTCGAGGCGTATGCGAACGGCATCACCGTGAACCGTGAGGCGATCGAGGAGGCGATGAGCCGGGTCGACCCGAGCGATCCCGAGTCGATGCAGGCCATGGCGCTGGAGGGCATCTTCACGCCGGAGGACACGCCGCAGCAGAAGGCCGGTCTGGCCCGCCTGGAGACCGCCCTCGCCCTGGTCGAGGGCTGGGTCGGCCACGTGGTGGACAACGCCGCCGGCGACCGTCTCCCCTCGGTCGCCGCGCTCGGCGAGGCCTTCCGCCGCCGTCGCGCCGCCGGCGGTCCCGCCGAGCAGACCTTCGCCGCCCTGGTCGGCCTGGAGCTCCGGCCGCGCCGTCTGCGCGAGGCCGGCGCCCTCTGGTCCGTCGTCGCCGAGCAGCGCGGCACGGCCGGTCGCGACGCCCTCTGGGACCACCCGGACCTGCTCCCGACCGACGAGGACTTCGCTCACCCCGAGGTCTTCGCCCGCAGCCAGTCGGACTGGGACATCAGCGAGCTCGATGGCCTGGAGGGCAACCCCGGCCCCGAGTGACCGACCCCCGTTTCAGGCGCCGGGCCGTTTCAGGTCCGGCGCCTTTTCACGTACGCCGTCCCCGCCCCCACCACGCGCAAAAGGCGGCGCCTCTCCCCGCCGCCCCCACCTGCCCCCTCCCGGCCGCAGCGCGCCTCCCCCTCCCGGCTGGCCCTCCGGGGTCCCTGGCGAACGCTGAGACACCGCTGAGCGCCAGCCCGGATCGGTAGCTACCCGGTGGCCGAGTGTGAGGGGTGTCTCAGAAATCGGGTGGCGCTGATCACAAACGGACGGCGGCGCCAGGGGCTTGCGGGAGCCGGCTGAGCGTTCGCTGGGCGGAGGCTAGGCGCTGAGGAGGGTGCGGGTGTTGTCCCAGCCCTCCAGGGCCACGTCGAGCGTCGCCAGGTCGGCGGCGGTGCGCAGACGGCGCCACTTCGGGGTCGAGGTGACGTCGCCCGGGGCGGGTGCCGTACGGCGGAGCGACTGGGCGGACGCGGTGTCCAGGTCGTGGTCGGCCAGCCAGGACGGGGCGGGCAGGCCGGTCGCCACGCCGAACAGCCCGCCGTCCGGGCCACCGCCGGGCGCCACCGCCACCGCCTTGCCGTCGAGCGGGCGCAGCAGCTTGCCGAGGATCATCCCGGGCACGTCGGGGGCGTCGGCGGCGATCACCGCGGCCTGATCGAAGCCGTCCGCGGCGGCGGCCGCGAGCACGGGCAGCACGGTCGGCGCCGGAACCTCGTAGATCCGCATCCCCGGCCAGGCGATCTCCTCGGCGAGCGCCCGGTCCGCCGGCGTCGCCGCGATGGCGGCCTCCGCCTGAGCCAGCCGGGCGAGCAGGTCGACGACGTCCTCGGCGAGCGCGGTACGCCACGTGAGCAGGTCGACCCCGGGCGGACTCCACGGCACCGGCACCAGCATCGCCACCACCACACGCCGCGTCACCCGCCCACCCTACCGGCCCACGCCGCCACCCCAGCCGGCCCTCAGGGGTGTCTCAGCGTTCGCCAGGGACCCCGGAGGGCCAGCCACCCGGGCCCGAGCGGGTGCGAACACGGGACACCGGTGGTCCGCCGTCGACGTCGCGGCGGCCACCCGGGCCGAGCGGGTGTGCACGCGGACACCGGTGGTCCGGCGTCGACGTCGCGGCGGCCACCCGGGCCGAGCGGGTGCGGGCGCTGGTGGCTGGTGATCCGGGGTGTGTGGGAGGGGGTCAGGGACCCCGGAGGGCCAGCCGGGAGGGGGAGGCGCGCTGCGGCCGGGAGGGGGCAGGTGGGGGCGGCGGGGAGAGGCGCCGCCTTTTGAGCGTGGTGGGGGCGGGGACGGCGTACCGGAGAAGGGGTCTTATTCGGCCATGACCAGGGTTCCGGCGGCGGAGACACCCTCCAGGTAGCCGCGGGCGCGTTCGGCCTTGGGGAAGCGGTTGACCAGGTCCCAGAAGGCGGCGTTGTGGCTGGGGACGACGAGGTGGGCGAGCTCGTGCAGGAGCACGTAGTCGATCACCCAGTCCGGCATCTCCTGGATGCGGTGCGAGATGCGGATGGTGGCGTCGTCGGGGGTGCAGGAGCCCCAGCGGCCGTTCTGGTTGGTGACCCAGCGGACGCTGGCCGGGGCGACCCGGTCGGCGTGGTCGGCCAGGAAGCGCGCGGTGAGGCGGCGAGCCCGGATGAGCAGCTCGTCGTCGGTGCTGCTCAGGCGCTCCTCGCGGGCGGCCAGGCGGGCGAGCATGCGCTCGACCCACTCGGTCTCCTCGGCGCGGGAGAAGCGATCGGGGATGAGGACGACGACACGTTCACCGTCGCGATAAGCGGACACCGTCCGTCGCCGACGCTGGCTGCGCCGCACTTCCACGACAGGCTTGCGCACGCGGGCCATTACCGGCTCGCGAGGCCCAGATTCGGGTTCACGTTGAGACGCTAATCCGCGAGACCCTGGTCACCGCAAGAGTACGCCCAATGACTGTCGCGGAATATGCGCACTTCGCCCGCATATACCCGAAAAAAATTTCCCCAGCCGCAACAAGCGACGGCTTTCGCCAACCTAGACCATCGTCGACTCAGGGCTTTACTCGACCTTGCTGTCCGTTTTATGCCGCCCTGAAGGGAATCGTCGGCGTGTTGGGGCAAAATTGGGTGAAACGGGCGCTTCGGGCGGCACACTCACGTCGTCGGTGTCACCGCCGACAACGCGCTGACATGGAACCCGCCTGAGCTGGGTAAGTGACCGCCCCGGACGGGTGGCCACATCCACGTGGCCGCTAAGCGGTCCAGCGCCACAGACGGTTCGCGCCCGTCGCCGCGAACAGGCAGCGGGGCCGAGCGGCCGACGATACGACGAGGAGGAACCGTGGCCGACACCACCTACAACGGCTACTGCGTCAAGTGCAAGGAGAAGCGTGACTTCCAGGGCAACGTGGAGGTCTCCAAGACCGGCATGAACATGGCCAAGGGCAAGTGCCCGGTCTGCGGTACGACCATGAACCGGATTCTGGGCAAGGCCAAGGCCACTTCTTGACGTGGTCACCGGGGAGGGCCGGCCCGGCAAGCCGCCCTCCCCGGCCGTAACCGTGTTCGCCGAGACACGTTGAGTGATCTGGGGAAAACTACGACAGCCTGTGGATAACTCACTCTTGGCTGTGGACAACCCTGCGCCACGGCCCCCGGGCCTGTGGATAACCAACCCGCTCCGCAGCGCGGCGATGACACCCTGTCATCCATGACCCGGCCCACCCTGATCCCCGGGCTGCCCCGTGCCTGGCGTACGCCGGTCGAGCTGCAGCTCGGTCTCGACCCGGACCACGCCGTCCGGATCGAGCTCGCCGACCCGCGTACCGCGGAGGTCCTCGACCTGCTCGACGGCACCCGGCCCGAGCGGCTCGTCCTGCTGGACGCCGCCGAGCGTGGCGTGCCGCCCGGCGACGCCCGCCGGCTGCTCGACACCCTGCGCGACGCGGGCCTGATCCTGCCCGCCGAGTCCCTGCTGCCCGCCACCCTCCCGGCGGCCGAGCGGCAACGGCTGCTCGGCGAGGCGGCCGCCCTGGCGATCGCCGCGCGCGTCTCCGGGGACCCGCACGCCCACCCGGCCCGGGCCCTGCGCCGCCGCCGGGCCGCCCAGGTGGTGCTCCGGGGCCGCGGCCGGCTCGGCGCCCCGCTCGCGGTCGCGCTGGCCGAGGCGGGTGTCGGGCACGTGCACCCCGACCTCACCGGCGCCGTGGGCCCGGCCGAGCTGGCCGGTGGGCCGCTGCGGGCCGCCGACGTGGGCGGTGCCCGCCGGGCCGCGGTCGCCGCGGCGGTGGCCCGGACGGTGCCCGCCACCCAGGTCCGGGGCACCCGCCGGATGCCCGCGACGCTGGTCGTCCAGCTCGCCCACGACGAGCCGACCGCCCTGATCGCCGCGGCGTACGCCGCACGCCGCCAGCCGCACCTCGCCCTCGGCATCCGGGACGGCGCCGGCGTGGTCGGGCCGCTCGTACCGGCCACCGGCGGTCCGTGCCTGTACTGCCTCGACCTGCACCGGCACGACCGGGACCCGGACTGGCCCGGACCGCCCGCGCCGGAGCACGCCGAGCCGTGCGCGGTCGCCACCGTGCTCGCGGCGGCGGCGTACGCGACCGCCGAGGTGCTGACCTTCCTGGACGGCGGGCGGCCCGCGACGGCCGGGGCGGTGGTGGAGATCCGGGCGCCGGGGCAGGCGCGGCGGCGGACCTGGACGCCTCACCCGCACTGCTCGTGCCAGAGCGGGCGACGGAATAACCGAACTTTTGTCACATAAGTCAACAAACACCTGCGCGGTAGGCCGTACCCGGCTCCCCCGTCGGTAACAATGATCGGGTGACGGACATACCGCGCCGCGCGGCTTCCCGGACCGCCAAGCTCGCCGCCCTGCCCCTCGGCTTCGCCGGGAGGACGGCCCTGGGCCTGGGGAAGCGGGCCGTCGGGATCGCCTCCGACGTCATCTCCGCGGACATCCAGCAGCGCACCGCCGAACAACTCTTCAGCGTCCTGGGCCAGCTCAAGGGCGGGGCGATGAAATTCGGTCAGGCGCTCTCGGTCTTCGAGGCCGCGATGCCCGAGGAGATGGCCGGACCGTATCGCCAGGCGCTCACCAAGCTCCAGGAGGCCGCCCCGCCGATGCCGGTGGCCAACGTGCACCGGGCGCTCGCCGAGCAGCTCGGACCGGACTGGCGGGACAGCTTCGCCGAGTTCGACGACAGCCCGGCCGCCGCGGCGAGCATCGGCCAGGTGCACCGCGCGGTCTGGAAGCTGCCCCCGGCCCGGAGGAACGCCAAGCCGAAACTGCTGCCGGTCGCGGTCAAGGTGCAGTACCCGGGCGCCGGTGAGGCCCTGGTCGCCGACCTCAAGCAGCTCTCCCGGCTGGCCGGGATGTTCAAGATCATGCAGCCCGGCATCGACGTCAAGCCGCTCCTCGCCGAGCTGCACGAGCGGGTCGTCGAGGAGCTGGACTACGAGATGGAGGCGGAGACCCAGCGGGCCTTCGCGGCGGCGTACCACGACGATCCGGACATCTTCGTGCCCCGCGTGGTGGCCGGCGCGCCGCGGGTGCTGGTCACCGAGTGGGTCGAGGGCACCCCGCTGGCCGCCGTGATCGCCGACGGCACCGAGGCCGAGCGGGACGAGGCCGGCCGTCTGATGGCGATCCTGCACTTCTCCGCGCCCGCCCGGGCCGGCCTGCTGCACGCCGACCCGCACCCGGGCAACTTCCGGATCCTGCCCGACGGCCGGCTCGGCGTGATCGACTTCGGCGCGGTCGCCCGGCTGCCGGAGGGCCACCCCGAGCCGATCGGCCGCCTGGTCCGGCTCGCCCTGGCGGGTGACGCGGACGCGGTCGCCGACGGGCTGCGCGGCGAGGGCTTCATCAAGCGGGACGAGCGGATCGACGCCGAGGCGGTGCTCGCCTTCCTCCGGCCGATGATCGAGCCGGTCGCGGTGGATCGGTTCCGGTTCACCCGCGCGTGGCTGCGCGGGGAGGCCACCCGGATCGGCAATCCGCGGTCACCCGCGTACCAGCTGGGCCGCAAGCTCAACCTGCCGCCGAACTACCTGCTGATCCACCGGGTCACCATGGGCTCGATCGGGGTGCTCTGCCAGCTCGAGGCGGAGGCCACCTACCGGGAGATCCTGGAGCGGTGGCTCCCGGGCTTCGCCCCGGTCGCATGAGCCCGGCGTACGCGGAACTCCCCGCCCTGCGCCTCGCCTACCGGGCGTGGGGCCCGCCGGACGGCCGCCCGGTGCTCTGGCTGCCCGGGGCGTCCAGCGACGGCACGACGTTCGAGCAGGTCGCGGCGCTGCTACCGGTCCGCTCGTACGCTCTCGACCCGCGCGGCTACTTCGCCAGCGACCGGGCCGCCGCGTACGGCCCCGAGACCACCCGGGACGACGTGATCGCTTTCCTGGACGCGCTCGGCATCGACCGGGCCGTCCTGGCCGGGCACTCGGCCGGCGGGGTGGCGGCCTGGCGGACGGCGCTGGCCCACCCGGACCGGATCGAGGCGGTGATCCTGGAGGAGACCCCGCCGCCGGTCCCGCACGCCCTGCACCCGCGGCGGCCGGAGGGCGATCCCGGCTACGACTGGGCGGCCCGGCTCGCCACGCTGGCGGTCGTCAACGACCCGCCCGAGGCCTGGTGGGACGATCTGTCCCGGATCGCGGTACCGGCGCTGGTGCTGGCCGGCGGCCCGGAGAGCCACCTGGACCAGGACGCGATCCGCCGGATGGCCGCGGCGATCCCGGGATCGTCCTTCGTCTCCGTCGGCGGTGGACACGCCTGCCACCGCGCGCGGCCGGCCCCGTTCGCCGCGGCCGTCCGGGACTTCCTGCACGTGTGAACGGCCCGTCCGCATGACGCGGACGGGCCGTTCCTCTCTCATCGGGTTATCAGACGCCCAGTTCGCGGGCGGCCCGGTGGCGGGCCTCCATGGCGATCCGGCGGGCGGGACGGTAAGCCTCAGGTGCGCGCTCGCTCTGAGGCCGTCGCATTCGGGCTCTCGATAACGCCTCTTGGATGAGTCTCATCTTGGTGACTCCATTCGGTACCAGGGTCTCGGTGTTCGGCTTGCCGGTGACGGTCACGGTGGTCATCTCAGGCCGCCAGCCGTACGGAGCTGCGGGAGTCGAGACCGTTCGCGGCGAGCCGCTCCTCGACCTCGACGGCCAGCTCGGCGTCGCGCGCGACGTCGGCCTTCCGCGGCCGGCCACGCGGCCGCTTGCGCGGGACCACGGCCCCCCGCTCGAAGATCTCGCCGCCCCAGACACCCCAGGGCTCGCTCCGCTCCACCGCGCCGGCGAGGCACTCGACGCGCAGCGGGCAGTCCCCGCAGAGCGACTTGGCCAGCTCCAGCTGGGCCGGGGCGTCGGAGAACCACAGGTCCGGGTCGAACTTCCGACAGGGCAGGTTCGCCTCGATCTCGACGGGAACGTCGATCGGGGCCAGCGCCAGACTCATGAAGCCCGGTCACCTCTCTCTTTTTCGTCGATCTTCTGGATCGCGTTTTCCGGGGTCGTGCACCGGCGGGTGAGCCGGCAAAAGAAATGAGGCCGCGGATCCCGGTTAGGGGTTCCGCGGCCTCGAGGTGAGCCGGAGGTCTGTTTTTCAGACCGGCCTTCCTCGAGGCGGGACACCGCTGCCACCATCCGTGTAGCGCTTACGGGAGGCGACATTGCTGCCCTTGAACCCAGTGGTGCCCGTGCTTCCGATGGAGCCGCCGGCAAGAACCCGCTCAACAGCCCATGTGCCCAGCTCGGCCTGGGTCTGGGTGAGAACCTGGTGCTCCCGCTGAACCGAAGCCAGCGGTGCCGGAGTCAGTCCGCCGACCATCAGCACTGCCGGGCCCTCGGGCGCGACGGTGATGGCGGGCAGCAGAACCGACGGAGCGCAGACAGCAGACGGCGACATCGACGGACGCATCGGAATCACATTGATTCCCATCGTGGCCACCCCTCTCCGTGTCTCGCACTCGTGGTTAGTTATCCCTGCCCGGGCAGTCCCCCGGCAGGTGTGTCCTGAGGCTATGCCTGCCCCGCAGGGGAGGGCAAACGAATTAACGCACTAGTTTTCAAAGTTTTTTCGGCCAAGATCATCGAGGCCCGCGCCGCCCACCAGAGCGAAGACCGCCTCGCCGTACTGGCCCAGCTTCCGGGGGCCGATCCCGGCTATGGCCAGCAGCTGTGCCGGATCGGTCGGGCGACGCTCCGCCACGGCGACCAGCGTGGCGTCGGTGAAGACGACGTACGCAGGGATTTTGAGCTCCGCGGCGGTGCTCGCGCGCCACTCGAGCAGCCGCTGATAGAGGTCCTCGTCCATGTCCGACGGGCAGGTCGGGCAGCGGCCCAGTTTCCGGTCCGCACCGGCCAGCAGGGTGGCACCACAGATCCGGCAGGAGGCCACCTGAGGACGCCGGCGGTCGGCTTTCCGACCCGGCTCCACCCCGGCCCGCGCCGTGCCCGCCCGCTCCACTCCGCCCCGGGAACGTTCCAGCTGCGGCAGGAAGCGGCAGGGGCGGCGGGTCCGGCCGCCCGGGGCGCGGGACTGGCCGTACGAGAGCCAGAGCACGTGCCGGGCGCGGGTCACCCCGACGTAGAGCAGCCGGCGCTCCTCCTCCAGCTGCTCGGCGGTCTTCGCGTACGTGGTGGGCAGCGTGCCGTCGGCGAGCCCGACCAGGAACACCGCGTCCCACTCCAGGCCCTTCGCCGAGTGCAGCGACGCCAGGGTGACGCCGGCCATGGTCGGCACGTGCTGCTGCTCGGCCCGGCGGGCCAGCTCGTCGTTGAAGGCGGAGAGCGTCATCTCCCGCTGGAGCGTGCCGCCCTCCCCGATCGGCAGCAGGTCCGGGCTGGCCGCGCACTCCTCGGCGAGGGTGACCAGGGCGGCCAGCGCCTCCCACTGCTCGCGGGCGGCGCCGCCGGGCGGGGGCTGAGCCCGGTTCCAGCCGGTCGCGGCGAGCCCCTCGATCACCGCCTCGACCAGCGGGGTCTCGCCGGGGATCGAGCGCACCGCGGCGCGCAGGGCGACCATCGCCTGCCGGACCTCGGCGCGCTCGAAGAACCGCTCGGCGCCGCGGACCACGTACGGCACCCGGGCGTCGGCGAGCGCCTCCTCGTACGCCTCGGACTGCGCGTTGGTACGGAACAGCACGGCGATCTCGTTCGCGGGCGTGCCGGCCGCGATCAGGTCACGGCAGCGGCGGGCCACCGCGAGGGCCTCCCCCGGCTCGTCCGGGAAGATCTTCAGCTCCGGCTCCGGGCCGGGCGGGCGCTGGCCGACCAGCTCCAGGCGCAGCTTCGCCTCGGTGCCGCGGGCCTGGCGGATCACCGCATTGGCCAGCCCGACCACCTGCGGGGTGGAGCGGTAGTCCCGGACCAGGCGGATCACCACGGCGTCGCGCCGCTGCCGGGGGAAGTCGATCAGGTACGCCGAGGTGGCCCCGGTGAACGAGTAGATCGTCTGGCTGGCGTCGCCGACCACGGTCACGTCGTCCCGGTCGCCCAGCCAGGCGTCGAGCAGCCGCTGCTGGAGCGGGTTGACGTCCTGGTACTCGTCGACCACGAAGTGCCGGTACTGGGAGCGGATCTGCTCGGCGACGTCCGGGTGCTCCTCGATGCCCCAGACCGCGGCGCGCAGCATGTCCTCGAAGTCGATCACGCCCTGGCGGCGCTTGAGGGACTCGTACGCGACGAAGACCTCGGCGACCCGGGCGGGCTCGTACGGCGGCTCGCGCAGGGCCTTGGCGGCGGCGACGGCGTACTCGGCGGGCTCGACCAGGGAGGACTTGGCCCACTCGATCTCACTCGCCAGGTCCCGGGCGGCGGCGCGGTCGGCGCGTACCCCGGCCCGCGCGGCGGCCAGCCCGACCAGGCGGATCTTGCTCTCCAGCAGCTCCGGCATGGCCCGGCCCTCCAGCAGCCGGGGGGCGAAGTAGCGGACCTGGCGCAGCGCGGCCGCGTGGAACGTCCGGGCCTGGACGCCGGTCGCGCCGAGCTCAGCGAGCCGGGAGCGCATCTCGGCGGCGGCCCGCGCGGTGAACGTCACGGCGAGCACGTGCCGGGGGTTGATCTCGCCGGAGAGCGTCCGGTGGGCGATCCGGTGGGTGATCGCACGGGTCTTCCCGGTCCCGGCGCCGGCCAGGATGCAGACCGGCCCGGCGGGCGCGGTCACGGCCTTGTGCTGTTCCGGGTCGAGTTCAGTCCGCACGGTAGGGAATCATGACACCCTCACCGGGTGTTGTGCTTCTCAGCCGCACCGCCGTGTGACCTGGATCGAAGGAGCCCTGACCGATGCTGACCATGTACTCGACGTCCTGGTGTGGGTACTGCCACCGGCTGAAGAGCCAGCTCGACCGGGAGGGCATCGCCTACGACGTGGTGGACATCGAGCAGGACGAGGCCTCGGCCGCGTTCGTGCGCAGCGTGAACGGCGGCAACCAGACGGTGCCCACGATCCGCATAGTTCCCGCCAACGGCGGAGACGAAATCGTGATGACCAACCCGTCGATCGTCCAGGTCAAGCAAGCTCTGGCCGGTACGGGCGTTGCGGGCTGAGCTAGCCGCCTTGGCCGCCTTGACGGCCTAGCAACGCAGAGAGGCCCCGGTGATCAGCCGGGGCCTTCTCCTTATTACTGCGTCGCCTCAGACGCTCTCTGACGCGTCGGCCTTGAGGTGACGGTGAAGCGTCGGGCGGGAGACTCCCAGTGCGTCAGCGATCGAATTGACGCTCTCACCCTTGGCTCGCCGGGCACGCGCCGCGCTGAGGATGTCCTCGTTCACCACCGACGGACGGCCACCCGTGCGGCCCTGAGCCTTGGCCGCTTCTAGCCCGGCGCGCGTGCGCTCACGGATGATGTCGCGCTCAAGCTCAGCAAACGCCGCCATCATGGTGAAGAAGAACTTCCCCTCGCCGGTCGGCGTGTAGTTCCCCGCCAGCTTGCCCGTGAGGATGCGTAGTCCGATGCCGCGACCGTGCAAGTCGTCGGCGATGGTGAGCACGTCCTTGACCGAGCGACCAAGGCGATCGAGCTTCCACACGCACAACGTGTCTCCTGAGCGCGCCCAGTCCAGCACGGCGGCAAGGCCAGCCCGGTCCGTGTTCTTCCCGCTCGCCTTGTCCTCGAACACGCGGACACAACCGGCCTCGTTGAGCGCGTCGCGCTGGAGCTGCGCGTCCTGGTTGTTGGTCGAGACTCGGGCGTATCCGATGAGCTGGCCGGTAGCGGCGTGCGTTGTCATGAGATCGACTATCTCAATACTCATCTCAAAACGTCAACCCTTTGAGCCGGGTTTTGAGATGGCTTTTGAACACGCTTTCGGCCTTGTCATCGGCCTCCCGAGCATCGTCTCAAAACCCTTCGTTATTGAGACAGCCCTCTAACCAGCAACGACATACCGGGGGGTGTAACCCCTTCGAGCTTCAAGGCGGGACCGCTGCGTGATAGCACCTCAGAAATCGCCACGGTTTCAGAGTCGTTCGCTAGCCGGTGACGGTGGTCAAGTAGGCGCGAACGAAGAACCCACCTACCACGGCACGGTGAAGGTGACCGGCGGCCGTGATGTCCTCACCGGCGAGGGTGACGTGAAGGTGAGCCTTGCCCTCGATGACTTCCCCGGTGCCGGACAGCTCCATCGGCTGCGTGTAGCGCCGGACGTAGTCGACGCTCTCATCATCCTTGGCCATGACCGACACCTCAGCCTCGTTGACCGCCCCGATCAGGGTAATGACGGCGCTATTGAGTCCGAGCTGATCGACATGTTCTTGAACTACCTGGAGGACTTCCTCGTCCTTGTTGACCTGCACGACACGGGTAGTCAAAGCGAACTCCTAGATCTTGAGTGGGTTGATGCCTGCAAGGGCTGCGCCGATAGCCCGCAGGTTCTCGCGGCTGACCTCTGATCGGAGCGCTGAGAGCAAAGCCTCCGTGACGTGAGGCTCTGCCCCTTGGTTCCTACTCAAAAGCAGGACCGAGCAATAGCGCGCCCCGCTGTCGTTGGGGTTCGACAACTCCGCCTTGAGTGGCTGGATCTGCTCCGGGCTGAGCGGCGCGGAGGATGCTGCGAGATCGGCTGAGGCGTCCCAGTCCAGCCCGAGAACACGGTGAAGGACTGCCGTCAGGTATAGCTCGCGCGCCTCCCCGTCGGCCTGAATGACCGAGATGGCCTCGTTGTCAACGGTCGGGGAGCGGACTTTAGCCAGGATGCCGGCCGCATTCACGCGAAGGAGCGCCTTGCCTGACCGCGACCACTTGGCAAGCGAAGCGATCGAGGGAGAGTTCCTAGCCACGAGCGAAGCCACCGCCCGGTCCGTGGCATGGCTAGTCTGAACACCCGTCAGCATTCCCGTTCGGCCACCGCTGATGTCGTTGGCGATGGAAGCTGCCGTGTCGGGTTCCGCTCCTGCCGCTAGGGCCGAGATGGTGCCGAGCAAGAGTTGACGCCGCTTCAAGTCCTCTCCCAGGACGTTCTCGTACTTCCTTATGACGTCCGGTGTGACCGCTCTGACGCCCGTCTCCACGTTGCCGATGTAGCCCCGGCTGTAGCCGGTGCGCTTCGCCATGCCCGTCAACGACAAGCCCGCCTGTTCACGGGCTTCTCTCAGTGTCCGTCCTAGATCACCCATTGCCCAGCCCTGTCCGTTTTTGGAGCGGCTTGGAGACACCTCACGCCTTCCGCCCGAGTGATCACTAGATGACGCTCGGTGTGTCGGGAATCCTAATCGCGGCGGGAGACAGGTGTGGTAGTGGCGGCGGTGATTGCGGCTCTAGTGCTGGGGTTCCTGGCCGGGCTACTCGCCTTCAAGGTCAAGACTCGTTGGTGCCCGAGCTGCGGCGAGCGGCTGGCCTGCATTCGGTGCGAGGAGGTGGGCAGTGGAGCACCGCGTCCCGCCCGCAGAGCTTGAGGTAAGCCCCGGCGTCACCTTGAAGGTGAGCGTGATGGGTGGCTACTCCGTCGAGCGAGACGGCGAATACATCGGATGGATTCACGCCAGCATCGGCAACTACTGGAACGCCTACGTGAGGCGGCCGGGAACCAGCGGCGACCACGTTGGCCGGCACACCCAGGAAAACGCTGTGAGCGCCATCGTGGCAGCTTGGGATGCCGGTGCGGTCCTGCCGAACGGGTGCCGGACATGACGGGCCGGAGAGAGTATCCCCCGGCCGTGCTGGTCCATGCCGAGTCGTGCCCTGACGTTGCAAGCCTGCGAGCAAGCGGGACGATCTTGATCCCGATGGCAACCCCGGCCATCGCTCAGGCGTATCCGAACGGCCGGATGCATTCGTGCTTCCACTTCACGCTGCAAGCGCGCGGCATGGTCGAGACCATGCAATACCCGCCGCATGCATACGAGGAATCCACGGTGGTCTACGAGGACGCGACGATGCCGCTTTGCAAGGTGTGCATGGGAACGCATGGTGCTCTCGATCGCCTGATCTTGCCGCCGGGGGTGCGTTAACACCCGCTCCATCTCAGAGACAGGAGGATCGGATGTACCAGGCCATCATCAGCCCGCAAGAAGACCTGTTCGTCGCCGTACGGGCTGGACGACAAGAGGCTATGCAACTCCCCTCCACCCACTACGCCGAGCTTGCCGACCTGGCGGATACGGGCGGCACCGTGCCGGACTGGTTCAGCGACGCCGCGCGCCAAGCTTGGCGCATCGAGCTGGCCGACCATCTCGTCAAAGACGTGCTCATGGTGCGGCCACCATCCGTCTCTCCCGTCACCTACAGCCGCGCCTCGTGGGAGATCAACAAGGGCTGCAACTTCTCCTGCGAGCACTGCTACCTGGAGCAACGCCCTTTCGCAGGCTTGCCCTTGCCAGAGAAGCTGCGAATGCTCGACATGCTCGGCGACATGGGCGTGCTCTGGTTCGAGATCACCGGCGGCGAACCGCTCATTGACCAGGACTTCGTGCCCGCTTACGAGCATGCTCACGCGGCCGGGATGATGATGGAAGTCCTGACGAATGGCTCTCGGCTCTACCGGGATGACTTGCTTGACGCCTTCACAGCACGTCGTCCGCACAAGATCACCGTCTCCATGTACGGGGCAAGTCCTGAAACAGCCGACGCTCTGACGCAGACACGAGGCGCGTTCAAGAACGCCTACCGGGGTCTCGTCGCGGCGGCGGGAGTCGGCCTACCCCTTGAGGTCACGCTGATCGTGACGAAACACAACGTCGAGGAACTGGACGAGATGCGCGCGATGGTGCGTGACCTTGGCCTGCCGTTCAAGGAGTACGCCTCCATCTCGCCTACCTACACCGGCAACGGCATGACGTTGGAGTCCCAGGTCCCCAGCCTCATCGGCAAGAGCGATGTCTTCCAAGGCTGTCCGGCCGGGCACACGTCCTTCCATGTCGACCCGCTCGGGTTCACGACGATGTGCAAGGTCGGCCGGGACGACCCCATCAACTTGGTTACCGAAGGCCCAGAGGGCCTGTTGCGTCTGCCCGCGATTGCAGACGCCCAAATGCTTCGCACGGGTGGATGTACGGGTTGCAAGCTCTCGTCCACCTGCCGGGTATGCCGACCCATGGCGCGCGTGTACCAGGAAGCGAAGGCTCCGCTCAGTCACTATTGCCAGCACGGCATCAAGGAGGAGTCATGAGCGCTGTCCCCGTCGAGATCATCAGCCGTCCCCTCAGCACGGGTAACGCCGCGAAGCCGGTCACCGCGAGGCGAGAGCCGGCCGGGGTTGTCATCACCCAGATCGACACCCTGACCACCGGCAACGAGCGCGGTTGCGGCAACGACAACCCGTACAACTAGCACCGTGTAGGGGTTGCCCTGGCGAGTCGTCGTGCCATGGCGAGGCTCACCGGGGCAACCCTGCTCTAGGAGAGAACGTGCCTATTAGCCGCATCCCCTACGCCGAGTTGCCGGAATCCGTGCGCCATGCCGTCGAGGCCATCACGGGACGTCCTGAGTCGCTGGAGGCGGTGAGCGAGGGTCTGAACAGTGCGGTTGCGGTCAAGCTGCACACCACCCAAGGCACTTACTTCATGAAGGCGCTGCGGACTGATCACCGATGGGTCTGGACGCAAGAGCGGGAGGCGGAGGTTGCTCCCTACGTTCGGCACGTCGCGCCAGCGCTGCACGCTCGCATCGTCGAAGCCGGGTGGGATGTCCTGGTCTTCGACGCGTTGACGGGACACCGGGCCGACTATGCACCCGGCTCGCCAGATCTCCCCTATGTGATGAACCTGCTCACGCGGATTGGACAGACCGAATGTCCAGACATTCCATTGCGACGGGCCGAGCAAAGGCTTGAGTCTTATGCGAGCGCGGAGGATTTGAATTTCTTTGCGGGGAACGCATTTCTCCATACCGACTTGAACAATGCGAACATCATCGTCGACGAGAACCAGGCAAGCATCGTGGATTGGGGATGGGCAACTCGCGGTGCCCCTTGGCTTGATGCCGCGTACTGGGTTGTCTGGTTGATCGCCGCAGGACATGCGCCCCATTCCGCGGAGCAATGGGCTACACAGATAGCCGCATGGAGAACAGCGCCGCAAGATGGGGTTACTGCATTTGCCCGAGCAAACGCCCGCATGTGGTCAGAGATCGGCGGAGCCAACCCCGACGATTGGACCGCCCCTTTGATTATGGCGTCGACGGCATGGAGCGCATTCCGCACTAACAAATCTGACCTTTGAGCGGGCCGCGCGCCGTACCCCTTGCGCGGAGCCAGCAACTTCCGGTAGACTAGCAGGTCGCCATCAAGGACATGCCTCGATCTTGAACAGCCTCTAGACGGCTCTGAGATCCACGCTAAGGCTCGAACTGCCCCGACGGGTACCCGTGTGTACCCTACGAACCCTCGGAGGCTCTGCGGGCGCCTGAGCGGGTTGGGCTGTCTGATGCCGCCTGCGGACCCGGTTACAGCGGCGGAAGACCAGGGAGGATGCTCCCCTCTACGCGCGGGCGCGCACGCGAAAACGGAATACCTACTTACGTAGGTATGCTGTATCGCTTAAGAGACTCCTATCGGAGTCTTTTACTGTATACCAGTAAACTGGTATCTGCATAGCCTGTTAACCAGGTAGAGTAATTACCTCTCCAAGGTCTTCTACTTGCTATCTGTATAACTGCCTAACAGGTAGTCAATGATTACTTTCTCAAGGTCTCCTACTGCATAACAGCTTAGCTGGCCAAAAAGCCAAGCTGGAGACTCTTGCAAGTCTCCTTCATAGACCTATACGAAGACTTTCCAAGAGGTCACTATGATGACCTGTATAAATGCTAAAGGCCCTCCGAAGAGGGCCAATAACGAGCTGATCTAGCTAGACGAGGAAACGCCTTCAGATGCCTCATGTTCCCTCTGTCGAGGGATCCAGGGATTGCCGCTCAACTCTGCGATAGCACGAGGAGCATCGGCCGGAAGATCCCCAAAGAATCGTGCGAAGAAGCCGGAAGCGTAGAGCTTCTTCTTAGCCTCTTCCGAAGACTCATGATCACCCGGATCAAACCAGATCTGCTGCTTGCCGAAAGCCTCGGGAGGCATGTCCCCAAAGCTGATCGCTTGACGCTCCTCCAGGTAGCCGAGCAAGTCGCCGGGGGTGATCACGAGCAAGCCCATACCGGCGTACGCCTTGACCCCTCGCCGCGTCAGGAACTCCCGGCGCTCCTCCTCCGTTGAGCGCTTCCACCAGTCGGCGTAGGTCTCCCCCGTCGGGATCCACAGCGTTACCGGCTTGGCTCCTCCAGCCTTCAACGCCTGTTCCCGGTCATTGGCGAGCTGGGTGAGCTGAGAGCTGTAGGCGACCGCTTCAAGCCGACCGGCCCGGAACTCCTTCGTGAGCTGGTTCATCTCGCCGTCGATGATTGCGAGCCTCCGCGCCTGCTCGTCGTCACCGGCCTTCGTGACCGACTCCATGATCTCCATGTCGCCGATCTGAATCAGAAGCAACTCCTCCAGCCACGGATACAGCCGCTCCGCAGTCACCGCCGCGTCCTTGCCCTTGCAGGCCGGCTGTCCCTTGCTCTTGTTCCCGTGACACCGATACCGGGCCTTCCTGCTGCGCTGGGGCTCCTCCTTCATGAAGTACAGGGGGTTTCCGCACGTAAGGCAGTACATGACGCCTAGCAGGGGCGAGGACGATCCTCGCGGTTTCTTGTACTTCACGGAGTTCACGGCGTCCTGGAGGACAGCCCACTCCTCCGCGCTGAGTACGGGCTGAGATCGCATGATGGGTGAGCCGTCGTCGCCTCGCAGAACAGAACCATCGGCCGTTTGGTACTCGCCCAGGAGAGACCGATTGGTAAGCACCGACTGAACCGCAGTCGGGAGCCACTTTCTCCCCTTCGCTTCCGGAGCGATCAGACGCGTCGTGCTCTCGCCTCTGGCCGACCGTATGCGGGCGATGTCCTGGACGGTGGGGATCTCCTGCTCGTTGAGCCATTGGGCCACCCCGGAGAAGCTGGGCTTGTCGATGAACCGGCGGATCATCTCCTTGAGCACCGGGCCGTACTCGGGGTCCAGCTCAAGCGTGAAACCGTCAGAGCCCTTGACGGACCGTCGGCCGAATGGGACCAGGCCACCCGGCCAACGCCCCTGTTGCCGCATCGCCTCACGTGAAGCCCGGATTCGAGCGGTGATTGCGTCCAGCTCAGCTTCCGCCACAACGGCGAGAATCTGGACGACCACCTTCCCCCAAGGCTTGGACAGGTCGAAGCCCTCCTCGCACGAGATAAGGCCCTTCCCGTGCTTCGAGCACCACTCCATCAACTCGGTGAGGTGACGGACCGACCGGGCGATACGGTCGATCTTCAGGACGATGATGTGGTCGAACTCGTCCTTGCGGTTCGTGAGCCAGTCACCGACGGACGGGCGCATCCAAGGTGAGGTGGAGCCGGACACGTCGATGTCGGTTGCGAAGTCGACAAGCTCCATCTCCTCGCTCTCGGCCCTCTTAAGGATGCGGCGACGCTGTGTCTCCTCGCCCGTCTGGTTCTCGTTCGAGACCGAGAGTCGGACGACACCCAAGGCCCTGAGCTTGTTCAATTGGTTCCTCCCCCATACCCGGCTGATCTTGCTCAGCCAGAGGGGGCAACTCTACAGACCGTGCCCACCCTGAAGTTCGAGGACGGGTCGGCGCTGACCAACCCGTCGATCGTCGCGGTGAAGCAGCACCTGGCGGCGATCTCCGCCTGATCGGTCCCAGGAAAAAGGGCCGCCCCGAGGGGCGGCCCTTTTTCGCACATCAAGCGATTACGGGATCAGCGCCGGGATGCTGGAGTCCAGCAGGTCCCGCTCCTTGAGCGCGCCGTACAGCGGCGTGGTGGCCGGGTAGTGGCCCCACTGGTGGTCGCCGTCGCCGTCGCCGAACGCGCCGAGCAGCTGCTGCTGCACCGGGTTCAGGCCCGCCCACTCCGGCCGGTTCGGCAGGTCGGCGTTCTCGTCGCGCATGGCGATCCAGCGCGGCGTGTAGCCCAGGAAGGCGCCGACGCGGGTGTAGTCGGAGTAGTTGTCCGACCGGGCGTGCCAGATGCGGCGGTCGAAGACGACCAGGTCACCGGCGTTCGCGGTGATCTGGACGGCGCCCTCCGGCTGCGGCCACGGGACGCCGCGGCTCGGCGGGCCGGGCAGCCAGTTGGTCTTGTGGCTGCCGGGCAGGACGGTGAAGTTGCCCCGGCCGGTCTCGCTCACGTCGGAGAACCAGTAGGCCAGCTTGACCGAGAGCATCGGCCGCGGGTCGGTCTCGATCTCGCGGTTCTGCCGGCCACCGTCCTGGTGCCAGTGCCACCACTCCTTCTGCTGCTCGTGCAGCTTCGGGTGGACGTCGATGTGCGAGTGGTAGATGTGGACGTTCCACCCGAGCAGCGACCAGATGTAGCTGAAGGCCTTCGGGTGGTCGATCAAGAACGCCAGCTCGGGCACGTGGGCGATCGGGGAGAGCTGGTGCAGCGCGCCGGTCGGGCTGAGCTTGCCCTCGGCCTTGCACTTCTCGTAGTACCCCAGGATCGCGGCACGACCGGCCTCGATCTCGCTCTCACTCAGCACCGACGGCACGACGATGTAACCGTCGCGCTCGAACGCCTCCCGCTCCTCCGCGGACATCGGCGTCCATACCGGCGCTTCCACCTGGGTCATCGGTTCCCCTCTCGTCTTTGCTAAGGATGACGCATCGGGACCGTACTCAGGTTGCCTCCTAAACGAGAAATTCTCTGTTTAGGTATTTCGCTGTGACGTTGCAGATACCGGTTACGTTTAGGCAGCCCGCAGCCACTTCTCGACGAGATAGAAAGCGATTGATGAACGCATCGGGAGGGACATCGGAACACCCGAAGTGGGGTCGGTGTAACCGCCGGTGATCATTTTGGCGATCGCATCCCGGGTGAGCCACTGCGCCTCGTCGATCTCCTCCGGGTCGAGGACCAACGGCTGCGACGGATCCGCGACGGCCAGGAAGCCGAGCATCAGCGAGCCGGGGTACGGCCAGGACTGGCTGCCCTCGTACCGCAGTGAGGTGAGCCGGATGCCGACCTCCTCGCGGACCTCGCGGCTCACCGCCGCCTCGGCCGACTCACCGGGCTCGACGTAACCGGCCAGGCAGGAGAAACGCATCACACCGTCGGGTCCGACACCCCAGGCCGCGTTGTGCCCGAGCAGGCAGCGGCCGGAGGGGCCCGCGACGCCGTCGTGCACCAGCACGATCATCGCGGGATCGGTCCGCGGCCACATCAGGGCGCCGTCGGCGTCGGCGCGGGCCCAGCCGGCCTCCACCGCGGTCGTGGCTTTTCCGGTACGCGGTGAGTACAGGTGACTCGCGTGCCAGTTGGCCAGCGCCGCGGCCGCCGTGAAGATCCCGGCGTCCCGGTCGTCCAGCCGGTGGCCGATCTCCCGCAGGGTCACCGCCCGCGCCTCCGGGTGCTCCGGCAGCGCGGCGGCCATGGTCCAGAGCGGGGTGCCGTCCGCGTCCACGCCGAGGAACCAGCGTTCGGCCTCGGGCGCCTCGGCGGCGGGCAGCAGCACCAGCGCGGCGCCGTCGTCCGGGCGGGTGGTGACCAGGGCGCGACCGCCGGTGGCCAGGTCGACGACGAGGACCTGGCCGCGGCTCCACGCCGCGGCCAGCCATGCCTCGTCCTTCCGGCGCTCCGCGGCGCGGTCCAGGGTGGTCCGCGCCAGCGGAGGGGTGCCGGGTTGTTCGCCCAGATCGGGCTGATCCGGGTCGGGCTGAACGGAAGAACTCACTCTGTGCTTCGCTCCACGGCGGTCAGGGCGGACAACTGTCCCTCGATCTTGTCAGCATCGCCGAGAACCACGGTCACGGCGCGCGACGGAGCGAGATATTTCGCCGCGGCGGCGAAGACCTCGTCCCGGGTGGCCGCGGTCAGCGCGGCCGAGTGTTCCCGCAGGTGGTCGAGGCGGAGGCCGAAAGCGGCGTACATGCTGGCCAGACCGGCGAGACCGGACTGCGTCGACATGCCGAGACGGAGCGTGCCCAGGGCGTAGCGCCGGGCCTGCTCCAGCTCCTCCTCGCCGGGCGGGAGACTGGCGATCCGGCCCAGCTCGTAGACCGTCTCGAGCAGCGACGGGCCGGTCACCTCGGTGGCGACCTCGGCGGTGGCGACCCACGCGGAGCCGGCCACGAAGTGCTCGATCCCGGAGTACGACCCGTAGGTGTACCCCTTGTCCTCGCGGATGTTCTCCGTCCACCGGGACGAGAAGTACCCGCCGAAGACCAGGTTGGCCAGGCTGAGCGCGGCGTAGTCCGGATCGGTGCGGGTGATCCCGGGCAGGGCCAGGCGCAGCGAGGACTGCACCGAGCCGGGCCGGTCGACCAGCAGCAGCGGGCCGGTCGACAGGTCCGGGGTGGGCGGCACGACGCCGTCGCGGGCCGGGCCGGTCCACGAGCCGAGCACCTTCTCGGCCACGTCGATCGCCTGCTCCGGGTCGATGTCGCCGACCAGCACCAGGACCGCACCCTCCGGGCGTACCCGGTCGGCGTGCAGCTCGCGGAGCCCGGTCGGCTCGACCAGGCGGATCTGGTCCGGCTCGGGGGTCTGCACGGCGTACGTGTGGGTGCCGTACATCCGCTTGAGCAGGGCGACCCGGGCCAGGTGGGCGGGCTGGGTGAGGGCGACCTGGATGTGGTCGACCAGGCGTTCCCGCTCGGTGACCGTCTCCTCCTCGGGGTACGTCGCGTCGGTCAGCACCCCGGCCAGGATCTCCAGGGTCCGGCCCAGCCCGTCGGCGAGCGCGTTGCCGCTGACCATCAGGCGGTCCGGGTCGAGCGAGGCGGCCAGGCTGCCGCCCACGGCCTGCAGCTCGGCGGCGATCTCGATGCTCGACATCGTGCTGGTGCCGGTGAAGAGGGCCTGGGAGAGCAGGGTCGCCGGGGCGAGCGGGGCACGGCCGAACGGGATGCGCAGGCGCACCTCGACCAGCGGCACCGCGGACCGGCGGATGGCGATCACGGTCAGCCCGTTCGGCAGGGTGCGCTCGACCTCGCGGGGCAGGTTCAACTCGACGTCCGGAATCAGGTCCGGCAGGGTCTTCAGACTCATCAGGATGCTCCGGGGATGACCTCGACGGTGGCACGGCGCTCGGGCCGCAGGGTGGCCGCGGCGGTGACGATCTGCTCCGCGGTCACCTCACTGATCAGCTTGGGCAGCTCGTTGAGCAGCCCCGGCCGGCCGCGCTGCAACTCCAGCACGGCCATCGGCAGCGCCCGGCCGAGCACCGCATCGGTGTCGTGCAGCAGGCGGGTCGCCATCCGGGCCTGGGTGCGGGCCAGTTCGCCGGCCTTCAGACCGTCCGCGACCAGGCGTTCCAGCTCCTCGTCGATCGTCTGCAGCACCTTGCCGGCGTCGCCGCCGGGCGGCATGTGCGCCTGGAGCAGCAGCGCGGTCGGGTTGCGGACCTGGTACTCGTCACCCATGAAGCCGATGTAGCCGCCCAGCGTGGTGGCCGTACGGTCGCGCTGGACCAGGCGCTCGACCAGGCGGGACGCGTCGCCGTCGGTGAGCACCTCGGCCAGGACGGCGAAGGGGAGGTACTCCTCGAAACGGGAGATCGGGTCGGGCACGCGGTACCCGGCCGCGATCGCGGGGAGCGGGGCGATCCGGTCGGTGTACGACTCGCGCCGCTCACCGTCCAGGTCGGGCTCGTCGAAGTCGGGCAGCGGCGGGGCCGGGCGGGCCGGCACGTCGCCGAAGTGCCGCTCGATCATCGCGGTCGCCTCGGCCACGTCGAAGTCGCCGGCGACCGAGAGCACCGCGTTGCCACACGCGTAGTACCGGTCGAAGAAGCCCTGGGCGTCCTCGACGGTGGCGCTCTCCAGGTCCTCGAACGACCCGTATCCGTCGTGCTCGTTGGGGAAGGTCCGGAACATCACCGGTGGGAGTTTGAGCCAGGGGAACCCGCCGTACGGCCGGTTCAGCACGTTGACCCGGATCTCCTCCTTGACCACGTCCACCTGGTTGCGCAGGTTCTCCTCGGTCAGCCGAGGGCCGCGCATCCGGTCCGCCTCGAGGAAGAGCGCCCGCTCCAGTCCACCGGATGGGAGCACCTCGAAGTAGTCGGTGTAGTCCAGGTGGGTGGAGCCGTTGAAGCTGCCGCCGGCACCCTGGACGTGCCGGAAGTGCGCGAGCTTCTCCAGGTTGGCCGAGCCCTGGAACATCAGGTGCTCGAACAGGTGGGCGAAACCGGTCCGCCCCTCCGGTTCACTGCGGATGCCGACGTCGTAGACGACGGCGACTCCGACCACGGGCGCGCTGCGATCCGGCGAGAGGACCACACGCAGACCGTTGCCGAGCGTGAAGCGCTCGACCGGGTATTTCGTCGCGGGGATCTGGATTCTGGACGCCACGGTATGAATCTAGCGTGTCGAGGTGCCTCCGAGCGGTACTCGATCGCACACCATCACGGTGACCCCTGCGTGACCAGGCAGTGACAGCACGTCGATATGCCGATATCCTCTTCCGCCCCTCCGGCACGACGCGCGCGCGGCACAGACAGTGATGAGCATCACCACCCGCCGTCATCCCATCATCCGGAGGTGGGCTTGACGCACTAAACCCCTCTGATCCAGTATTCCCATCCAACAGATAGAAAAAGCAAAGTTTGATCCACCGGGAGGGGGCCCCGCTCGTGTACGTCTCGGCTCGCACGGACTACGCCGTCCGCGCCATGCTCGCCGTCACCGCGGAGCACCCACGTCTTGTCAAAGCCGCCGGGCTGGCGGCCGTGCAGGAGATCCCGCTGAGCTTCCTACAGGGAATCCTGCTCGATCTGCGCCGCGCCGGGTTGCTGCACAGCCATCGCGGGGTGGACGGCGGATACGCGCTGGCCCGCCCGGCCGAGGACATCACCGTCGGCGACGTGGTTCGCGCCGTCGGTGGCGCGCTCACCACCGTCCGCGGGCTGCCCACCTCCACCGCGACCTATCACGGTGCCGCCGTCGCGCTGCACGACGTGTGGATCGCCGTCGAGGCGGCCATCGAGGGTGTGGTCGACCACAAGACCCTGGCCGAACTCTCCACCATCTCAGTGAAAAGAAATTAGGAGTGAGCATGAGCTCCCGCACCCTACGTGCGTTCGCCCTTGCCACGGCCGCTCTGGTGGCCTCTACCTCCCTTGCCGCCTGCGGATCCGACGACGACGACAAGACGGCCGCCGGCACCAGCGGCGCCGCGGCCGAGGCGACCAGCATCAAGCTGGGCTACTTCCCCAACATCACCCACGCACCGGCCCTGGTCGGCGTCAACAAGGGCCTCTTCGCCGAGGCCCTGGGCAGCACCACCAAGCTCGAGACGCAGACCTTCAACGCCGGCCCGGCCGCGCTGGAGGCGTTGCTCTCCGGCGCCATCGACGCCACCTACATCGGCCCGAACCCGGCGATCAACGGCTGGGCCCAGTCCAGCGGCTCGGCACTGAAGATCATCGCGGGCAGCACCTCGGGCGGCGCCGGCCTGGTCGTCAAGGAGGGCATCAACAGCGCGGCGGACCTCAAGGGCAAGAAGATCGCCACGCCGCAGCTCGGCAACACCCAGGACGTCGCGCTGCGTGCCTGGCTCAAGGAGAACGGGCTGAACGCCGACACCAACGGCGGCGGCGACGTCTCGATCCTGCCGCAGGACAACGCCACCGCGGTGCAGGCCTTCGCGCAGGGCAGCATCGACGGCGCCTGGGTGCCCGAGCCCAACCTCAGCAAGCTGATCCTGGAGTCCAAGGGCAAGCTGCTGGTGGACGAGAAGACCCTGTGGCCGAACCAGCAGTTCGTCACCACACACTTGATCGTCAGCCAGAAGTTCCTGAAGGAGTACCCGGGAACGGTCAAGAAGCTGCTCCAGGGCCACCTCGCGGCGATCAATTACATCAACGACAACAACGCCGACGCGCAGAAGGCGGCGAACGCCCAGATCGAGGCGCTCTCCGGCAAGGCGCTCAAGGACGACATCCTGGCGGCCGCGTTCAAGAACCTGACGTTCACCGCGGACCCGATCGCGTCGTCGCTCTACACCAGCGCCGAGCACGCCGAGGAGGTCGGCCTGCTCAAGAAGGTGGACCTCAAGGGCATCTACGACCTCGGGCCGCTGAACGAGCTGCTCAAGGCCGACGGCCAGACCGAGGTCAGCGACGCCGCGGCGTCCTGACGACCACCTGAGATGACGGGAGGGCGAGCATGAGCATCCTCGAAACCACTGATGTCCAGACCGGAGCGGTCGTCCACATCGACAACGTCTCCAAGCGGTACGGCTCGGGGAGCAAGGCTCTGCTCGCCCTCGACCGTGTCTCCCTCGACGTGCACCGGGGCGAGTTCATCTGCCTCCTCGGTGCCTCCGGCTGCGGCAAGAGCACGCTGCTCTCGCTGGTGGCCGGGCTCGACAAGATCACCAGCGGCACCCTGGAGACCGGCGGCCGCAAGGTCGCGATGATGTTCCAGGAGGCCGCCCTCTTCCCCTGGCTCTCGGTGGCCGGCAACGTCGAGCTGCCGCTGCGCCTGCAGGGGATCGGCAAGGCCGAGCGACAGAAGCGGGCGCAGGAGCTGCTGGAGATCGTCCGGCTCAAGGACTTCGGCGGCAAGCGCCCGCACGAGCTCTCCGGCGGCATGCGCCAGCGTGTCGCCCTGGCCCGGGCCCTGGCCCAGGACGCCGACGTCCTGCTGATGGACGAGCCGTTCGGCGCGCTGGACGCGATGACCCGGGACATCCTGCACGACGAGCTGGAGCGGATCTGGCGCGAGCAGGAACTGACCGTGCTCTTCGTGACCCACAACGTGCGCGAGGCGGTCCGGCTCGGCGACCGGGTCATCCTGCTGAGCAGCCGTCCGGGCCGGGTGATCGAGGACTTCAAGGTCGAGCACCCGCGCCCCCGGCGCATCGACTCCCCCGAGGTCTCCGGCCAGGCCGGCGAGATCACCGACCGGCTCCGTGCGGAGGTCGCCCGTCATGCCCACTGAACCCGCCCCGACGAAGTACGCGGGCGCCCGCGCCGGTCTGGAGGGAGCCCTCTCCCCCGAGACCGCCGGCCTGGGCCCCGAACCACAGAGGATCAAGACGCTGACCGACAGCGAGGTCAGCGGCCTGGACGCGCTGAACCTGGCGCCGAAGGCGGACAAGGGCCGGCTCGGCCTGCGGATCTGGAACAGCGCGTGGCCCAAGCTGCTGGCGATCGCCATCGTGATCGGGATCTGGGAGATCGTCTTCCTGGCCGAGTGGAAGCCGGCGTACGTGCTGCCGGCACCGACCGAGGTCTTCCCGCTGATCTGGGATCTGGTCACCACCGCCGACTTCTGGGACGGCGTCCGGCTCACCATGACCCGGGCGATCACCGGGTTCGGGCTGGCGGTCGCGCTCGGCACGGTGATCGGCGCGGCGGTGTCGCGGTTCGCGCCGCTGCGGGCCGCGATCGGCTCGCTCATCACCGGCCTGCAGACCATGCCGTCGATCATGTGGTTCCCGCTCGCCATCCTGCTCTTCCAGCTCGGCGAGAAGGCGATCCTCTTCGTCGTCGTCATCGGCGCCACCCCGTCGGTGGCGAACGGCCTGATCAGCGGCATCGACTACGTGCCGCGGACCTGGCTGCGGGTGGGCCAGGTGATGGGGATGTCCGGGCTGTCCCGGTACCGGCACCTGATCCTGCCGGCCTCGCTGCCGTCCTTCGTCTCCGGGCTCAAGCAGGGCTGGGCGTTCTCCTGGCGCAGCCTGATGGCCGGTGAGCTGCTGGTCATCGTGCCGGGGACGGTGTCGATCGGCGTACGGATGCAGAACGCCCGCGATCTCTCCGACTCGCCCCTGGTGATCACCTACATCATCGTGGTGCTGGTGATCGGCATCGTGATCGACCAGCTCTTCAACTTCGCCGACGGCGCGCTGCGCAAGCGCTGGGGCCTGACCAGCTGATTCTTCCGGTACGCGAGAGGGGGCGCTCCATACGGAGCGCCCCCTTCTCCTGCTCTCAGCTCTTGAAGACCGCCTTGACCAGGGTGTCCAGCGCCTGCGGGAAGAACTCGGCCGGGTCGAGCGGGGCGTCGCCCATGGTCAGCCCGGCGGTCATCGTCTTCCGGCCGTCGGGGCTGCTGTACATCAGCGCCCCGTAGCCGCCGGGTGCACCGCCGTTGTGGTGGTAGACGGTGCCGCCGTACTCCGGGCCCAGGTCCTGCACGAAGATGCCCAGGCCGTAGTCGATCGGGCCGTGCGGCGTCCGCATCTCGGCGAGCAGCTCGGCCGGCAGCAGCTCCCCGCGGTTCAGTGCCGCGAAGAAGACGTGCAGATCCCGGGTGGTGGAGATGGCGCCGCCGGCACCGAGCAGCATCGAGAGGTTCTGCCGGGAGACGTCGGTGACCACCCACTCGTCACCGTCCTGGTAACGGTAGTAGCCGACCGAGTGCGGCTCCGGCAGGTCCGTGACCTCGCCCGACAGGATCGTGTCGGTCAGCCCGAGCGGCCGCAGGATCCGCCGCTCCATCTGCTCGCCGTACGACCCCTCACCGGCCCGCTCGATCAGCAGCGTGGCCAGCGTGTAGTTGGTGTTGGAGTAGCTCCAGTCGGTACCGGGTTCGAACCGTGCCGGCTTCGACAGCGCCAGCCCGACCAGCTCCTCCGCCGTGTACGACCGCAGCCGGTTCGCCACCCACGCCGCACCGGTCGCCGGGATCCCCGGCACGATCGTCCCGTCCGGGAAGTACTCGCCGGTGTAGTTGAACAGCCCGCTGGTGTGCCGCAGCAGCATCCGCGGGGTGATCCGCCCGTCCAGCCCGAGCTCCGGCAGGTGCTCGGCGACCGGCGCGTCCAGCCCGAGCCGTCCCTCGCCGACCAGCTGCAGCACCACGGTGGCGGTGAAGGTCTTGGCGACGCTGCCCGCCCAGAACCGGCCGTCGACCGGCGGTCCGGCGACGTCGTCCAGCTCGCGTACCCCGGCGGCACCGGTCCACTCGCCCTGCTCGTCGTCGACCCGCAGCTGAAGTCCGGCGAACCCGGCGCTGACGAATGCTTCGGCGGCCTTCTGGAACTCGTTCACGGTCGTACCTTTCATAAGGGGCTTGAAGGGGTTTTCAGAGGCTGCGGGCGGTGATGTCGCCGTGCTCGGTGGTCGCGTGGATGGCCAGGACGGCGCCGGCGCCCTCGTCGTTCCGGAGCGCGTTGTGCACGCGGCCGAAGGTGGTGCCGGCGTCCAGCGAGGCGGCGGACCCGCGGGCGGCACCGACCGAGATGTGGCCGTACGCGGTGCGGAGCGTGACCTCGCCGGTCACCGCCTCGCCGATGCTCAGGTCGCCCCGCTCGGCGCTGATCAGCGCGGGCCCGGTGAGCCGGCCGACGGTGACGTCACCGGACTGCAGGGTCAGGCGGACGCCCGCGGCCTCGTCGAGCTTGACCGGGCCCAGCGCGGACTCGACGACGACCTCGCCGAGCCGGCCGACGCCCCGCACCTCGCCGCTGGCCAGCTTCGCCTCGATCCGCGAGCCGGCCGGCAGCGCAACGGTGATCTCGACGGCCCCGGACGAGCCGAGGAGGCGGTGGGCCGGCTTCGCGGCCCCGATCCGCAGGACACCGTCGGCGTACGCGACCTCGACCCGCTCGGCGGCCGCCACGTCACGGCGCTGACCGGCGACGGCGGGCCGGACCTCGACCGTGCTGTCCGCCCGGTCGGCGGCGATGAACTGGATGCGCCCGGCGGGGATGTCGAGGACGGTGACGATCGGGGCGGTGGTGGCGAACTTCTGCATTGCGATCTCCTTGGATCTTTTGTTTCCGATGCAGGAAACGCTACGTTGCTTTCCTGAACCGGAAAACCACGAAGTTGCTCGCGCTCGTTGTTTTTGCAGCTCACAGCATTGCATTCATTGCAATGACGGTGAATCTAACGCAACAGTCCACATGCGAACGTTGCAATGGCTGGAAAGTGAACGCTACGATGAGGCATGCCCGGAGGCCGACTCACCCAGCAGGAACGCCAGCAGATCGCCCTCGGCCTCGCCGAGGACCTCCCCTATGCGGAGATCGCCCGGCGCCTGGCCCGGCCCACCTCGACCGTCACCCGGGAGGTGATGCGCAACGGCGGGCCCACCGGGTATCGCGCCGACCTGGCCCACCACGCCACCGAGCACCGGGCCCGCAACCACACCCGGAAGAAGGCCGCCACCGGGCACCCCGGCACGCCCCCGCCGGCGCACGGGCGCGACGCCGAGGCGGTCCGTGCGTACGAGGAGACGTTCGCGGAGCTCTTCATGCAGTCCGGCCTCCCCACGATGACCGCCCGGACGCTGGCCGCGCTCTACACCACCGACACCGGCAGCCTCACCGCCCCGGAGCTCGCCGCGCGCCTGCGGATCAGCCCGGCGTCCGTCTCCAAGGCGATCGCGCTCCTGGAGGGCCAGGGCCAGATCCGGCGCGAGCGCGACGAGCGACGGCGGGAGCGCTACGTGGTCGACGACGACGTGATGTACCAGTCCACGATGGCCAGCGCCCGGGCCACCGCACACCTCGGCGAGGTCGCCCGGCGGGGCGTGGACGTCCTCGGTCAGGGCACCCCGGCCGCCGCCCGGCTGGAGAACATCGCCCGCTTCGTCGACTTCGTCGCGGAGGGGATCGCCCGCGCCGCCGATCAGGCCCGCGAGATCCTGCACCCGAAGGGCCCTACAGGGGACGCACCGAGTTGAGGACCTCGTCGATCACGTAGTCGAACTGGGAGTGGGTGCCCGGGATCGAGACGTAGAGGACCGCGGCGGTGGGCTTGCCGACGTCGATCACCGCGACCGCGGAGTGCTCGGAGGTCGCGGTGAGACCCGGCGACGAGAAGCGCAGCCGGAACTCGCTCACCCAGGCCGGGCGCCCGCCGAGCGTGGTGAGCTCGTCCCGGATCGCCTCCATGGTGTTCGGCTGCGGGTAGTACTCGGCGCGCACGTCCGCGGCGACCTGCCGGCCGACGCACTCCAGGTCCAGCGTGACGGCGTCGTTGTCGGCGGCCGGGACCGCGGCGGAGAGGATCGAGGCGTGGTACTCACCACCGCTGTAGACCTCGGTCACGAAGTGCTGACCCACCCGGTACGGCACCTCGAGCGTGCCTGCCTTCCACACCTCGGTCCAGGTCTCCCAGGGTGCGCCGTACTTCTTGTACGAGATGCCGGCGTCGTCGTCGACCGTCCGCGCTCCGGTGGCCGGCGGCAGCGTCGTGGTCGGTGCCGCGCTGGGCACGTCACTCGGGGCCGGGCACGCCTGTGCCAGTGGCGGGCGGACGTCGGTCGGCGCGGACGCCGTGTCCCGGAACGGGTTCTCGTCGCTGCCGAACATCACCGCGAGCAGCACCGCCAGGCCACCGGCGAGGATCACCCCGGCGATGCCGCCGAAGATCAGAAGCTGTCGCCGCCGCCGGTCGGGCCCGCTCGGCGGAGGCGGCTGCGGCAGGGTGGGCGCCTGCGGCGCTTCTCCGGGTACGCCCACCGAGGTGACCATGCCCGACGCCCAGGACCCGCCAGGCCGTTGCCAAGCGGGCGACTGCTGCTCCGGTAGGGTCATGGAACCAGTGAACACCACGACGTGCGGAACCGTGTGAGCGGCGCACGCCGGGAAGAACGCATGGCCAAAGTCGTACCCGGCCGATTCGTTTCCGGGAAATTTCGGCTACCGTTCTGCCATGGAACTGGTTTATCCCCCGGTCGTTGCCCTGGCCAAGACGATGTTCCGCGCACTCGACCTCAAGATCGTGGTGGAGGGCGCCGAGCACATCCCGAGCACGGGCGGGGCGGTGCTGGCCAGCAACCACTCGAGCTACCTCGACTTCATCTTCTGCGGCTTCGGCACCCAGCCGGCCAAGCGCCTGGTCCGCTTCATGGCGAAGAAGCAGGTCTTCGACCACAGGATCAGCGGCCCGCTGATGCGCGGCATGCGGCACATCCCGGTCGACCGCCGGGCCGGCACGGCGGCGTTCCGCGAGGCGATCACCTCCCTGCAGAACGGCGAGATCGTCGGCGTCTTCCCGGAGGCCACGATCAGCGAGTCCTTCACCGTCAAGGAGCTCAAGACCGGCGCCGCGCGGATGGCCCGGGAGGCTGACGTCCCGCTGATCCCGATGGCCGTGTGGGGACCGCACCGCCTCTGGACCAAGGGCCGCAAGAAGGAGCTCACCAAGCGCCACGTCCCGGTGATCATCAAGATCGGCGAGGCGATCCAGCTGCCCGAGGGCGCCACCCCCGAGGCGATCACCGCGACCCTCAAGCAGCGACTGAGCGTCCTGCTCGACGAGGTCCAGCAGGCCTACCCGGACAAGCCCGCCGGCGACGACGACCGCTGGTGGCTCCCGGCCCACCTCGGCGGCACGGCACCACTCCCCCAGGCCGCCGCCGTCTGACCTTTTCCGATCACTCGAAGGCCTCGGGACACCCACCCGGGGCCTCACCCATTACTCGACCCCGGCCCCACCGGTCCCGCCCAGAGGCGTACCACGCCCAGCCACACGTCACGCCCAGCCACACGCCACGCCCAGACGCGGATCACCGTGCGCCGTGGCCGTCCCTCCGCGGATCGCCGTGTGCTGCAACCGTCTCGCTCCGCGCCATCCGCATACGTCCCGCCACAACGGAGGAGTGCCGGGCCAGGAGAGCAACACGGGCCAGGCGAGCGGGCCGGGTAGGACTGGGCGAGCGGGCATGCGGGCCGAGCGGGCATGCGGGCCGAGCGGGTGAGACGAAGACGGCGTCGCTCCCGAGGGGTGCGACGCCGTGTTCACACGATGTCAGGTGGCCGCCTCCCGGCGGCCCTGATCAAACGCGAATCAGACGGAACGGATGTTCGCGGCCTGCGGGCCCTTCTGGCCCTGGGTCACCTCGAACTCGACCCGCTGGTTCTCCTCCAGGCTGCGGTAGCCCGACATCTGGATCGCGGAGAAGTGGGCGAAGACGTCGGCGCCGCCGTCGTCGGGGGTGATGAACCCGAAGCCCTTGTCCGCGTTGAACCACTTCACAACGCCGGTAACCATGATCGTCTCCTCGACGGTCGATCGTTCCCGCCCATTATGGACGTGAACGAGGTAATAAGACCCGCATTCTGCGGGACTCGTGTCGCCGTACTGATCGCCCGTACCGGAGAAACCCGGGTTACGACAAAGAGCGCCTGGGGCAGACTTCCCCACAGGCGCTCCTGAGTACTTGGGAACCAAACTGACAACGGGACGAGCCTAGCACGCGGAAGGGGGTCGAGAAGTGCTCGGCGTACAAGTCGCACGGCAGCTCAGCGCGACGGGACTGGCCTGGCAGCCCCGGTTGGGGGATCGATTCGCGGTACCCGACCGGGGTCTCGACGACGAGGTCTTCGTACTCAGCAACATGACGATCCAGGTCCACGAACGGCCGGAGGGGCGCATGATCGGCTTCAACGGGACGACCGAGTGGGCGCTCGACGACGTGGAGATCGATGAAGTTGCCTGGCTGCCCCGTGAGGACCAGTTGCGGGAGATGCTCGGCGAGACGTTCCGGGGACTGACCCGGGAGGATGACGGTTTCGTGGCACGGATCTCCCTGTCGGGCGAGTCGCACGCGTTCGTGGCGGAGAGCGCGGAGCACGCCTACGCCGCCGCCCTCCTCCACCTGCTCGCGGCGCCCGGGCTTCAGGGGACCCCCGGGATCTCGGCACCCGGGCTTTAGAGACTCCGCCTGCTCCCGGCGGCCTACGGGGACTCCTCGGGGATCTCGGCGAGCAGGGCGGCGAGGGCCGGTGCGTCCATCAGGTCCAGGGGGCGGACGGTGACCTGCTCGCGGACGTAGTGGAAGCCCGCCCGGACGTGCCGGACCGGCACCCCGGCCAGGGTCGCCCAGGCCAGCCTGTACGCGGCCAGCTGGACCGCGGCGGCCTCGGCCTCGGCGCCGGTGGGGCGACGGCCGGTCTTCCAGTCGATCACGTCGAAGTGGCCGTCCGGATCGGCGAAGACCGCGTCCATCCGGCCCCGGACCACCACGCCGGCGACCGTGGTGGCGAACGGGACCTCCACCTCGACCGGGGTGCGGTCGGCCCACTCGCCGGTCAGGAACGCCTCCTGCAGGGCGGCCAGTTCCTCGTCGGCGGCCGCGGCGTCGTCGGCGGCGCCGGGCAGCTCGTCGATGTCGAGCAGGCGGACGGCGCCGAAACGCTGCTCCAGCCAGAGATGGAAAGCGGTGCCGCGGCGGGCGTACGGGGCCGGGCGGTGCGGCAGCGGGCGGCGCAGGGAGCGGGCCAGCGCCTGCGGGTCGCGGCGGAGCACGACCAGCTGAGAGACCGAGAGGTGCGGTGGCAGGGCCACCTCGATCGGGCCGTCGCGGCGGGCACGTTCGTCCCGTTCGGCGAGCAGCAGCCGGGCCTCCCGGCGCCAGCGGGCGATGTCCGGGTCGGCGGCCGCGGTCACCCGGTCGGCGGCGGACGCCGCGGCGGCCCGTCCGGCCCGATCGCGACGGGGATCGTCCGAGGGGACGGGCTCCGGGCGTACCGGAGAAGGGGTGAGATCTGTCAGGTCGGCCGCCAAGCCGGCGCGCGCGGCGATCTCCGGATCGGCGGCGGCGAGATCGGCGAAGGCCTCGGCGGCGGAGGCGTCCGGATCGGCGATCATGCGGCGGATCAGGTCGGCGGCCGCGGCCATCGCGGGACGGCGCAGGCCGAGCGGGTCGGCGGGCCACTCGGCGGTCGCCACCACCTCGTCGCTCGGGTTGGTCTCGCCCGGCGCCGGCTCCGGCGTCCAGACGGTGACCACGCCGGCGCCCTCCGCACAGGTCGCGCGGATCTCGTCGAGGAGGACCGACGGGCCCCGCGGACGCTTCACGCCGTCGCCCCACCAGTAGCCGGAGGCGAGCAGCAGGCGGCGCGGGCGGGTCACCGCGACGTACGCCAGCCGGCGCTCCTCACGCTCGTCGTGCTCGCGCCAGGCCCGGGCGAAGGCGCCCAGCGCGGCGTTGACGTCCTTCTGCTCGACCGCCTCGCCGAAATCCAGAACGGGCAGACCGGAGGCGTCGCCGCGCAGCGGGAATGGCAGCACGCCGATCCCGCCCAGGTAGTGGTCGCTGGCCCGGGACTGACCCGGCCAGACGCCGCGGCAGAGACCAGCCACCGAGACCACGTCCCACTCCAGGCCCTTCGCGGCGTGCGCGGTGAGGATCTGCACCGCCCCCTCGACCACGTCGACCTGGCCCGGTTCCAGGCCGCGCTCCTCCTCCTCGGCGGCGGCCAGGAAGGCGAGGAAACCGGTCAGGGTGCCGCTCTCGTTCTCGCTGACGTAACGGGTGGCGGCCGCGCCGAGCGCGTCCAGGTGGCCGCGGGCCAGGCCCGCGTCGCCGGCCGCCCAGCCGCGGACCGCGACCTCGACGTCCAGGCCGACGGTCCGTTCGATGTCCGCGAGCAGGTCGGGCAGCGGTTGGTCCAGGCGCTGCCGCAGCGCCGCCAGTTCCCTCGCGTACGCCCGCAACCGCGGATACCCCTCCGGGGAGTACTGCGCCGCCGGCCCGAGGTCCGCCATCGCCTCGACCAGCGTGGCGTCGTCCAGCCGGTCGGCCGTCGGCTCGTCGTCCTCGCCGTCCCGGTTCGTCGCGCGCGCGGCCGCGATCGCCCGGGACCGGCGGTGCAGGGCGACCAGGTCGCGCGGGCCGATCCGCCAGCGGGCCCCGGTGAGCAGGCGGAGCATCGAGGCGCCGTCGGTCGGATCGGCGAGGACCCGCAGCGTGCAGACCACGTCGCGGACCTCGGGGGTGTCCAGCAGACCGCCGAGGCCGACCACCTCGACCGGCAGGCCCCGGGACCGCAGCGCCTCCTCGATCACCGGGATCTGGCTGCGGACCCGGACCAGGACAGCGCTGGTCGGGCGCCCGTCCAGCGGGATCTCCTCGGGGAGCGCCCTGGGCATCCCGGCGGCGAGGCGCCACGCGGTCAGCATGGTGTCGGCGATCCAGGTGGCCTCGTCGGCGTACGTGGAGAGCAGTGCGCAGCTGACCGTGCGGCCGCCGACCGCCTCGGCCACCCGCTCGGCCGGGCGCAGCGTGCCGACCCGGGCGTTCAGCGGGGCGGCCAGGGTGTTCGCGACGCGCAGGATCTCCGGGCGGTTCCGCCAGCTCCGGGTCAGGCTCCGGGTCCAGGCCGGCCGCCCGGACCGGTCGGTGAACTCCTCCGGGAAGCGCTCCAGGGTGCCGGCCGAGGCCCCGCGCCAGCCGTAGATCGACTGGCAGGGGTCGCCGACCGCGGTCACCGGATGCCCGCCGCCGAAGAGGTTGTTCAGCATGGTGACCTGGGCGTGGCTGGTGTCCTGATACTCGTCCAGCAGCACCACCCGGAACCGGCCCCGCTCGATCTCGCCGACCTCGGGGTGGTCCCGCGCCACCAGGGCGGCACGGGCCATCTGGTCGCCGAAGTCCATCGCCTCCAGGTCGAGTTTGCGCTGCTCGTAGAGGCGTACCAGGGGCAGCAGGGTGAGCCGGTGCTGCTGGCGGCGCAGCACGTCGGAGACGTCCCGGTACATCCGCCCGGGGAAGGACTGCGCCTCGGCGTAGAACCGGCCGGTCCAGGCGGCCAGCGCGTCCGGGGCCACCAGATGCTCGGAGAGCTCGGCGGAGAGCGCGAGCACGTCGTCGGTCACCGTGCCGGGCGCGCGGTTCAGGCCGGTCATCTCCCCGGTGTACGACCGGACCAGCGAGTCGACGATCTGCCAGCGGGCCGCCTCGGTGAGCAGCCGGGCGGACGGCTCGAACCCGCCGCGCAGGCCGTGCTCGGTGACGATCCGGGCGGCGTACGAGTGGTAGGTGGAGATGGTGGCCTCACCGGCGAACGCGTCGTCCCGGCCGAGGCGGCGGATCAGCTGGCCGACCCGGGTACGCACCCGATGGGCCAGCTCGCCGGCGGCCTTACGGGTGAAGGTCAGGCCGAGGATCTCGCCGGGGTGGACGTACCCGTTGGCGACCAGCCAGACCACCCGGGACGCCATGGTCTCGGTCTTGCCGGACCCGGCGCCCGCGACGACCAGCAGCGGCTCGGTGTTCGGGTGCGCGATGATCGCGGCCTGCTCGTCGGTGGGCTGGTGCAGCCGGAGCAGCTTCGCCAGCTCGGCCGGGGTGTACCGGGGCCCGGCATCGGCGCGGGCACTGCGCGGCGGCGTCATCGGCCGCCCTCCGGGTCTCGCCGCTTCGGCGTCATCGGCCGTCCTCCGGGGCTCGCCTCTTCGGGGGCTCGACCACCTGGCGGCCCTTACCGGAGACCGGGCAGCTGGTGCGGACCGGGCAGACCCGGCACCGGCTGTTCGCGACCGCGGAGAAGGTGGACGCGGCCATCGTCTCGGCCGTCCGGCGGACCATGGCGTACGCCCACTGCGGGTCGGCGGCCTCGTCGAGCGGGACCTGCATCTGCTCCCGGGCGTCCTTCCCCGGGCCGAGCTGGACCAGCGCCGCCCCGCCGGAGGCCTCCCCGTAGTCCGCGAACGCACCCGCCTCGACGGCCGCCTGGTAGCCGGCGAGCTGCGGGTTCTCGGCCACGTCGGCGGAGAGCGCGGTGCTCTTGCCGGTCTTCAGGTCGATCACCACGAGCCGGCCCTCGTCGTCGATCTCCAGCCGGTCCACCCGGCCGGTGAGCTGGACCGGCCGGTGCTCGTCCTCCAGCCGGACGGTGAACTCGTGCTCGATCGCCAGCAGCCGCCGCGGGTTCACCGCCAGCCAGCGGAGCAGCTTGTCGACCATGCTCTGCGCCCGGTCGTGCTCCGGCCCGGCGAGCCAGCGGGCGGCCAGCTCGATCGAGTCGAACCGGGCGGAGACGTACTCGACCAGCTTCTCCCGGTCGGCGTTGGCGTCCTCGGCGAGCATCGCGGCGGCGTGCACCAGGTTGCCGATGCCCTGGGCAGGCCCGGTGGGCGCGGCGCCGCCGTGCCGCTCCAGCAGCCAGCGCAGGCTGCAGCGGAGGGCACTCTCCATGGCGGACGGGGTCACCTTGACCGGCTCGCCGTCGGCCACGAGGGGCCGGTCGTCGGAGAGCGGGCGCAGGCCCCACCACTCGTCCGGGTGCGCTCCGGGCACACCGGCGACGGCGAGACGAGCGAGCTCGGCGGCCGCGGCCCGGCGCCGGCTGGGCGTCTCCTCCGCCGAGACGACCACGGTACGCAACTCGGCCACCAGCGCGGCGAGGGTCAGAGCACGAGGCGCCTTCCCCACCGGGAGCTCATCCTCGTCACGGTCGCCAACGCCGTCGCGGTCGTCGCCGGGGTCAGCGGCTTCGTAGGCGTCGTCCGCGTCCCCGGGCTCGTCGACCGGCTCGGGCTCAGCAGCCTGATCGCCGGACTCCAAGAAACGGACATTTCCCGAAATATCCGGTTGAGCATCGAGAGGGGCACTCTCGGGCTCGGGCTCGGGGCCATGGCCGGGCTGGTCGTCGGGGTCAGGCTGGTCGTCGGGGTCGGGCTCGGGGTCAGGCTGGTCGTCGGGGTCGGGCTCGGGGTCAGGCTGGTCGTCGGGGTCGGGCTCGGGGTCAGGCTGGTCGTCGGGGTCGGGCTCGGGGTC